>NZ_BAABWR010000007.1:0-197883 GCF_040370605.1 Aliiglaciecola sp. NS0011-25
AAGCCACCGACTACAGGTTGTAGCATGGTCTTTAGGCCATGGGTTCCTCTCAGGGTTTTCCCAACCCAATTTCGGGTTTAACCCATCCATCTCGGGGCTAAAGCCACCGACTACAGGTGTAGCATGGCCTTCAGGCCATGGGTTCCTCTCGGGGTTTAACCTATCCATCTCGGGGCTAAAGCCACCGACTACAGGTTGTAGCATGGCCTTCAGGCCATGGGTTCCTCTCGGGGTTTAACCTATCCATCTCGGGGCTAAAGCCACCGACTACAGGTTGTAGCATGGCCTTTAGGCCATGGGTTTACCAATCTCGGGGCTAAAGCCGTTGGCTACATGCCTAGTTCTTGTTTAAATTGTTTGAACTGTTCTTTTAATTCGGCAAGTTCGGTTTCTAATGTGTCGACTCTTTGTGATAACGAATTTTGTGGTGTTGATAACGATGTGGTGCCTTCTGGTCGCGCTTCAAATTCACTAATGTCAGGCTCTCCTGAAAACAAGTGCATGTATCTCGATTCTCGTTTGCCGGGTTCTCTGGGAAGCTTGGTTACAAGGCATTCGCCATTGAGAGTTTTCATGTATTCAAGATTTTCTTCTACTTCGTCAACATTTTTAAATTCTGCCAAGCGATTTGTGCGGCTTCTTAATTCCCCTGGCGTCTGAGGGCCGCGCAAAAGCAATACACATATTATGGCAAATTGCTGTCGAGTGAGTTTTAGATCGCCAAACTCGGTATTGCAGAACCTATGTTGGTATTTCACCACGCGACTACCAAAACCGCTGTGCTCGTTAATTTGTTTTAGTTCTCTGAGCTCGTCAACCGTGCGCTGAACTTCACTTTCAGTTAAGTTCATCACTGGCTCACGATTACTTTTTTGGTTACAACCTAAGGTTAGTCCATTAATTGATAGTGGGTATTGGTCCGGCGTGGTGACTTCTTTTTCAAGGAGTACTCCAATAACACGGCACTGAAGAGGGGTTAATTGCACTAACATTTTATTTCCTTCTATTTCTTGTTCTTTTTTATCGAACGAATACTGCAACTGTTAATTCAGGCAAATTAAAACCATATTCATCTGTTGTTGCGGTCTTAACTAATGGGTCGCTTCCTGTTTGTTGTGCAGGATGCAAACTGAATTGCTGAGCCTGCGGCATGTCAAATTTTACAGAATGTGTATTGTGATTAAAAATAACTATGACCTGTTTGAAATTAGAGTCAATATTTTCTGTATTGGCCGCATTAATAGACATCACTATCAGACCTGTTTTTTGAGTAGTGCCGGTGTTCAGAAACTTAACTTGCTGAATAATTTCCTCTGCGGTTTGCAGATTGAAAAGCGGTGTTGAAGTGCGAATTTTTAGAAAGTCTCTAAATACCTGTGAGGCAAATTGAATTTCTTGATTTGAAACAATGTCTCTGCCTTGGTTCTGCGCAATTGTTTGTGTAATTACTTCCCAGTTGCTTCGGTCTTTTTCGGCAGGGGGTAATCCCACATTATAATTATTCGACTTTTTCCCAAAGTCTACTTTGTTAAACCAATCACTGTAATCATAGCTGTCACGCAAAAACGATTTAGAGCGCAACAACTCGCTACCCATATGTAAAAAAGGTATGCCTTGTGCCATCAAGGGATAGGCGAGGGACATGATGTGCATTCGCACCCGTTGACCAGAGGTAGCCTGATGTGCAGTGCGATACTGATTGTTGTCCCATAAGGTTTGATTATCGTGTTTCGACACATAGTTTATGGTATCCGCCGGATCTAGGGCATATCCAGTAGGCGCCCCCCCGTAATCTATATCACGGCCATACACATGTTCTCCTTGGGCACTTTCCAGCGGAAAATCCGCTAAGTTTGCTGCAAGTCCAATACGGGCTTGGTCCATGGAAAGCTGGTATTCATGCTGTAAAGATTGCGTATCAATTTGGCTTTGCAGCTCATTTGGGAACACCAATAAACCGTTTCCTAAGCCTTGGCCCTTACGAATATCTTGACCTGATAAAAATGACGACCCGCCTCTTACCGCATCTCTTAATCTGTCTGTGAAGGTGCCTATTTCGGTGCCTGCCATTTCAATCTGACTGGCTTGGATGAATTGTGAATTATTAGCAACTTCACCAAAGTTCCATCCTTCACCATAGAAGTAGGTGTCAGGATCTACCGCTCTGACCGCTTCTCTGGCCTGCAACATGGCGCTTTTAGGTTGATGCCCCATGAGGTCGAAGCGAAAACCATCGATTTTATAATGCTTCGCCCACGTGACTAAAGAGTCTGTCATCAATTTGGCCATCATGGCATTCTCAGTCGCAGAGTTTTCACAACAGGTTGATTGTTCAATAGCCCCTGAAATTGGGTCTAGACGGTGATAATAATTAGGCACAATTTTGTCTAGGACTGATTTTTCAGCCAATCCAGCGGCAAAGGTGTGATTATACACAACGTCCATTATTACGCGGAAGCCCAATTGGTGGATGTCCATGATCATTTTTCTGAATTCTATAAGTCGTGGAATGCCTTCTGGATTTAACGCGTAGCTACCCTCTGGCACAGTGTAATGATAAGGATCATAGCCCCAGTTGTAATCATCTTTACTGCGGATTAGCTCAATTACTTTTTGTGCCTCGGAGGATGAGGGCGTATAGCTAAGTAAAAGACTTTGCAAGGACAATTCAGGGTTATAGTCGGTATGACAAATTTCCAATTCAGAGGCTAAAACGCACACTTTTTCTAAGCTGTCGTGCATGGAAATGACGTTGTTAGGGATTTCATCTATGGTGCTTAAATCATAGGTGGGGAGCAAGTGGATCGTATTTAGTCCCGCCTTTCTAAGCGCTTTCAAGTGATTGATTGAGTCACTATTGGATTGACTGAATGCCGCGTATTTTCCAGCTAGATTTGGGTTAGAGAGGTTTTGGTCTGACGCGCTAAAATCTTTAATGCTTGTTTCATATAAAATTAAACTTTCCGGTGAATCGACCACAGGGATATTTTGTTGTTGCCAATTTTCTGGTTGAGTTTGCGGTGAGCTTAAATCCACCACTTGGGAATAGACACTATTGGTGGATAAGCTTAAGGAGTAGGGATCAGTCACCTGTAATACCTCAATCTGTTTCGATTCAGGGTGATAAACCTGAACTTGATAGCGATAGAAGGTTCCTTGCGGAGCATGATTAGTAATGCCACTCCAAGCGCCAGTTTGGGGATCTTCAGTGAGCTCTAATATGCCACTTTCCAACGGGTTTTTATGTTCATCGAACAGGCGAACTTTGACGTTCAGTGCGGTGGGAGCCCAAATCGTGAAACGCGTAGAGCTTCCTAATAGTTGCGCGCCAAAATTATCAATTTCATCTGCATCGTCCTGTTTTGAGGTATATAACGCGTCGAGTAGTTTTGCATTTTGTAGATAAGATAGACTTTCGATATCTGCCAAGTTTGGTTTTTTTGTGTGGTGATTAACCTCGACTACAGCGGCTTGCTGTTTCAGTAGCGATTTTAATTCAGAACGGGGAATGTCCACTTTGTAGGCATAAAAGTGGCTTAAATGTGGGTAGGATTGCGACACCCACTGAGGTGTTTCCACCGCTACTAAATTGAACAGTCTGTCTGCTTTTTTCTTGTCATCTATACTGCCATTTTTCGAAAAGACCAAAGCTGGGTGGGATTTTTTATTCGCTAATAAAATTAAATCGGCGCGAATCCAGTGGGCGGAAAAATCGACCTGGGTTGTGCTGGTGTCATAATTAAGTGCTATTGGTTCGCCAACACTACGGTTAGTTTTTGTCGAGCCGCAGGCTGCCACTAAGAGCAGCATGCCTAAGCTAATAGTACAAGTATAAATAGTGGGTTTCATGTTAAATCCTGTCTCACTCTCAACGCTTCTATGGGCGTTATGAACGGGCGTTGGCTTTTTGAATAATTGATTCGATTTGCCAATGTCTATTTGGTCAAGCACCTAGTCTATAAGTTCATTTGCTTAGGCGCGAATTACATACGTATGTTGTTTGTAAATAAATGAATTGGTAGGTTTAGAGCTCGTTTTACGCGCCTTTATGGGTAAGAGCAAACTTATAAGATTAGTCAAAATATTTAGTTTATCTGTCATTTTAGGGTCATAAATACTGAGTAGCATCGCCCATTAAGCTGTGCAAAACGATTAGGTTAACGAGCTGATTTTATAAGCTTTTAGTCGTAAAAAACATGAATTTTATATACACCTAATTATTATCTGTTAACCTAATAATCAGCGTGTAACATAAACGTGAATTACATTTTACTTAAGAATATCTTTACATCTGTTTTACCAGTTAGTTATTGAATAATTTCTGTTAGTAACATGCATTATTTCCATCGTTCTACACAGCTAAACCGGCGTGCATGCGCTATTTATTGACAAAAATTAGGAAAAGACTATGTCTAAATCAACTGGAATTGTTAAGTGGTTCAACGCAGAGAAAGGCTTCGGCTTTATTACTCCCGATAATGGCGGAGCTGATGTGTTTGTACATTTCCGTGCTATCGCTAGCGATGGCTACAAAACGCTAGACGAAGGTCAGCAAGTGACGTTCGATATTGAGCAAGGCCAAAAGGGTCCTCAAGCGGCAAACGTGACAGTTTAAAACATCACTGCGAGTCCATATGAAAAACGTCAGCTTAAGCTGACGTTTTTGGTTTTTGGGCCCGGCAATGTTGGTTTGATGAACCCCATGGCCTAAAGGCCATGCTACAGGGGGGGGCGTTTACCACCTGTAGTCGGTGGCTTTAGCCCCGAAACGCAATACGAACATTCCCACGGGATGAATCCCGTCCTACAGGGGGTTATTCAGCCTCGAGAATATTGGTTTGATGGGCCCCATGGCCTAAAGGCCATGCTACGGATTTTTTGTAGGCGGTTGCTTTAGCACCGCGGGAATGTGGAAGGTTCCATGGCCTAAAGGCCATGCTACGGATTTTTTAGGCGGGTGTTTTAACCCCGTGGGAATATTCGAGATTCCATGGCCTAAAGGCCATGCTACAGGGGTTGGCGTTTACCACCTGTAGTCGGTGGCTTTAGCCCCGAAACGCAATACGAACATTCCCACGGGATGAATCCCGTCCTACAGGGGGTTATTCAGCCTCGAGAATATTGGTTTGATGGGCCCCATGGCCTAAAGGCCATGCTAAAGATTTTTTGGTAGGTGGTTGCTTTAGCCCCGCGGGAACATGCGAGGTTCCATGGCCTAAAGGCCATGCTACGGTTTTTATTGTAGGCGGTTGCTTTAGCCTCGCGCGAACATGCGAGGTTCCATGGCCTGAAGGCCATGCTACGGATTTTTTTGTAGGCGGGTGTTTTAACCCCACGGGAATATTCGAGATTCCATGGCCTAAAGGCCATGCTACGGATTTTTGGTAGGTGGTGGCTTTAGCCTCGCGTGAATATGTAAGATTCCATGGCCTAAAGGCCATGCTACGGATTTTTTGTAGGCGGGTGTTTAAACCCCACGGGAATATTCGAGGTTCCATGGCCTGAAGGCCATGCTACGGATTTTTTGTAGGCGGTTGCTTTAGCCCCGCGGGAATGTGGAAGGTTCCATGGCCTAAAGGCCATGCTACAACCCGAGATAAAACATGGGTTGGGTTCTTGGATCCATGGCCTAAAGGCCATGCTACATGGATTGTTGGTATTCTTATTTAAATCCGTTGGGATTATTGGATTGCCAATTCCATGAGTCGCGACACATTTCCGCTAGGCCTTTTTTTGCGGTCCAGTTTAGCTCTTCTTTGGCCAATTTTGGATCGGCATAACAAGCTGCTACATCGCCACTGCGTCTGGGCACAATATTGTACGGAATGGACTGTCCGCTTTGTTTCTCGAATTCTTTCACCATATCCAACACGCTATAACCTTGGCCAGTTCCTAAATTATAGGTCACTAATCCAGCGTTTTGAGTGAGTTTATCCAGCGCCTTTAAATGGCCATTGGCCAAATCTTCAACGTGAATATAATCGCGCACACCGGTGCCATCTGGGGTGTCGTAATCGTCACCGAAAACCGATAATGCTTCGCGTTTTTTAGTGGCAACTTGGGTGATAAACGGCATTAAGTTATTTGGAATACCATTAGGATCTTCGCCTATTCTGCCTGATGGATGAGCGCCTGCTGGGTTGAAGTAGCGCAAGATTGCAATATTCCAACTGTTGTCTGACTTAAACAAATCTTGCAATACCAATTCAACCATCAGTTTAGATTGGCCATAAGGATTTGTCGGCTGACCGGTTGGCAAGTTTTCATGTAGCGGCAGGGTAGTGGGATCGCCATAAACAGTGGCAGATGAACTAAACACAATATTTTTGACATTATGTTTGGCCATGGCTTCACACAAATTCAGGGTGCCATACACATTATTTCGGTAATAAAGTAATGGTTTTTCAACCGACTCACCAACGGCTTTTAACCCTGCGAAATGAATAACAGAGTCAATCTTATTTTCGCTGAATACCTTATCAAGAATGTTTGAATCTTGAATATCACCTTCTACAAACGCAATTTCTTTCCCGGTTAATTCAGATACTCTTTTTAAGGACTCTGGAGATGAGTTACATAGGTTATCTAGCACTACGACTTGATCGCCATTTTCCAATAATTGCAACACTGTGTGGCTGCCGATATAACCAGCACCGCCAGTAACGAGTATAGTAGACATGTTATTCCTTTATTTGTGAATCATCAGGTTGTTTTAGATATTTCGCCGATAAGCTGTATTGAAAGGGCTTCAAAATTAGAGGGTAAGCAATGATTATCAGTGCGGCCCAAAGTAACGAAGACCAATCTTGGAAGGTGCGCAGTACAAAAACAAAAAAAGGCACCATAATAAGCAGTTTTATAACGTTAAGAAATAACTTCTCAGGCGCAGTCAGCTTGCTTTCAGCTGCACGAATTTCTACAAAGCGCTCTTTAAGGCTTAGGTTTTGTAGTTGAGGAATTTGACGTGTCGAAAAATAGAATTTCAAAAGCACTACCTTGAGATCTTCGAATTATAATAGCGACATTATACAAACTATTTTGATCAAAAACGCCCCGAAATAATGTTTTTTATTTCAGGGCGTGATTCAGTTTTTTAAATATACCTTTTAGCTAAAAATTTATGGTGTTTATAACACTACAAAATCGTTGGCTTTTCTTCGTCGTGATTAAAAGTTTTCTTTTCAGCTAACTTTTCCCACTTACGTGTTTTCAAGGTTAATAGCCCAACAACAAGCGCTGCGGCTACGGTAATTTGTCCAATACCCCAAAACAGATTTGGCATATCACTCAAATTATCAGGGTCTAGTCCACCGGCTAACAAACCGGCTGTCACATTACCGATTGAGTAAGTAAGTACAAACACGCCCATCATTTGACCAGCGAAACGTTTAGGTGACAACTTACTTACCGCTGCCAAAGCTACCGGGCTTAAACAAAGCTCGCCCACTGTATGCAAAAAGTAAGTAGCAACTAAGAAATAAGGCGCCGCTTTTAAGCCACTTGCAGCAATTTGTGCAGCAAAGAACATTACGATAAAGCCCGTGGCCATGATGACCAGACCAATAGCACATTTAATCCCGTAGGAAGGGGTTATCATGCGTTTACCAAGGTTTACCCAAAGGGCTGCAAAGAAAGGTGACAAGGTGATAATGAAGAATGAGTTTGCTGATTGGAACCAAGCGGGTGGAATTTCGAAGGAACCTATCATACGTTCCGTGTAGTCTCGGCCAAATAGGTTTAACGACGAGCCTGCTTGTTCGAAACCCGACCAGAAAAATATCGACGCCAAACACACCACAAACAATGCGCCTAAGGTACGTTTCTCATCGGAAGATAAATTCCCAAAGGCATAAATACCCGCATAATAGGCTAAAAACACCACAGTAATGGCAACCGCAACATACTGAGCCAGGGTGACAGGGTCAATACTTAATATGCCTGTCATCATGGCGAAGGTTAGCACGGCAATGCCCACCAAAAATGCCACTATCACTGTCCAACTTTTCTTTTCGCCAGACGGGGTCATTTTAAGCAAAGGTTCAGCACCAACGCCGCCAAGTCTGCCAATGGTGGCGCGATATTGAAGTAGACCTATTGCCATACCTACAGCCGCGGCGCCGAAGGCATAATGGTAACCGGCATTCACTTGCAACCAGCCACACACGAAATAACCAATCAATGAGCCTAAGTTAATTCCCATATAATAAATGGTGTAACCAGCATCACGTCTTTGATCTTCAGGGGAATACAGTTGTCCAACCAGAATACCAACATTGGGCTTTAACAGACCTGTGCCTATTACCACCAATATCAGACCAATAAAGAAACTCCAGCTGGCTGGAATGGCAAGCACAATGTGACCACACATGATCACGATACCGCCGTACCAAACTGCTTTTTGACTGCCTATTAGTCGGTCGGCTATCCAGCCACCGGGTAAACCCATGAAATACACTGCACCTGTGTACAATCCATATATTGCAGTAGCCGATGCCACTGTAATTGCCATTCCTTCTTCTTGAATACTGGCGGTCATGAACAAAACTAACAAAGCACGCATGCCGTAGTAGCTCATTCGTTCCCACATTTCAGTATAAAATAGTGTTTGTAGGCCACCTGGGTGACCGAAAAAATCGGGTGTTTTTGAATTCATTGTGTCGCTGCCTTTAGGTGAGTTCATCAGATGCGTTAACGCTAACTTTGCATGTGAACTGCTTTATTTTAATTATTGTTGTTTTTCTCATAGATTGATCCATTGCTTGCATCAAATCACCGAGATGAAAACTTGTAAACCCATTGTTTATACTAGAGCTCTTGTCTGAAAACAAGATTGTCGGTTTTTATTGTGCTTTATTTAAACTAATTTAAAGGAGATTTTCATTTACAGGCTAAGCAGGTTATTAAAAATTTAATTTCCCACCGAGCAGTGCTGTACGATTAATGTGCATTTTAATAACGAGGATGCTCTAAATTTAATATCATAATGCACAGACTCGGTGCATCAAATTTGGTGCATGCATTCCAAAATGGTATTCGCTCATTTTTTAACAACAGTTAGAGAATATAATTACGCTTAAAAAACAATCGATTCTCAGCGTTTTTTATTCTGTGTTGCGAAAAACATACAGTTTTTTGATGGGTAAATGTTTTTCCTGTATATTATACCAACGGATAATACGTCGATTGCATTTAGTAACACGATTTTACTGGTTTTCAGCAACTGATATTTGGTATCATCCCCGCGAATTTTCGAAGTAGCGGCGTTACCTATTTATTAGGAATACGAAGGAAAATACGATTTTCTTATAAATATCAAGAGGGTATAACTTGATTCTCATTGAAAATACAAGTTCTGCTGGAACGCTATGCTGCATACAGGCTCGATTATTGCTTCTGCAGCTTTAACGAATTAACAAGGAATCGTGTAATATATGTTTGCCTATTTGGAGTTTGTTCCACTTTTTACTGCGTTTTTTGTAGCGGTAATATTGTTGATTGTAATGACTCCCTTTGCTCATCAACTTGGTTTGGTTGATCATCCTACAGCAAGAAAACAGCACAATGGTATGGTGCCGCTCACCGGCGGTGTGGCCATTTTTGGTGCAGTTTTAATTACTAGCATCTTAACCGATGTCTGGTTTAAGAACGGTTCTCTATTTTTTACCGCATCTTTCTTCATTATTTTGCTAGGTATGCTGGACGACAAGTTCGACTTAAGCGCTAAAGGGCGACTTATGTGTCAGTTTGGTGTGGCCGCAATAATGGCGTGGGCTGCGCAGAATTATATCACCTCGTTAGGCAATATTTTTGGCTTCGGTGACACCTCTTTTGGTTTATTTGGCTATTTCTTCACATTGATTTGTGTGGTTGGCGTTATCAATGCGTTCAATATGATTGACGGTATTGATGGGCTTGCCGGCGGTATGAGCTTAATTGTGCTGCTCGCTGTGGTCTTCCTGTTGTTGATCTCGAATAATGGTAACGCCATTATGGCACCTATGATGGTTATTGCTGCCATCGTACCTTTCATGGCATTTAACTTGAGCTGGAAAGGGTTCAAGGGAAATAAAATTTTCATGGGTGACAGTGGCAGTATGTTCGTTGGACTAACCATTGTTTGGTTGATGGTAGATTTTACCCAAGGCCCAGAAGCGGCAATGCGGCCAATGACCGCAGTGTGGATTATTGGGTTACCACTAATGGACATGGCTGCAATTATGTACAGACGAGCGAAAAAAGGTCAGTCAGTATTGAAGCCTGACCGCCAACATCTGCACAATATCTTTATGCGAGCTGGCTTCTCTTCGCGACGCTCGTTAGCCGCAATCTTGCTAATGGGATGTTGTTATGCCGCGGTAGGAATTTTGTGTGAACTGTATGAAGTCGCCGAATATATCATGTTCTATGGTTTCATAGTGTCGCTATTTATATACAGTTTCGTGATTCAAAATATCTGGACTATTTTACGCTTTGTTCGTGGAAAACGAAAAATAGCTCCCTAGAATAGCATCAAGGGCAACCAACAGGTTGCCCTTACTTTTAGTGTTACTTTGCAAACGCATTCTTTGCAAAATCAAGGTGACGCGTTAGTATGAACTGTTGTGGACAAAAGCTAATAATAATTTATGAAAAAACTGAGTAGTTTCTTTTTACTAAGCATCCTTCTTCAAGGCTGTACTTCGATTGACCAACCCATTGCTAGTCGAGCACTTGTCGAGCATGAATTTGTTTCAGACGCTAAGCCTGTGTCATCTACGCAGCAAGCTATTTTGTCGCAGTCTTCTATGTCTACAAATGTGCAAATCGACGGTAAACCTGCGGTTTTAGGCAAACCTTTTTTCGCGGCCAGCGGAAAAACCTGTCGTAAAGTGCAGTTTATGCTTGATGGTCAACGTGTATATTGTAAAACCAGTAACGGTGATTGGTACGCAGTTAGCCCTGTTTTAGCCAGCTATAGTGAAGCGACAACAGGAGGAAACCAATAATGTTATTAAATTATCGTGTCGTTTCTGCTTTCCTATCTAGATCAGTACTTTTCATCGCAAGCTCAATGTTTGTAGGTTCCCTTTTTGCGCAACAAGCGCCAACCCAAGAACAACTGCAACAAGCTCAACAGGCTAGCCAAAGTCAACGAGTTGACTTGTCGCAATATATTCAATCAGGTGGCAATAGTACCGGTAGAGGAGGGAGTATCAATTTACCTTCGGATTCTGGGCCTATGCCTGCTGGCGAAGAAGGGCTGCCGCCGCCGTATGGCGCTAACCTGTTCAAAGGTGGTTTTGAAACGGAACGTAGTGATGGTTTAAATTCGTCTTACTTAGTTGCCCCTGGCGATAAAATTGCGATTCAAATGTGGGGCACGGTGAACAGTTCAGAAGTGGTTACCGTGGATAACCAAGGCAATATATTCATTCCAGATATCGGCCCGATTAAAGTGCAAGATGTGCCTGCTAATCGCGTCAACAGCGTAGTGACGCAAGGTATAAAATCCATATACACCAATAACGTGAGTGTGTATGTCAATCTGCTTACCGCAACGCCAGTGAGTGTGTTTGTGGCAGGGCCAGTATTGAGACCTGGTCAGTACGCCGGTTTAGCGTCAGATTCGGTGTTGTTTTATTTAAAACGTGCGGGTGGGATTGATCCCCATCGCGGCAGTTACCGAAACATTACGGTAATGCGTCAGGGTGAAACGGTGCTAACTTACGATTTATACGACTTCCTAAAAATGGGTAAATTACCTGCATTCTCGTTCAAAGATGAAGATGTGATTTTTGTTGGCGAGCAGGGCGCTATGGTGAATGTAGAGGGCGCGGCTAGATACCCATTTAGATTCGAGTTAGAAAAATCAAAGCGCTCTGGCACGGCATTAATGAACTATGCTCGACCATTGTCGAAAACCAGTCACGTGGCGATAACCGGCAATCGTGAATCAGGCCCTATTTCAGTTTACTTGCCAGTTAATGAATTCGACCAGTTCACCATGGCCGATGGCGATACCGTGTTATTTAATGATGACATTCGACCGCAAGTGATCAGCGTGCAGATCTCCGGTAGCTACGAAGGCCCTTCCTTTTATGCTGTGGAAAAAGATACACGTTTGTTGGACTTGTTAAGCTATATTGAGATAGACCCAGAACAAGCCAACTATGGTTCCATTTACATCAAGCGTGAAAGCGTGATGGAACAACAAAAAATGCTGATCAACGAATCTTTAGACCGCTTAGAGCGTAGCTTATTTACAGCGCCTGCATCATCAAGCGGTGAAGCGTCAATCCGTGCTCAAGAAGCACAGTTAGTCTCACAATTTATTGCCCGCGCCAGAAGAATTGAGCCTTTAGGCAAAGTGATAGTGTCTGAAAATGGCAAAGTCGCCAATATTCGCCTAGAGCAAGGGGATGAAATTGTTATTCCAGCGCAAACTGACTTGATTCAGATTGCTGGCGAAGTGCTTATGCCGCAAGCCGTGGTTTATAACCCTGAGGCGACAGTATCCGATTACATCGCATGGGCAGGTGGATTTAGCGAACGAGCAGACGATGATCGTATTGCTATAGTTCATGCTAACGGTATCACCAGCTTTGTTTCATCTGATGCAGGGCAGCATTGGTACTCTGATGAGCAGAACGCCACTTTACAAGCCGGAGACCAAATTCTGGTGCTGCCTAAGGTTGACGCGAAGATCATGCAATCTATCAAAGATGTTACCCAAATCATCTATCAAATTGCTGTAGCTGCCAATGCTGCAAGCTAAACAGCAAGCAAAGCACTAATTCATGACAACAGTTATTAAACGCAACAAATGGGAAATATGGCGAGACGTCATATTCGCCCTGTTTGCCCGCGAAATTCGCACGGGGTTTAATGATAAGTTTGGTTTGAGTTGGGCGGTGGTAAATCCAGTTGTATTCATTTTTGTGTTGTCTTTCTTACGGGGAAGATTGGCCGGAGGCGAAACCCACACTATACCCACCTTTACCTTTATGGCCATTGGCATACTGTTTATTCAAAGTTTTTTACAAACGTTGGGAAGCACTGCTAGGGCAATTAAACAAAATAAGCCTCTTTATGCGTTTAAGCAAGTGCAACCACTTAGTGCTGTTTTAGCTGGGGGGTTATTTCAAATCCTAGTTAAAGCCTTTGTGACAATTGGCATTGTTGTTTTGATGTATTTTTTGGGTATGGATTTATATATATCTAATCTACTTTTGTTTTTTACCTGCTTTTTTCTTTTGTGGGTTTTCGCAATGGCTATGGGCTTGTTGTTTGGAATAGCTGAACTATTTTTAAAGGAAGTTAGCCGTGTAAGAGAAATGATAACTCGACCTATGTTTTTTATTTCCGGCGTGTTCTTTTCTTTGCAAGACTTTCCAAGAGAATATTGGCATTTCCTAAATTGGAATCCCGTACTGCATGCAATTGAATTAACACGCTTTTCCGTTTATTCCTCATATGGTAACGAAGGGGTCAGTTTGGCATATTTATCATCTATCGTACTGGTTTTTACGTTCTTCTCATTAGCTATATATCATGTTACTTGGAAACAGGCGATAAGCAGGTGATTCGTTTAGAAAATATTACTAAGTATTACCCTTCGAAGTTAGGTAATCAGTACGTTTTTAAAGAGTTATCTTTTGAGATACCTGCAGGCCACAATATCGGTATATTGGGTTCAAATGGCGCAGGTAAGTCAACGCTATTTAGACTGCTTGCTGGCAGTGAATATCCGAATAAAGGACAAATCGTGACAGATCTAAGTTTATCCTGGCCGGTAGCTTTGACTACAGGAATACACCCGCAAATGACAGGACGAGAGAATACGCGGTTTATAGGAAAAATAAATGGAGTTGCAGATTTAGATACCTATGAAAAGCGGGTTCAGAAGTTTGCAGAATTAGGCAATAAATATAATTTACCGGTTAAATCCTATTCCAGCGGAATGAAACCAAGATTAGCCTTTGCATGTTCTATTGCAATCGATTTTGATGTGTATCTTATTGATGAAGTTACTTCAGTAGGGGATGCAAAATTCAGAAGGAAAGCCAAAGAAGCGCTTTTGGAGCGCAGTGAAAAGGCAAATGTCATAATGGTCAGTCATGAAATGGAAGAGATCAGGCAATTTTGTGATAGTGCAATTGTGCTGCACAAAGGTGAATTAACGTTTTATAACGATCTCGAGCAAGGGATCGAACACTATCAGGCTTTATAAACATGACTAAACAAGCTCAATTAGAATTGGAACAACGCTTCGAAGAACTCAAAGCTTTGCTATCTAATGAACAATGGTCTGATGCTGACTTTTTAAATAAAAAGGTTGAAGAGTTAGAACTTACCGATGTTGCTTTAGCATTCCGATTAATGCAGCGAGTAAAAAATTTGGATCCTAGTGAAACTAATCAAAACAAATTAAAGAAATTGCGGGCTAAAGCGTTGGAAGAGGTACCTGAACTGGCGACATTATCTTCTACGGAATCTAATAATCGAAAAACGATGTTACAGAATGCGTTAAGTCTAAAAGAACAAATTGCAGTTGTGTTTGCCCATCCTCAACTACAAAAGTTTAAACGTCCGTTGGTTTTATGCGTATTTTTACCCTTTTTGTTATTTGCTTTTTATCAAGTGATATGGGCAAGCCCAAGGTACGAAAGTCAGGCTAAATTGATAGTAAAAGAGCCGGATGGAATGGCCACTTTAGATCCAGCAATGGCGTTAATGTCTGGATTTGGTGTAGGTTCTGCTAGCTTAGATACGGAATTGGTTAAAGCCTTTATTTATTCAAATGACATGTTAACTTATTTAGAAAATACGCTAGATATTTCATCTCACTACAGCAATAACGCCTACGATATGTTTAGCCGTTTGGACGGTGATGCTAGCAGAGAAACCACCCTGAAATATTATTTGGATCGGATTCTAGTTGAATTGGATGAAAAATCCCAAGTTATTAATATTTATGTACAGGCCTTTGAACCTGATTTTGCTCATTTGATGAGCAAGACTATTGTGGATAGGGCTGAGTGGTATATAAACGAAATTGGTCATAATCTGGCTAAAAAACAACTGGAATTTGTGATGTTGGAACACCAGTTGGTTGAGAAAAGATTGCAAAAAGCCAAAACAGAACTGTTAGCCTTTCAACGTCGCCATAACCTGTTAGATCCACAAGCTGAAGGAATGGCGTTGCAGCAGATAACATACCAGATGGAAGGACAAGTGGCGGCTAAGCGCACAGAACTGAACGCCCTACGAAATAGTATGAGTGAGAATGCACCTCAGGTTATACAAGCTAGGTCACAATTGGAAAGTATGTTGGAACAGCTTGAAAATGAAAGGTCTAGGCTTACCAGTGATAAATCAGATAACAATTCTTTGCCTGAAGACGAACAAAACTTAAGTGTTTCGCAAATAATGGCAAAATTTAGTGATTACAAAATTAATATGGAGTTAGCCTTACAGGCTTATACTTCATCTCAAGTTTCATTGGAAAAATCGCGAATTGAAGCTTATCGTCAACTGAAATACTTGGTTACGGTAGAGTCTCCGACGTCGCCTCAAGATGCCAAGTACCCACAAGTGTTTTATAACCTAAGCTTGTTTTTAGCCATCACCTTAATGCTGTTTGGTATTGGGCGAATTGTAATCGCTACTGTTGCGGAATTAAGATAACCGGAACCTCAATTTAAAACTAGGTTGTTGCATCTTATCAATAACCTTACAATTTTAAAGTTTCAAATTTAATAAGGTAATGAATGTGAGAAAAGGAATAGTTTTAGCCGGTGGATCAGGTACACGCCTTCATCCTCTAACTACTGTAATCAGTAAACAGCTTATGCCGGTTTACGATAAACCGATGATTTATTATCCCATTTCCACTTTAATGCTAGCCGGTATTAAAGATATTTTGATTATTTCAACACCGCTAGAGCTGCCTCGTTTTAAGGCTTTATTGGGTACTGGAAAAGCATGGGGAGTTAACTTTAGTTATGTTGCACAACCTTCTCCAGACGGATTAGCTCAGGCCTTTTTGTTAGGTGAAGAGTTCATTGGCGACGACCATTGTGCACTGGTTCTAGGGGATAATTTGTATTATGGCCATGACTTACAATTGTCTCTAACTAATGCGAATAAACAAACCTCTGGGGCCACCGTATTTGGTTACCACGTAACCGATCCTGAACGTTATGGTGTGGTGGATTTTGATGATGATTGGAAAGCACTGTCGATTGAAGAAAAACCGAAAAAACCTAAATCAAACTATGCAGTGACTGGCTTGTATTTTTACGATAACCAAGTGGTTGAACTGGCTAAACAAGTTAAACCTTCTCACCGTGGTGAATTGGAAATTACCGATTTGAATAATCTTTATTTAGAACAAGGTAATTTAAGAGTGGAGCTAATGGGAAGGGGATCTGCTTGGTTGGACACAGGCACAATTGACAGTTTGTTGGATGCATCTAATTTTATCGCCGCCATTGAAAAGCGCCAAGGTTTAAAGATTTGCTGTCCTGAAGAAATTGCCTATCGTAAAGGTTTTATTGATGCCGCTCAGCTCAAAAAATTAGCTAAACCACTTTTAAAAAGTGGTTACGGCAAGTATCTATCTAAGTTGTTAACTGAAAAAGTGAAGTAAATAAAATGAATCTAATAGAAACACCTATTCCAGACGTAAAGATCATTGAACCTAGAGTCTTCGGTGATGAACGCGGCTTTTTCATGGAAACTTTTAGAGACGATTGGTTCAAACAAAATGTAGCAAACGTAGATTTTGTGCAAGACAACCACAGCAAATCCAAACACGGTATTCTACGAGGGTTACATTACCAACTAGAACATACTCAAGGTAAATTAGTCAGGGTTACCAGTGGTGAAGTATATGATGTGGCAGTGGATATGCGTAAATCATCAGCAACTTTTGGCAAGTGTGTTGGCGTACTGTTATCGGCTGAAAATAAACGTCAATTGTGGGTGCCTGCTGGTTTTGCTCACGGATTTTATGTAACATCTGAGTTTGCAGAGTTTTGTTATCGCTGCACTGACTATTATCACCCCGAGTCGGAAGTATCTATTCGTTATGATGATCCAACTATTGGTATCAATTGGCCTTTGGTTAATGGTGAAGCACCGAGTTTATCTGCAAAAGATACAGAAGGTTTAGATTTTAAATTAGCGCCTAGCTTTGATTAGTCATTGCAGAATATTGAGTGAAGTGTAAATGACAATCATTGTAATCGGCAAAAGCGGTCAATTAGCGCAAGAATTAAAGCTATTAGATAGTAGTTTGTTTTGTTTAGGCCGCCGCGATATCGATATAAACAGCGCAGAAAACGTTAACTTAGTGCTCAGCAAACATAATGTAACGGGTATTATCAATGCATCTGCTTACACCGCAGTAGATAAAGCCGAATCAGAACAAGAGCAGGCTTTTAGTATCAATGCTAAGGCTGTGGAAAATTTAGCCAAGTACGCAAACCAAAAGGCTGTTCCATTAGTGCATGTATCTACTGATTATGTGTTTTCTGGCGATAAAGGTTCACCTTATCAGGTTGAAGATGTTCATGCGCCTATCGGTGTTTACGGTGCGAGTAAAGCGGCAGGGGAAAAGGCTGTTCAGCAATTCGCGCCTAGCCAAGGGTGTATTATTAGAACTAGTTGGGTGTATTCACAATTTGGCAATAACTTTGTGAAAACAATGCTGAAATTGATGGCTGAAAAGCCCGAGCTTGGCATTATCGATGATCAAATAGGCTCACCGACATCAGCCGGCGCGCTGGCTAAAGCATGTTTGTATGCAGTGAAGAATAAAGTAACCGGACACCATCATTTTACTGATTCAGGTGTATGTAGTTGGTACGATTTTGCACTGGCAATTCAAGAGTTAGGTATTAAGTATGGGCTATTAAATAAATCCATTCCGGTTAAACCAATTCCAACCTCAGCGTATCCCACTCCGGCAAAGAGACCGAGCTATAGTGTATTAGATAAAGCCTCCCTTAAGATGGCTTTTAACGGACTTCAACCCAAACATTGGCGGGTCGAATTGAGTGAAGTTATGCAACAAATAGCTTCAACTAAATGAATAAAAGATATTAAAAATGACTAAAAATAAAGCGTTACTTGTGACCGGCGGTGCCGGATTTATCGGAGCGAACTTCGTACTTTATTGGATGCAAAATAACCCTAACGATAAAGTAGTGGTTTTAGATGCACTAACTTACGCTGGTAATCGTGCAAATCTAGCATCAGTTGAGTCAAACAAGCTCTTTGAATTTGTAAAAGGCGATATTTGTGACACACCATTGGTGGAATCACTATTGGGCGAATACCAAGTAGATACTATCGTGCATTTTGCCGCCGAGTCTCATGTTGACCGCTCAATTACTGGCCCAGATGCCTTTATTGAAACCAATATTATTGGTACTTATAGCCTACTTAAGGCGGCTAAAAAAGTGTGGATAGACCTTCCCAAAGCTCAAGGAAAGGAACCTTTGCAACACCGTTTTCATCATGTTAGTACCGATGAAGTCTATGGCTCTTTGGAAACAAACGATCCTGCTTTTACAGAAGATACGCCATATGCTCCTAATTCTCCATATTCAGCGAGTAAGGCGGCCAGTGATCACCTGGTGAGAGCTTACCATCATACCTATGGCTTAGAGGTAACCACCAGTAATTGCTCAAACAATTATGGTCCTTACCACTTCCCAGAAAAACTGATACCGCTCATCATTACTAATATTTTGCACAATAAACCCTTGCCTGTTTATGGTGATGGCCAGCAAATTCGTGATTGGCTTTACGTTGAAGACCATGCCCGCGGAATTGAGCTGGTTCTTAAAAAGGGTCGCATAGGTGAAAATTATAATATTGGTGGTCATAATGAATGGGCGAATATAGATATTGTAAAACTGGTTTGCGAAAAAATGAATCACGAATTCGCAAATACACCGGACTTAAAAGCCAAGTATCCTTTAGCAACAAATGCTATTGCGGGTAAAGCGACAGATTTGATTACCTATGTTACTGACAGAGTCGGCCACGATAGACGATATGCCATTGATGCCACTAAAACCTTTACTGAGTTAAAATATATACCTACAGAGTCATTTGAAACGGGGATTTGTAAAACTATTGTATGGTATTTAGAAAACGAAAGTTGGTGGAAAGAGCTAATTTAATAAAGTATTTTCACTGTAATTATATTGAAACATACTTTTGTCTTATGAAGAGAGGCAATCGGTCTTAAGTTTAAGGTTTTTGGAAGGTGCAATATTGAAGTAGATTAGCTATCATTCTGCGACTCTATTGCACTGTAATTGACAGTAAACCATATCTTCTAAAACAAATGAATTCAGCGATTCAAAAATCAAATGATATTAATAGGATGTATAATTTGAAAATCATCATTACCACTGGAAGTTTAGAACCTTGGTGTAAATTAACAGGTTCATTTGATGGACAAAATGTAAGCTCGATTGAATCTTACGGTGGTTTAAAAAGTAGCACTAAGAGTGAACTGCTTTTGTGTAAACACCCTATTGAAGACTTTGAAGCATTTTTGAGTGATCTTAATAATAACAACTTTGAATCCATTATTCTGTTTTATCAGCAATGTGAATTTGCTGTTGCTAATGCAATTAGCCAAGGTGAAACACTAGAAAGTGCGGCTAGTGATTGGCTTGAAAAAAACACTGCTTTGCTAAAATTTCAAAAACAAAATCGACGTAAAGTTAGGTTGATTAATCTTGAACAATCTTTATTAAACCCAACAGCTTTAAACAATCATATGGATGAGAATGGGGTATCAATACAATGTTCTCTTGAATACCAAGTTGAATCAGACCTAAATTTGTTACTTGCCTGCCAATATGTGCGACAAGAAAAGTCATTGAGTGATTTGAATACACTATTGACCGCGTGTAGTTTACCTGTGAGCGAAAGTGACACTGTCACAGTTGATAACTCTTTAGTATTGCAACAAATTATTGAGCAAAATGCCTCTGCAAATAATAGTGAAAAGCAGCTCGAATTTTTAAACGTTAAAGTAGCTAAACAAGAACAAAATAATATCTCGCTTCACGAGAAATTAGAATGTGAACGTGAAACTGTTAGTATATTAAAACTAGAACTGGAAAACGAAAAGGCAAGTGCGAGCAAGCAAGCTGAAATCTTTGGGGGTGAAAGCGAATTATTGAAATTAAAACTAGCTAGTCTGCAAGAAGATTTAGAGCACTATCATTTATTAAGAGAGACTGAAAAGCAGAAGTATGCTGTTTCTGAGTTGGAGCTTAATGAACAGTTACGTAGCACTTCAGCGAAACTTGAAAATGTTAAAAGTGAAAGTGAATTACTAGAGCTACAAGTAGCTAGCATGCAAGAAGAGTTAGAGTCGATTTTTTGTGATTTAGAAACCGAAAAACAGAAGAAAGCAGATATTGAAGTAACACTCAGTAAAAAGCTTATTAAAAATGAAGAAAACTTTAAAAGCGTTAAAAGTGAAAAAGAATTATTAGATTTACAGTTGGCGCAAGTACAAGAAGAATTAGAAGAGTATTTCTTAAACAATCAGACAAAAGATTCTCAAATTGTTGATCTCAAAAATGAATTAACTACCCTTAAAAAAGTAGTCGAGTCGCTGAAAACACAAAATAGTGTCCTGAACTCCACTGTTACTCATAAAAATAACGAAGTTAAGAAAGTATTACAACAAACTAAAGTTAAGCAAATAGAAATAGGTAAGCTCACCTCGCAATTAACTAAAGCGAAAGGTGAAATAGAGATACTTAATCATAATTTAAATCAAGTGAATGCCGAATTAGCGCAGATTAAGGCATCAAAAATTTGGAAGTCTGTTGAACCGATGCGCAAGTTAGCTAAGGCAGTCGGTAGGATAGATAAAAAGAAAGCTAAATTACAACAGGATATAGGCTTACTATTAACCTCTGAGTATTTTGATGCTAAATGGTATTTAGAGACCTATCCAGATGTAGCAGGATCGGAAATTAACCCTGCGGAACATTATCTAAAATTTGGTGCCAAAGAGGGGCGTTTCCCAAGCCCTCAGTTTGATGGAAAGTGGTATCTTCAGCGCTACCCTGATATTGCTGATGCTGATATTAATCCGCTAATTCATTTTATTAAATTTGGTATTGCCGAGGGACGTAAAGCGTCCCCTACATTGCTCGTAAATCAAAGTAAATTTAAGTGAGTTTAGAGATGAGTATCGAGAGCAAAGTATTAGTATGGTTGGGTGCTGGGGATGTTAAAACCCCCAACATGAGTTTCGGTAATTATGATGTTGTGGTGCTAGTTGAAGCTAGACAAGCACAAGCAATAGAGTTGCAAGAGCGATTTGCAAACCAACAGAATGTAAAAGTAGTACATGCTACTATTTCTAGCTTAACCGAGAAATCAGATTTTTTTCATTACACACTAGAAGAATATTCAGCCTTATCGTCTGTCAGCGGTTTAAAACAGTTTTACCCTGGACTTAGATTAATAGAAAAGTCTCAAGTAAGAACTAAACTCGTAGACGAAATACTTAATGACTTAATCTGCCAGCCTGCTGAATTTACGTTAGTTCTGGATATAATTGATATTAATCATTTAATCTTAGCCACCTTAATGGAGAATGAGTTATGGCAAAATATCAATCACATTAATATTCCATTACCTGAATCTTCGCTTTATGAAGGCGCTGCGAATATTGCAGAGCTTACTTCTTTGTTAACAGCTCAAGGATTTGAAATCTCGGATTGTGATACCTCCGATCCAGATATTCCATTTGCCAAGTTACATCGCAATCCTTTGTGGTTTGAGCTTGACTTACTCAAAAAACAATATCAATTGCAAAAGGCTGAAAACCAAAGACTGATTGACGAACATGTAAACTCGATGCAAACGCAAAAGGTTGAAGTGGAAGCCGCTAAGAGTGAGCTAACACAATCTTTAGAGAAAAAAACGATTGAGCTTCAACACTTAATAGAAGCAAATAAAGACCTGAAAGCAAGCCTGATACACGAAAAAGAGCTGGCAACTCAAGTTACCCAGCAGTTAGAGTCTAGCTTTAACCAGAGATTAAAGGAGTTGGAAAGGAGTAACCTGCAAAAGTCTAGTCAGATTGATTCATTAAAAAATGAAAAGTTAGCCCTTATTGAACAGCTAAAAATACTTGAATTTGACAAGCAGGAACTAGTAAAAGTAGAAATCGAACTTAAAAAGTCGATTGAGCAACAAAATCAAAAATTTACAGATGAAATCGTAGAAATAAACGCTAAACTTAATCAGTCTAATGCTGAAAAAAAACGTTATGTATCTGCTTTCGAAGCTGAAAAAACAGAACTTTGTGAACAATTACAATTGCAAAGTCTGAATTACAAGAAATTAGAAATTAGAATAGACGAATTAAAAGCGCATAAAACGGAACAAGAGCAACTTTACATGAACGATAAAGTTGCTTTGAACAATACAGTTTCGAATTTAGAAACTCAAAAAGCTAAAGCTGAAAGTGAAAATTCTGAGTTAGTAAAGACTCTAAATGCTGAAAAAAGCGAGAGTAATTCTAAATTGAACGCTTTACAGGTGGAACTTGATGAAATGAGGAAATTATATGATCAGTTGTCATTACAGAATCTAGAAGTTAAAGCTTCGGAAGGAAGTCTATTAGAAAAAGTACAAGATATGGAGAAAATTGTTAAAAAGTCGGAAGAGAAAAGTGAGATTAACGACAATACTCATAATTTAAATATTAAACTTATGACTAAGTTGGAGTTAGACAACGAATTTTTAAGAAGTGAGTTATCAAAAAGATTTAAAGAAGAGAAAGAGTTGAAAGACTTAATAAAAGAGCTTCACGATAAATTATTGTTAGCCGCAGAATTCTATAATGTTATTCAGAAAAAACACCCTGAGTTGCTCTTGAAAGAATTATAGTTTGATGGATATGAAAATAGTGAAAACTTTGAAATCAGAACTAGATAAAGTAACTCAGATCATTGAGTCTAGTTCTATTTCTGATTTGACATCAGAAACTAAAAAAAATACAAATTTGAGTGCTGAAGTCAATGAGACTCTGAGTCTATTGGAAAGATGCGCTCAAATCGTTGATACTCATGAAAATCAAACTAAGCCCCTTTTGAGAGTTCTACATCACTTCGCATGTAGTGGTGGTACCGTAATTGCTAAGATATTGTCATCTTTACCAAATGTTTACCTGTTGAGTGAAGTTCACCCTACAACTATGCTTCATTTAGGTAATGGAGAGCCTCGATATCTGCCGTCGGACCTGATTGCTCAATCAAGGTACGCTCAAATACCGGATATAGATTCTTTAGCTTTAAAAATTTTTAGCAAAAGTGTGAAACAAATAAATGATCATGTTGTTACTGTCGGAGGTCATCTAATTATTAGAGATCATTCACATTCTGATTTTTGCATAGGTTCAACTTTTAGAACTAGTTCACAAGTTGCGGATTGCTTAGTAGAAGACTTTGAATTGTTGCGAGTAGTTACAGTGAGAGATCCGATAGATTCATACTTATCATTATTGTCAAGTAAATGGGATCACTTTGATCCAAAAGGCTTTGATGAATATTGTAGGCGTTACCTAGTATTCATATCTGAATATAGGCAGGAACATATATTTAAATATGAAAGTTTTTTGAATGATCCATCCTTAGTGATTTCTAAAATAGCATCCCATTTAAATCTGCCGTTTAGCGAACGGGTTTTTGATTTTTTTGATATTTATAAAATGTCTGGTGATAGTGGAAGAGTAAGTAGCAAAATAGAAGCGAGACCTAGAAGGGATTTAAGTGATGAATTAAAAAAAGAAATATCACAATCCGAATTTTATGCCCATCTACGGGAAAAATTAGAGTATTGAAAATGTTAATTAAATTAGAAAATCAAAGTGACCTTGTATGGATTTAAGTGTATTTACCCAGAAAGAATTAGAACAAGTTATTTATAGTGATCTTTTTGGCTTGAAAAGAAGAAAAGATAGTGAATTAGCAACAATTAAGAAAAATTGGTTGAGACATCTTTTACATTTAAATATTGAAATAGAAAAACAAAACCCTGCTAAATTTCTTTTTTTTAGAAGCTTGAGTAGGCCTGATTACAAACTTCTTTTTCACACTGCAATATCAAGTATTAGCGACATACCTAAAATGGTAGTAGAAGATTATGTTTTAGAAGACAATTCGTTTAACAAAGAAGTGTCAAGTTTTTTTACAAAAGAGCTTTCTAACATAAGATATTTTGGCTTCGTAGAAGAAAAGTACAGGAGTTTGGTGTTTATACGATTTATGAGGTACATGTTTATCGTATCCAAACTTGATGAAAATTCTTTTGACAACTTGGTGTTATTTTCAGATATGCAAGCTGTTGAATGTCTAGCATCTTTATATTTTAAGAAAAAAAACATCACAACTGTAACAATGCAGCATGGCTTATATATTGATTATAAAGATTTGGATACAGTTAACGTTATTAATTATAAAGTTCAGCCATCAGATTACTTTTTAGCTTGGGGGGAGAATACAAAAAATCTTATTGCGAAGTATAATAAGAATTCAAATATTTTTGTTTGCGGTAAACCAGATTTAGATAGCGGCCAGACTTTAAGTCAGAAAAGAGTAGCAAAGGAAATTCTGATTATACTTGATCAAGAAATATTTCAAATACAAAATCTTGAGTTGATTAAAATTGTAAACGTATTTTGTTTATCAAATAGTGAGTGGAAATTTAAAGTAAGGTTCCATCCTCATAATAATAAATTAGCATATTATAAATACTACCCTAATTTAATTGAAAGCAATGACTTTGCAAATGGATCAATTGTTGTTGGTATATCTTCTTCACTATTGTATGAACTTGGCTCTCTTGGATATGACGTTTTACAGTACAAATCTAATGTGTGCACTATAGATTTACATGCTGAAAAGCAGTTTGAAAACTTAGAAAATTTAAAGTTACGTATAAAAAATACAAAGAATAATACTCCAGATTATTCCTATCTAATAAAGTGTATTGGAAAGGAATCCAAGCAACATTATAAAAATTTTTTTGAATCATTAAGTAATGGTATCTCCCCACAAGAAGTAACTAAAACCCAACCATTTTTTAGTATCATTATACCTACATTCAATAGTGCTTTATTTTTATATAAAGCAATTAATTCACTTATGAATCAGAGTTTTAAGGATTTTGAAGTGATAGTTGTTGATGGTTTATCTACTGACCAGACTATTCCGAGCTTAATTGGTCTGACAAAAGAAGATGATAGGTTCAAAGTTTTTTCTCAAAAAGACGAGGGTATTTATGATGCAATGAATATCGGTTTGAGAAAAGCTCAGGGAAAATGGTTGTATTTTTTAGGTAGTGACGATGAATTTTACTCATCTAAGACACTTTTCAATATCTACGAGTTTATTTCCAGCAACAATATAGAAAGTGGATTGGTTTATGGAAATGTTGAAGTGAAAGGGGACGTCAAATGGGCAAAGAGCGGCACTATTTATGATGGTAAATTTACTGATAGTAAAATTAAAATTAAGAATATTTGTCATCAAGCTATTTTTTACAATAAAGAACGTAAGCTTAATTGCGGTAATTACAATCTAAAATATAAGTTATGTGCTGATTGGGATATGAATTTGAGAGTCTGGTCTAAGTATGGAGGCTCATATATCGATGAAACTATTGCTTATTTTAATGCCGGTGGAGCCAGCACAGATGGTAGTGACCCAGAATTTGGCAAAGACATTAAAAAAAATATTAAAGAATACTTTGGAGAATGAAAATTGACAACCGATGCTAAAGCAAGAGTAATTGCTTTTTACTTACCACAATTCCACCCTGTCAGTGAAAATGACAAAGCTCATGGAAAAGGGTTCACTGAGTGGACTAATGTTGCCAAGGCTCAACCTGTTTTTCCAGGACATGTACAACCAAAAATTCCAGCTGATTTGGGTTTCTACGATTTGAGAGTTAGTGAAACTAGAATCGCTCAAGCTGAACTTGCAAAAGAGTATGGGGTTGAAGGATTTTGTTACTGGCATTATTGGTTAGGTAATGGGAGACGATTATTAGAAAGACCATTTAATGAAGTGTTAGAGTCAGGGAAACCGGATTACCCTTTTTGTCTTGGTTGGGCAAACCATGATTGGTCTGGTAAAGGATGGATGGGGGGGGCTGAGGGAGATGACATTATTCAGACCTATCCTGGAAAAGATGATGCCTTAGAACATTTTAAGTTTTTGTTAAAAGCATTTAAAGATGAAAGGTATATTAAAATAAATGATAAACCGTTACTCGTAATCTATCGGCCTCGTGAAATTCCTGATTGCAAAGGTTATCTGGAATACTGGAGGGGTCTTGCAAAAGCTGAAGGATTCAAGGACCTGCATATAATTGGTGATGCGGTTGGAGTTCCTGTTGAACAGTTAGGACTTGATGGCGCGCTTTATTCCGGTCAACGTCACCTCCCTAAAGATGTGTGGGAGAAACCAACTGGTTGGGACAGTTTACACAGTAAAAACCTTAAAAAGGTAACCTATGCAAAAGTGATGAAATATTTGGTTAAACAAGAGGGCTTTGACAACACTGATTACCCAGTAATCATACCTAACTGGGATACAACACCTAGACTAGGAGATGATGCTATGATTTTTTACGGCAATAACCCTGAATTATTTAGAATTCATGTTCGACAGGTTTTAGATTCTGTTGAACATCGCAGTAAAGAAGACAATGTTGTTTTTTTGAGAGCGTGGAATGAATGGGCTGAGGGAAACTATTTAGAACCCGATCAGGAGTTTGGTTTAGGCATGCTAGAAGCTTTAAAGTCTGAAGTTTTTAACTAAGGTTAGGACGATAACAATGAGTACTATTTTAGATTGTACACTTAGAGATGGTGGATACTACAACTCCTGGGATTTTCCTTTTGACCTTACAAATAAATATTTGAGTGCCATGGCAGCCTCAGGTGTTGATATAGTTGAATTGGGTTTACGCTCCCTAATAAACAAAGGATTTAAAGGTGCGAATGCATTTACCACTGATAGCTATATAAACTCGTTGCAAGTTCCAAATCAGTTGAAAGTTGCTGTTATGATAAATGCGACAGAAATAGTCGGTGATACAGATCAGAATACAGTCTTATCAAAATTATTTCCTAATGATGCTGCGCACTCAAGAGTCGATGTGGTTCGTATTGCGTGTCATGTTCATGAGTTTGTGAAAGCCCTACCAGCATGTACTTGGCTAAAAGAACGAGGCTATATTGTAGGTTTTAATTTGATGCAAATAGCTGATCGTTCTCAGGAAGAAGTGGAAAATTTGGCTTTGGAAGCATCTAAATACGCAATTGATGCTTTGTATTTCGCCGATAGCATGGGAAGTATGGATCCAGCTCAAACCACTAAGATTATTAGTTGGTTAAGAAAACATTGGGAAGGCGCGATGGGTATACATACTCATGACAACATGGGCTTGGCGCTACAAAATACCATACAAGCTATTGACGATGGTGTTACTTGGTTAGATGCCACTGTTACCGGTATGGGAAGAGGTCCAGGTAACGCGCGGACCGAAGAATTGGTAATTGAGATTGCAGAAAAGAGAAAACTGCCCATTGATATGGTTCCGCTAATGGCAGTTATTGAACAATTTTTTAAACCCATGAAGAACAAATGTGGCTGGGGGTCAAATCCTTATTATTATCTTTCTGGTAAATATGGAATTCACCCAACATATATACAAGAAATGTTGAGCGATTCGCGTTACAGCGAAGAAGATATTTTGGCTGCAATTAATCATCTAAAAGTAGAAGGTGGCAAAAAATATAGCGCAAATACACTTGATGCATCAAGACACTTTTATCAAGGTAATGGTAAAGGTCGTTGGGATCCGAGCTCAGTACTGTCAGGTAGAGACGTTTTGATTCTCGGTGCAGGCCCTGGAGTTGCTGCACATAAACTTGCAATTGAAAGTTTTATTAAGACAAAAAATCCTATCGTAATCGCTCTTAATACTCAATCTTCTGTTTCGCAAAATCTAATCGACTTGCGTGTAGCATGTCACCCAGTGAGACTTTTAGCCGATTGCTCTGCACATGTAGATTTGCCACAACCATTAATAACCCCAGCGTCTATGTTGCCAGTTGATGTTATTAAGTCTCTTGATGGAAAGGAGCTATTGGATTTTGGTTTAACTGTGAAAGCTGATACGATTGAATTTGGCACTTCTACTGCAGTATTACCTAACTCGTTAGTTATTAGTTATGCTTTAGCGATTTCTAGCAGTGGAAACGCCAATTGTATTTATTTAGCAGGGTTTGATGGTTATGGTGCAGGCGATCCTAGAAGTAAAGAGATGCAAGATACTTTAGATCTTTTCAATAATACTCAAAAGATTGAAGTAATGTCTGTTACTCCAACAACTTATCGTATTCCAACATCTTCAATATACGCTATGCAGGAGTCTTAATGAAAGCTGTCGTTTTAATTCCTGCTAGATATTCTTCAAGTAGGTATCCTGGCAAGCCACTTGTTCCTCTACTTGGTAAGCCAATGATTATTTGGGTTGCTGAATTGGCTTCAAAAGCGGTAGGTCGAGATAATGTTTATGTAGCAACAGAAGATATACGTATTTCAAAGGTTGTGGCACAAGCTGGCTTCAATTTTGTAATGACAACTGATAGTTGCTTAACAGGAACGGATAGGCTCGCAGAAGCTGCTGAACAGATTGATGCTGATATTTATATTAATGTGCAAGGGGATGAACCTGTAGTTAATCCAGAAGACATAGAAAAAGCAATTGAAATTAAGAAGAAAGATATGTCTTTGATTGTCAATGGATATTGTTGGTTATCAGAAAGTGAAGACCCAAATAGTGTCAATATACCCAAAGTTATTACAACGGAAGACGATGTGCTTGTTTACATGTCTAGGTCAGCTTTACCCGGCTACAAAGATCAGCGAAATGCCCCTAAAGCTTATAAAAAGCAAGTTTGTATCTACGCATTTAATGCTGATGAGCTAAAAATGTATAAGTCCTTTGGCAGAAAAAGCGAATTAGAGTTTAGCGAAGACATAGAGATATTACGTTTCTTAGAATTTGGCAATCGCATTCAAATGTTTGAAACCACCGCTGGTAGTTTAGCAGTAGACGTACCAGATGATGTTGCTCCAGTAGAAAAAGCATTGAAAGAGCTTCACCAATTATGAATTTGAAAAGATATAAAACTCTAGTATTTGATTGCGATGGCGTTATTCTAGATTCTAATAAAGTAAAAACAGAAGCTTTTTACAAAGCAGCTTTACCCTATGGCGAAGAAGCCGCTAAAGGGTTAGTTGATTATCATGTTGCTCGAGGTGGTGTATCTCGTTATAAAAAATTTGAATGGTTTGTCGATACATTTGTAAAAGATAATAAAACAACAAAATTGGACCAATTATTAGGATCTTATGCTGGATACGTGCGCACTGGTTTAATGGAATGTGATGTAGTAGACGGCTTAAATGAATTGCGTGTACTAACTGCTGATGCAAATTGGTTAATTGTATCGGGAGGGGATCAGAATGAATTGCGAGAAGTATTTAAAAAACGCAATATTTCAAATCTATTTAACGGCGGTATCTTTGGCAGTCCTGATAATAAAGATGTGATTTTAGAAAGAGAAATATCTAGTGGAAATATTCACTTCCCTGGGCTGTTTTTAGGGGATAGTAAATATGATCACGAAGCATCCACGAAAGTAAACTTAGAGTTTTTGTTTATCGCCAAATGGTCTGAGTTTTCAAACTGGGAAAATTACCAAAAGAAACATAAATTCCAAAAATGTGATTCTATTTATACATTAATATAAATGAGTAATAAAATGGCCGAAAAACATATCAACCCTTATGAAAAGCTACCTGCATACCAGTTCTGGAAGCATGGAGTTGTAGAAGAAACCCCATTTGATCTTAAAAATATTTACACCAAAAAATTTAACATTCATAAACACTGGAATATTGCTACGGCTGGCTCATGTTTTGCCCAACACATAGCAAAACACTTGCAAAATGGCGGTTATAAAATATTAGATACTGAACCTGCTCCTTTATTATTAAATGAGAAAAATCACTCTAAATATGGCTATTCAATGTATTCTGCTAGGTATGGTAACATATACACAGTTCAACAATTACTTCAATTAACGAAAGAAGTGACGAGTAACATTACTCCAGAAGATGGTATTTGGACTAAGAATGGCAGGTACTATGATGCATTCCGGCCTTCAGTTGAACCAAGTGGATTAAACAGTGAAAATGAAGTGAAAACTCATAGGGCGTATCATTTAGAATCAGTTAAAAAAGTTTTTGAAACAATGGATTTATTTATTTTCACTTTAGGATTAACTGAAACTTGGATAAATAAAAACTCTGGAACTGTTTTTCCAACTGCACCAGGTGTTTTGGCGGGAGAATTTGATCCAGACAAATATAGTTTCAAAAACTATTCGTTTTATGAATGTATTAATGCATTCAATGAATTTCAAGATTTGCTCAAAACTATAAGGAAAGGGAAAAACCTTCCTAGAATTATATTGACAGTATCGCCAGTTCCTCTAACTGCAACAGCAAGTGGCAATCATATTTTAAAAGCAAACTCTTACTCAAAGTCAACATTGAGGGCTGTTGCTGGTCATTTGTCTGAAGTTCAAAGTCACATAGACTATTTTCCATCGTATGAAATAATTACCAATCCGAGCATAAGGTCAATGTTTTATGAAACTAACTTGCGGAGTGTAAGAAAAGAAGGTGTAGAAACCGTTATGAAAGTTTTTTCTTCTGAACATTCACCTTTAACAAATGTTAAAAAAGTATCTGCTAATAGTCCTGAGCGTTCAAACAATATTCAATGTGAAGATGATTTGTTGGAGGTTTTTAGCTAATGAAGCTTATTTTATGTGGAAACAGTCATTTAGCATATTTTTGGCAAGAAATTAAAAAGTATGAAGCAACTCTTAAAACATATGATATCAAGTTCGCATGCACTAATTTTTTGAAAGAAGGCTTAGACTATAATAATAAAGATAGCTTTCTAAAAAAGTTTCGTTATAACGATTCTGTTAGTTACGGAGATAAAACGATCCCTAACCCTCAAATGTTTGAAGACTTTATTCTTGGGGAAAATGAGAAAGCGAAAGTTATTATGGTCGGGATGGGACTTAAAGGTGAAGCTGTTTATGGAAACTGGGGGGGCTTCAATAGTTGCAAACTACCTCTTTGTACAGAAAATATTTCTACAATGCTTTGTAATAAAGATAATTATGAACCTATATCAAAAGGGCTTTTAGGGCAAATTTATCATGATTACTACGTAGAGAAGTCTACTTTTTTGCAAAATATTAATGACTCTAAAAATATTGAAGTGCTTGCTTGGTTCGCTAGTCCGAACCTCAATCGCGAAGCAGCAAAGTATTGCTTTGGAGAAAAGCAGTTGAAAAGTGGGAATCCTGCTTTACATTATGAAATTCAAGAAGATTCATACAATCTTGTTTTTAAAGAGTCTGGTCATTCAGAGTTAATGATTGACCCAAATTTAGATTTATGTGACGACAATTATTTGTTAAATGATAAATATAAATTATCAGCCACTAATAATCATGCCACTCCAGAGTTTTACGCCGAAGGGATAAAAAATCTATTAGATTCAAATTTCTAAGAGATTGTGATTAGTATTGTATCACTGGCCTTCATTTCCTACTCATAAAATCGGAGGAGAGTAGGTGTAAGCGCCGTGGTGAAACCTTCGTAACACGTAAAATTACTCGTGCTATTGCGAACATTGCCCAAGGACTAGAAAAGTGTTTGTTCCTAGGAAATATGGATGCATTGCGTGACTGGGGTCATGCAAAAGATTATGTGCGTATGCAATGGATGATGTTGCAACAAGACAAGCCTGAAGATTTTGTTATCGCTACTGGTAACAGATTTCAGTACGTGAGTTCGTACGTATGTCTGCTGCAGAAGCCGGTATAACTCTTGAATTTAGCGGCGAAGGTGTCGATGAAATTGCGACAGTAACTGCGGTTAGTGGTGACGATGCGCCAGGCGTTAGTGTTGGTGATGTGATTGTGAAAGTTGACCCACGTTATTTCCGTCCTGCAGAAGTTGAAACCCTACTAGGTGATCCTTCTAAAGCTAAAGAAAAGCTTGGCTGGGTACCAGAGAGCTCAGTTGAAGAAATGTGTGCCGAAATGGTTCGCAGTGATTTGGATAAATCCAAACAACATGCCTTGTTGAAAGAACACGGCTATTCAATGGCCGTTTCTAGAGAATAAATTTTGAAAGAGTAAAAGCAAAAAGGGCCACTCGGCGAGCATGTAACAGATTCTGTGCGGATGTCCTCAGGGTAGTTAAACAAGGTGTTGAGATTATGCCATTGCGTACGCCATGATTTAGCGATTTGAGGGTACTGGCTATCGCATGTCTCAGCAAACCGTTCAAGCTCTAGCAGCGCCTCATCTTCGGTTGAAGAACGGTACACACGCTTTAAGTCTGTTGTAATGGCTTTGTAGTCCTTCCATGACACGTATTTCAACGAATTACGCACCATGTGTACGATGCACAGTTGAATATGCGCTTGTGGGAATACATCATTGATGGCGTCAGGGAAGCCTTTCAGACCGTCGACACATGCGATGAAGATATCTTCTACGCCACGCTGTTGTAGCTCGGTCAGCACGTTCAGCCAGAACTTAGCGCCTTCATTCTCGGCAATCCACATGCCCATCAGTTCTTTGTGACCTTCAGTATTGATAACCAAGGCCAGGAAGATAGATTTGTTGATGATGCGTTTATCTTGGCGTACTTCGACCACGATGCAGTCGAGATACACAATCGGGTAAATAGAGTCTAATGGACGCGACTGCCATTCCACAACTTGCTCAATAACCGCATTAGTGACGCGAGAAACCAGTGTCGGCGATATTTCCGCACCGTACCATTCATCGAATGCGTTGACTATTTCACGAGTGCTCATGCCTTGTGCGTAAAGCCAGAGGATTTTATCGTCCATCTATGTGAAACGGGATTGATGCTTTTTGACCAACTTGGGTTCAAAGGAGCCGTCACGGTCGCGAGGCGTGTCGAGTTCAAACTCACCATCTTCGGTTTTAACGCGTTTGCTGCTCTTACCGTTACGACTGTTCACTGAGGTGGACTTTGATCTTCCCCCAATTTCGTAGACACTCAGCTAGCTTCTGAATATGTATTTTCATATTCATCTGCCTATCCTTAACTCTCTATAGAGTAAATTGAGATAGGCAGTTACACAAAAATAGTTACAGTCTCCACTCGGCCCTTTTTTATGTTTTGAATTTAATTTACTTGCTTAACTTTACTTATTCGATTCCAATTTGTTCATTCTGATTAGTAGGTCAGCAAGCTGGCTTTTTAGTTCAGATATCTCTGCGTCTTTCTGCTGCACCTTTTCGCTTAGGGAGACTGTATCCTCATTCAATTTTTTAGCCGTGATAAGGGCTATCGCTGCCATGTCTCCTGGAGCAATATGTTTTTCATCGGCACCAAACTCAAATGCTGCGTAAAAGTCTTCTGCCATAGGGCCGATATGTTGCACTTCGGTGTTATTTAAATAACTCCAGGTGGCCATCGGTAAATTGGCTAGTTTTGCGATAATGCTATCAACGTCAATAGGTAATATGTTGGTTTTATAGGTGCGGCTAGAGCCTTGGGTTAAAGTACCTGATATTGCAAGATTACCACTAGCATCCAACTGAGCCTCAACGGTTCCACTTCCCGGAATACTGAAACGCAACGTATCAAAGTTGTTAATTATTCGCCAATCTACACTGTCACCCCTTAAAAGAAAATCTGATGGAGCAATAGTGCCCAAAGTCGTGAAATTACCTAGGTTATTCAATGATGCCTCAACAGCACCTGAACCTGGAATCGAGAATCTCAGCTCATCAAAGTTATTAGCAATAGTCCAGTTGGGCGTGTTGGTGCTATTAGAAGATTTTAAATTAATATCAGCCTTACCGGAAGTACTAATAATGTCTAATCGCGCTGAAGGTGATGCGGTACCAAGACCTATCGCGCCGTTAGTATTCACGAATAAGCTATTGTTTGGTGCACTGGGTTTTATTTTAAACGGGAGTAGTGAGCCATTTGTCACGTCTCGAACAAAGAAGTTTGCTTCATTGCCTGCAACGTCCCACGTTTGGGTCGTGAAACCACTACTACCATCTTGTTCTATTCTTATACCAGGGGAGTCACCATCTACAATATGCACTTCTAGAACTGGCGCTGCTGTACCAATACCAATATCACCACTTGATGATTCAACAATGAGTGCATTAGAAGGTGCCCCTGCTTCAACTTTAAAAGGTATCCGACCTGCAGTTGAATCTTCTATTGCAAAATAGCTTGCACCACCATTACTTGTATCATTTATGACGATACGCCAGTCGTTTGCAGGAAAACTCGCTGAGGCACTGGTGTCGTCAAAATTAATGCGTAAATTATTTTCTTTTAAGCGCAACGTGTCAAAACCGAAGCTTTCTCCATTCACACAGTCATTACCTGAGCATGTGCTAAATTGCACTATCAAATCATCTGCTATTACCTGGTCTGATAATACGTTTCCTGAATACAAAACAGTCAAAAACGTACCTAAAAGTCCGATCTGAATAATTTCATTTGCACTTTTCATTATTCTTCTTCCTCGCTGTTGGTATTCACAACTTCACCATTCATAATTCTAAAATAACCATATTCAACAACAGCGCTAGGTGATTCGGTTGGTACATTGCTTTCTCTACCGGTGTTTATCCTGGCGCCTTGGGCGTTAATCTTGGAAGACACTTGTGCAGTGATTTCATATGAATATTGACCATCGACCAACAAACTATTGCTAGGCGCGTAAATTACCCCCTGTTCGGTTTGAAATGAGAAGTTGTTAGGGCCTGAAACTCGGATATAAATTGTATCAACAGGTAAGTCAGTAACGGTTACTTGGTTTGCGCCGCCAGCAAACTCAGCACTATTCACATTGTTTATGAATAATAGCGAAAAGAACAAACTGGATATCATGTTAGCCTTGGCTCTCAACGGCCATTTTGTAAATATGTGCATTATTTATTCCCTTATTCTTTACGTTTCATGTTTGCAGGCAGCAGAGCCCATTGTCAGTTTTGATATAAAAAACAGTAATTTGATTTGGAAAGGTAGACACTTCGAATATACTATATAGCAAATTTTTAAGGTTGGAACTAGCTTAATTAATTAAATGGTATGTTTTAGGGGTCCTTATAATTTAAATAATGTGTGATCTTTTCCGCTAATTTAAAGCAATCAAGGTGTTTATAGTACGCTCATTAGAATTTCAAGAAGGATGATAAAACGTTGAATATTATGTTCAGGCCTGCATTGTTGATTGCTATCTTATTTAGTTGTACTTGCTCATTTAAAATTTGGGCTGATCTCAATGAAGCGACTGCTTGGTCGCCTCCCAGCAAAGATTTAAATCCACATGTTTCTTCTATTTCTAACCCTATACTAGAAACACTTGGTGAGCTTGAGGCGAATAGAGATCCAAAGTGCCATGCCACAGCAACGCGTTTAGAGTCGTTGATTTATGGCACACCACTTAGCGATAAAGCGAGATATTCAAAAACCGATTTTCAAAAACAATTCGTTTATACCCTATGGACAATAGCGGCAGCTGAAGTAGAAGAAAGAATACAGCAGGTTACTAGCGAAAATGTAAAAAAAGCGGTACCTAATGTCCTAGCCATAAAGACCATTAACCCTCAAATTACTGAATTAATATTTAGTGATTTTGCTTTACAGATTTCGAAAAGAGATGAGCTCCATTACGGTTCTATAGCTTACTCTCTGCGGGCAATCATGTCGGTACAGCAAGAGCAATTGTTGCTGGAAGATGGTGATCTACCCATGTTGTCAACTGACGCAGTTGAAGCTATTAAACAATATACAGATTTAGCAACCTTAGCCTTGCTACAGCTTGCAGATCAGCAAGCTCGCATGGCGGATCAATATGAAATTGATGAACAAACAATAGTACGAGCTTGGGCTAAATTATTTCCAGAGTTCCAACACTCGAGCAAAGAAAATACTGTTGCTGTGACAAAGTCGAATATAACCGGCACTCTTTCGAAGTTAATTGAACAAAAAGTGGCGTCATACGCAGCTTATAACAATATAAATGTAGAACTTTTTGCCAGAAATCTTCAAGTTTATTTTGCTTATGCCACACTACCCCCTGACCCTATAAATAGCACGCAATTTCAAGAGGCTTTTAAACAAGCCATGGTTGGTTTTGCTGAAGCACTTTATTTGGAGGCTCAATCCTTAGAAGAAAATCCAAGTGTTATCTCTGAAGCGTCTGTACAAAAAGCTCTAGATAGACTTTTGCCGCATAATGTGAATTCATACGAAGATGTTATTTATTTTCCAAACTTTCCCAAATCTCGGCAAGTAACCATAGAGGCTTATGATCTAGATGCATTTCGTGATTCGGGTCTTCATTGGTTATATTTGGCCAATGGGCTAGATATTTTAGATGAAAGCCTTACGAAAGAGGCGGATCCCTTTGCTGCTGAGTTATTAACTGAAGGTATCGCGGATTATGCTCTTTTGTTACTCAGAGAAACGGGTAAGTTGGCAAAAGCCGAACAAAAGCGGTCTCAGGCCATATTAGATGCAAAGTATATTTATCAAACAAACCAAAATTTAGCGCAAATAATTGGTCAATATTCCCAGTATAGTTCTCCAGAAATTAATAAAGAACCAATAGTTTCTGCAGCAGACAATAATCAAGACAATACCTATTTTACTCGAATAGATGAAGCTTATGGTCTTAACTTTGAACATCGCTCTTCTGACTGGTTAAGTCGACAAATGCGCAGTTACCTTAAAGTGGGTAATGTTGGCAATATTACAATACCGCCAGCATTTGGTGGCGCTGGTGTTGCAACAGAAGATATTAATAATGACGGTTTGATTGATGTGTTAATTTTGAGCGGTGCAGGCAACCAACTTTTATTTAATACCGGCACTAAATTGGTAGATAAAACCGCTTCTGCGGGTCTTAACTGGGTTAGACCTAAAGATGGTTTACCCGGTGAGCCTCGACAACCCATTATTGCCGATATTGATAACGACGGCTTGCAAGATATTATTATCACCTATGTAAATGACACCCATAGAGTTTATAAAAATATGGGGGATGGTACTTTTGCTGATAAAACTGAAATTGCCAGCCTTGGAGGCATAGGATTAATAGGCGGGCCTGCTACCTTGTTGGACGTGAACAATGATGGGCTTCTAGATATTTATTTGGTGTATTTTGGTAACTATTTAAAAGGTGAGTTACCCACGTTAGCTCGCAAGAATACCAACGGCATTCAAAATGAACTTTATATTAATCAGGGTGATTTTAAATTTAGTAAGTCTAATGATGCTCTAGGAGCAAACAATTCTGGTTGGGGCCAGGCTGTTACACACACCGATCTTAATTTAGATGGTTGGCAAGACTTAATTGTTGGGAATGATTTTGGAATCAATGCATATTACATTAATCGCAAGGGAAAAGAGTTTGTAGACGTGGCTGAAAAGTTAGGTACTGATAAACCATCTTATACCATGAATATTTCTTTAACCGACCTAAATCAAGATGGGTTGGCCGATGTATATATCTCCAATATCACTACCATGAATAAAGATGAGGGGTACGTACTGCCTTCTAAAGATACGCCATTTAAATTCGATCCGGATAAACTAGCTAATATGCGCGTGATTGAAAATAATGATTTGTTTTTATCAAGCCACCAAAGTGGTCAATTGGCTTACCAACTTTCTGACAGTATCGGGCGAGGTGATACATCAACAGGTTGGGCTTGGGATGCAGATTTTTTTGACGTAGATAACGACGGAGATGACGACTTGTATGTTGTCAATGGCATGAATGACTATTACGTGTACTCCTCTACAAATAGTTATCAAAGTGATGAGGTTATCTTCCCAGATGCGGGTAAAGCATCCAACGTATTTTACCTTAATGCCAATGGCAAACTGAACAACCTGTCTAAAACGTCTGGTTTAGACGTGGTAGCCAATAGCCGTTCAGTGTCCTATTTGGATTTAGAAAATGATGGTGACCTAGATGTATTAATCAATAATTACCATGATTCAGCGATGCTATTTAAAAATAATGCGGAAAAGCTAGCTAATAATTGGTTGAAAATTAAATTACAAGGCGCGCCAGATAAAGGGGTTAATTTAGACGCAATAGGTGCTCAAATATTAGTTGGATACGGAAAGGATGGTTATGTGTGGCGACAGGTTTCTAGTAGCCAAGGTTATATGTCAGCACACCCAAAAGTTCAACATATTGGTTTGAGTAAAGCTGAGAAGGCAAGAGTATTGGTAATTTGGCCCAATGGTAAAAAAGAAAGCTTTGGCGTTCTACCTGCAAATAAAAGCTATACATTAAAATACGGATTGTGAATATGATCCAATTACTTCGGATAGTTACGTTAGCGCTCATTCTCAATCCATTTTTATTTGCATTCGCCACTGATAAATCTGCTGAACAATGGTTTGAATTAAGAAAAAGTTGGTTAGAAGAGTTGCAAATTATTACAGTGGATGAAAAACCTCTGAATATTAATCAATTGATTAAAGAGGACTCTCCTTATCTACTTCGTCATTCTGTTCAAGCCATTGACTGGTTTGCTTGGACTGATCCTGCATTTGAAGTTGCACAAGATCAGAATAAGTTGGTCTATTTATCCATCGGATATGAAACATGCCATTGGTGTCATGTGATTTCTGATGAAAGCTACGATGATCCTCAAATCGTTAGCCTACTTAATGATAACTTTGTCAGTATTAAACTTGATCGTGAGCAATATCCAGACGTTGATAATAAGTACCATAGAGCGCTTTCCAAGGTTATCGAAACGCCCGGCTGGCCTATTCAGGTTATCCTTACTCCCAATGGACACATTCTGTGGATTGACTCTTACACTAAGCCTAAGAGTTTGTACAAGACACTCAACGTGTTAGCAAAGAAGTGGCAAGCATCTTCTCAATCGATGTCAGAATTGGCTGAATCGCGCCATCATCAGTTATTACCAAGTTATACACCCGATTTAAAGAGAGTTTCCAGTACAGAAATCAGTAGCAAAAAAACTCAAATGTTGGCAGATATAAGAACAATATTGAAACGGGAACAACAAGGAAATGGGCCTCGCTTTTTACGAGCAAACTGGCTACTTTACCTATTAGATGAATTGCAAAGTGGTGATCTGCAAATTGTTGAGAAACAGGTAAATCAACTATTAACCAGCCCTACTTACGATTTTGTTGATGGCGGTATGCATAGATATGCTGAAGATGGGTCTTGGGAGCAGCCTCATTTTGAAAAGATGTTATATGACCAAGGGCAATTGATTAGAGTTTTAAATAGATTATATTTGATTACTCAAAAACAGGTTTATGTCGATTTTGCTTATCAAATTATACATTTTGTTGAATCTAATTTTAAACACACGGATCTATATTCTTCTTCAATATCAGCTATATCCAATGGCATCGAAGGAGAATATTATCGTTATCCTAACTATAGCAAATTTAGTAATTCTGAATTATCAGCAAACTTGAATGTAAAAAATGGTTTGCTATCGTTGAGGAATCTCAGCTTACCTAATCAACATATTCGACAACTGAAAGCACTTAAAAATAGTAAAAATAAGCCTACTGTGGACGACAAGAGTATCTTGGCTTGGAGCGCAATCTATTTGTTGTCTGTGACAGAGCTTTACCAAACTACTAACGATATTTTGTTGCGAGACATTGTGACTATAGGAGCAACTGAATTAATCCAAGGTCACTATCAAAATGACCAATTATTTCGAATCCAATTCAGGGGAAATACTTCAATAGCGGCTACATTTAACGATTTTGCATGGGCAATTTTACTTTTCAATGAGCTTTATTTAACCTTCAGTGATGAGGAATATGCAGATTTCGTAGGTGAAATTCAAAAGCCTTTTCTAGTTAAAATAAATGATTCGAGTTGGGATGATTTGTCAACGGACTCAGAAATGCCAAGTGCATTGGGAATGACCTTAATGGCATTAAGTAAGTTAAAAGATTTCAATTTGATGAAGGAAAGTAAAAGTTTACCTTTGCTGACAGCAGATATTCGAAATGCTAATTTAGATGCTGCGTCAGTTGTGTTGGCTTGGCAACAAAAGAAAAATAGTTTGTCTCGCTTAAGTTCATTTTTTGCAAGAGGAAAGGGAGTTGCGTTAATCAAGCGTTCAGTTGACGGTGGTAATCTTTATTTGAAAATGCAAGATGGGTGGCATATCAATGCGCATACTCTTCTAGATTCAAAACTTATTCCCACAGAGTTGAGTCCATTGATAAAAAACACCGATTTTGAAGTTGTGTATCCACAAGGTGAATTGCGTAAACTCGGTTTTTCCGAAAAGAAAATGCTGATCTACGAGCACCAGGTCGTTATCCCTTTTTCAGCAAAACGTATACCAAATAGGGCCAATGAATTGAAGGTAAAGGTTCAGGCATGCTCGGATACGATTTGTTTGTTGCCCGAAGAGATCAAATTAATTTATTAATCATTAAGGGATGGAATGCTAGTAAGTCATTTAAAGAAATTTATCTTTGTTAAATCAGTTAAAACAGCAAGCACGTCAGTTGAGGTTTACTTTGAACGTTATTGCGTAGCTGACACCAATTGGCAGCCACAGCATCATAGAGAGCAGCTAGTAACTGACGCGGGTATAATAGGATACAGAGGCCCAAATAGAGGGGAGTCAGAGTACTACAACCATATGTCTGCAAAAACGATTAGAGACAAATTAGCGCCAAATATTTGGGATGACTACTTCAAATTCACAATTGTAAGAAACCCATTTGATAAGGTAATTTCAGCGTTTTATCATTTCGAAAAGTCGAGAAATCCTGAAAAGTATCAAAATCAATCAGAAAACGACGTGAGCTTATTTAGAAATTGGGTAAAAAGTGGCGGGAAGGTTTTAGATAAACAAATTTATCTACTGGACAATCAAGATTCTCTCGATTTTTATATTAGATATGAAAGTTTGTTAGATGGTATTCAGCACGTATGTGAAAGAATTAATGTACCATTTCAACCTGAACAATTGCCAAATTTCAAAAGTCAATTTAGAAATCGTAACTTAGCGATTGAAGATTTTTATGATCAACCAACTCGTGATTTAATTGCTAAACACTATGAGTTTGAAATTGAAAAATTTGGTTATACTGTTTAACTTAAATACAACAGCTTCGCGCTGAAAAGAGATCGATTTATGTTGTCTATAGAACACAACTTTTTATTTTTGCATCTGCCTAAAACCGCAGGAAATAGTATCCAAGAAAGGCTAAAAGCATATTCAGAAGATAAAATAGTCTGTATCAATGATTTTCAGGATGGAATAGAAAGATTTGAAGTGAGAAATCAGTTTGCCGGAATACATAAACACTCTAGTCTGACAGATTATCAGAAAGTACTGCCAGAGACTTTATTTAAACACTTGTTTATTTTTGCTACGATTAGAAACCCATGGGAAAGAATGATTTCATTTTACTTTTCACCACACCGAAAGGTAAAACTGTGGGATAGAAATGATTTTATAAACCTGCTTAATCAAGTTAAAACTCTACCTCAGTTGCTTGCAGTAGAAAATCCAAGTCATCAGCAAGAATGGTTTGATAATGTTGATTTTATTATTAAATATGAACATTTAGATACTGACTTTCAAAAAGTGTGTCTACAACTTGAGTTAGACTGCAACCCTTTGACGATCAGAAATAAATCGAGCCGTCTGGATTACAAAACATATTATGATCCTGAGCTAATTGAATTGGTTGCACAAAAGTTTGAGCAAGAAATAGCCTATGGGCATTATTCGTTTTAAAATGTGTGGTACCTATAGTCTTTTCTATATACATTTTTCTTAGGCGTTTTAGTAAAGCTGTGTCGCACCAAACTTTGTCTCGCCATTTGCATCGGCTCTTCGTGTGAATTATTTCTCCGATGTTTACTGGACTTTATGAGGACGAGCGAGAAGCCTAGAGGAACAGCTACTTTAAAAAGTAGATGACAGGGATTTATTTTAGTGTTAGTATAAAATATTTTTCTAAAAAGCATCAATAAAGTTGTTTCCATCAATTTTACAAATCATTTCTTCGTTCTAATTACTCTTAAAAAAGTTATGAAGCCTATTTGGTGAATTTTTTTGCAATGGATACTACAGAGAAAGTTAAAATTTTGCCCCGTAAGGCTAAACAACAAAAAAAGTTCATATTAGACTGCTGTAACATAAGCAACAGGCAAGTTACAGCGTGGGTAAACCTTTTCAGGACGTTTAATAAGTTTATCGATTTACACTTTGAACTTTGTATTTTGAACACCGATTCATATTCGGTTCCTAAAACAGATCAAAGCATTTCATTAATTAACGACTACCCAATCGATTTTAATAAAGATTTCGTTGTTTTATTTGACAGCAAAACACTAAGTCTGGCGTTGTTGAATAAGTTCGACACTATTTTCATAGAGCCGCAAAAAGAGCCAGAGCATATTAATCATTTGCTTTACCCTATACTTGGCAGCCTGCAACCTTTAAATCATCATCTTAAGTCTTGGGTACCTGTTTGTACCCTTATCACATCCATGTTCAATGGGGATGAATACAAAGAAGCATTTCTTGAAAACACCGCGAAGTTTAAAGAGCTTCAAAATATCGAAACATTTATTTTTCGTCCAAAGTCTGATGGTCAAGAGCATTTAAACTTAATGAGTTTTGGTCAAGACAATACATCGTTAATTTATGTTTGGTTAGCTGTTGATCCTGGGCTATATGATGTTTGGAACTTAGGCGTTAGGTTAAGCTCTTCGTCTTTCTGTTCAAATGCGAATATTGATGATAAACGTAGTTCTGAACATGTTTTCAAATTAGTAAAAGCCTTAGAAGGAAATAAAACAGTTGATATTGCTAGCACTAGTCTGAGGGTGACAGATGTTAAAAATCAGTCTTGGTCCGAATCTGAGAATGAAGTAGTTTGGTATCAACCTAAAACGTCGGAAATATATGGGGTTGAAAAACTTGCTAAGTTCAATAATCAACAGCAAAAGATAGTTTCTCATAATATTCCGCATTGCATGCCTGTTTGGCGAACAAAATTACATAGAACCAATGGATATTTTACTGAAAGTCGTTTCGGCCCTTCGTCCGATTGGGAGTTCTGGCTTCGTTGCGGTACCCGAGGAAGCAAGCTTTATCTATTAAATCAAGATCTTGGACTTCATTATCGAGCTCCACAGTCGTACTGGAGGCGTAACCCTAAAGCGAAAAACTTTGATGATATCATTGTAAATGAATACTTTAATGGTAGCAGGCAGCGATCGGTACCTCTAAGTCAAAATTTAAAGAGCTTAGAGATAGGGGCAATTGCAAAGGCGTTAAAGGAAAATGACTTTTGGGCAGGTATCGGACTTCTTTACGAATTTTTACGAAAAGAGGCCATTAAATTTGAGTCGCAAAAAGATTTTCTAAAATTATTATGTGAATCAAAATTGGAAATTGAACTCCAGTATTTAGTTGATGCTACAAATAGACTCGCGCCAGTTTCAGAGCTAAAAGATACATACCATGACTTTATTGGTTTTTACTTACGAGGCCTGAGTAAAAAAAATGTTTCTGATGATTTATATACTCGGCTACTAGTTCTCACTGATAAAGTTATTTCTTTTGAAGACCCTGTTCTGGGGTGGATATCAAAGGCAAAAGTATATCAACTGAAAAGCCTTCCAGAGCTTGAAACCAAATGTTTACAAGAAGCATATCAAACTCATCAATACAATTTTTGGTGCAATGTTAACCGTGTTTACGGATTAGCAGAAAGTTTATCTTATTTTCTGGAGCGATTAATTGAAGTCCCGAAAATGTCGGACTTTTCTTGGTTAACCAGAGGCCGTACTCTTTATTTTCTGCCTGATTATAGTCATGGGAATCCCTATCAAAAATTACTTTATCAAAATTTTGAACAATTGGGTGTAGAGGTTAAGGGCTTGTCAGAAGCTGACAGTATCAATCTTGATTTAAGTCGATTTGAAGCGGGCGATGTTCTGCATATTCACTGGATAAATATTTTCTTTAATAAGGAAACACAAGAAAGCATTACAGACGTGCTAAATAACTTCATGTCTAATTTGTTACTGCTAAGACAAAGAGGTGTGAAAGTAGTTTGGACTGTTCATAATCGCCAAAACCATGAGCAACTGAACCTTGACATAGAATACGAATTTCGTAACCAATTATCTAAATTATGTGATGCTGTGTTGCTCCATCATCCACTCATAGAAATGGAGATAAAAGACTGGTTACATGAAAACGCCAACATCCAAATAATTGAACATGGCCTTTACCAAGATATCTATAAAAATGATACTGTTAAGGCCGAAGCACGAAAAAAAATAGGAATTGATGAGAAAAAACTAACCATCGCTACTTTGGGAAAAATAAAAGAATACAAAGATTTAGTGCCTAAGATACAGGTTTTTAAAAAAGCAATTTTAGAAAACGAATTTTCTGCTAACTATTTAATTGCTGGGAAAATATTCTGTAAAAAAACATTAGCTGAAATTAAATCATTCAAAAATGATAGCTTTAAAGTAGTAAACAAATTTATAGATGATGATGAAGTACAACTTTACCTTAACTCTGCAGATTACGTACTTCTATCGTATCGTGACATTTTAACTTCAGGCGGTTTTTTTCAAGCAATGTCTTTTTCAAAACAGGTGCTTGCTCCCAGCCAAGGATCTTTAAAGTACTATGTAACTGATGGGGTAAATGGGTATAAATATAGTAGCGATGAAGAGCTAAATACTATTTTAGTATCACTGAAGCTTAACTGCGAAAATGTTTCAATTGCTGAAAACTTAGTAAATTGGCCTATTAAACGAACCAATTTAATACCCCACCAATTGCTTTAATTTCTTTAATGAAACAACACAGTTCAAAAAGTAATATGATCCTCCCACGTGAGTTCAGTAGTCATTTTGAAATCTGATTGAATAAAAAGAACTATTGGCTGAAAAGTTCCTATTTTCCTCAAGGCAGGTTCCTGACTATGAACTAAGGCTGTTCACAACTTTATAGCTAAAATTATTCTGTTTTGATACGATGAAATATCTACAAAGGCGCTGATAATAGTTAGAAATCTTTCGTAACTTCACTAGAGCCTAAGTGTACGATTAAATTTTATATATATATATTAAAATTAACGAGTTAATAAAAATGAAGCAACACTTAAAATTTACAGCGTTTTTGAAATGAAAAATGTACGAATTCTTGGTAGTTGTGTAACGCGGGATGCACTAGAAATAACTACTGACTTTAAGTTAATTGACTATACGGCGAGAACCAGCTTAGCGTCATTGGCAACCAAAAGCAGAAAAGACTCTAAAATACTAAACAATATTAAATCTACTTTTCAAAAACGAATGGTAGAAAGAGATATGACTAAAAGGTTTTGGCTTAGTTTAGAAAACAGCCAAAATGACATTATTGTTATTGACCTAATTGATGATAGATTTAATCTAAAGCTTTTTGATGATAATTCGTCACATACTGTTTCATCGGAGTACAAAACAGCATCGAGCTCTCAAAGTCAAAATGGACGTATAGTCAAAAGCTCCTCTGACGAATTTAAAAGCCTATGGGAAGCAGGTTTAAGACGTCTGAAGGGATATTGTGATGATCTAAAGCTAAATAAAATATTCGTTAATTGTGTGTTTTATCAACCAACTGGCAATCACTCTATAGATTTCCCAGCGAAAATTGCAGAAAAAAACGAGTATTTGCGAGCAGCCTACCTTAAGTTAGAAAACACCTTCGGAAGCGAGGCAATGATTGAGTACCCTAAAGAAATAATAAAGGCCGATACTGATCATAAGTGGGGTGTAGCTCCGTTCCATTTTACTGAGGAAACATACAAATTTTTCCTTACCGAGTTAGCAAATAGAACGTTATAAAAAGTGCTATCAGTTTAATTTTTTATAGATAACTTTTTTGAAATGTTATTTTTCAATTAATTGATATTTGCATAGAGTTAATTCAATATTTATTGTGAATTTCTAGAATTCATTGTAGACGACGTCAGAACCACAGCAGCCTAACTCAACATTCCGCGAAAGAAATTGCTCTGCCTCTCTGTCATCCTGTTTGATGTATCTCCTTAAATGTATGAGTTACTCTCAGGGTACTAGGCTATAGGGGAGTTGCCGTTTGTCAGAGACAACGATTATATAGTTGGTTAACAAATGCTCAATACCGACGGCGAAGAAAGTTAGTTAAAAAAGTTGAACATTTTGAGTTTAATAGATTTGGGAAAGAAAATAATCGCCTATGAATAGAGCGTAAAATGTTAAAAGGCCGACACTTTGAATTTACTTAAAATGTAAATCTATATTTATATATTTTTGTTTATCACGGTATCATGTACCTGTATTTTTAATTAGTAGGATTTTAATATTGTGAACAATACATCGACGAAAAAAATTGGCTTTCCAATTTCTGGTAGGAAGGGAGAACGCGGAAATTGGCAAGGAGCTAGACCTGGTGGGGCCGATTTGTCAGCGTTAAATTTGGCCGTGAAAATGTCACAAATGGGCTTCCAGATCGTCGTGATTTTAGATCAAGATGGCCCAACCGTTGATTATATAATACGTCTAGGTTTAGATTACGTCGTTATTAATTTACCCAGTATAGATAAGAGAGCGTCTTTTGACGACTCTGTGATTCAAAGTATTGTTAAACACTCTGCTGATGTCGAGAGACATTTAACAAAAGAGTCTATTGGAATCATCCATACAAATGATGCGGGTATGCACAGAATATGGGGTGCCTTGAAACAAAAAATTGAATTTATTCACGTATGGCATGAACGAGGATTGTTCCAGCACCCTGCCAAAGCTGAAGAGTTTTTACTAGCGGCCGAAATGGTACTGACAATTTCGATGTTTGTTAGAGATCGCGCACCAGTAAGTATTAGAGATAAAGTTATAGTAGTTGACAACCCAATTACAATCGACAGGGTTTATGATCGCAAGCAAGATAGTTATTGGTTAAAGAATGAGTTTGACATTCCATTGGATGCCAAAGTCTTTACGATGATTGCGAATGGCAATAAAAGAAAGCGTCGGGATATGTTTTTTGAGGCAGCTGCAAAGTCTATAAAATCTAACAAACGACATTATTTTATTTCTGTTGGGTTAACTGTACGTAGTGAGATCAATGATTTAAAGCATAAGTACATATCATCTGATGTCGCAAGTAATGTTATCATTGCTGGATATCGTTACGATGCTTTGCGGTTTGTTTCAGGAACGGACGCGTTAGTTTCTACTGCTAAAAATGAGCCTCTGGGACGTACTATAGTTGAAGCCGGTATGTTAGGAACTCCGATGATTATTTCCTCTGAGGGAGGACATAAAGAGTTACTTCAACAGCTTTCACCTTTTTGTCTTGTAGAAAGAGCTGATGCCAATAAATTCAAAAATGAGTTTGATAAGATTGATGAGCTATCATCGCTTTATGTGGGAGTTAGGGATGATGTGGCAGATAGTATGTCGTGGCGTTTTTCTCCCGAAAGACATGTAAAGAGCGTTGCTAATCTTTATATGTCCGTTCTAGGTATTGCTGTATAGGGTCGTAAGTATAATTTATATACTTAGCGTTAATTAACCTGAATCTTGTTTAAGACCATGATCTAATTACATGTTCCGTGATCGGATCTTTCGACCAAGAAATATTCACTCACAAGGAACAGGCATGACGAATTTATTTGAGTGGTATTGCGATGTTGGTTACTTTTGAAAAGTAGTTATTCCACAATGTCAAAAACAATTACTTGAAGACGGTAACAGCAAACGGCAATGATAAGGCAATATGACACCCAGCGAAATCATGACAATTGTGATTGTTTTCACATGTCACATTACACTTATCACTACTTTTAGTGAAAACCTGAAAGCAAAAGCCCTGTCTTTATGAGATAGAGCAATGCTCTCAAAATGCTTTATCATTAAGACAATCAATGAACCGTTAAAATAAAATTTCGTTGATCAAATACTCAAGCCATCGCAGTCAGCGATGGCTTTATGCTCAATTTACTCGCGGAATTAGTGACTTATTGCTTAAAAAAGATAAGCCATCCATTGATATTACAGACCTTAAGCGAAATGCGATGGTCGTTGTTTAAGCAGGTCTGAGGTTAATCAGAAATATCATAGGCTTTGTTCATTCCTATTTGAGCAGATTAAGTATTTTTCTTGCGACCACAGGACGGCTACAATTTTCCACTACGAATGCAAAACCACGTTGAGTTTGAATTGTGTATTTTTCATTGTCGTTCCATAGCTCACGAATAGTATCTTCAACTTTTGAAGGTTTACAATACACTGCAGCGCCACCGAATACTGGTTCATAACTTTCCGGCAAAATTACTACTCTGCCAGACGCCATTGCTTCCATAATATTTCTACCAAACTCTTCAATATAATCTTCATGTGTAAAGTGAAGGAAGAAGTCTAAACTTTCAATGAACTCTGTAATTTCGATGGAATCGAACTTAAACACTTCCCAATTTTTCGGCAATTTACCAAGTACTTTTTGAGGTGTTTTTGCACCGCCTAATAGCTGTACCTTTACATTTTTCTTGTTGCCGCAATATGCATTGAAGATATCGGAATGAGATTCAGGCCACTTAGTCCAGTGATCGCGGCTATGGCGTCCAAGAACTATGGGTCTATTAGAACCTAAGCCATTAGGAGGATTAGGGACTGTTTTTGGTAAATCATGGCTATAAGGAGGGAACCAAGTTTCATTTAGTAAATTATTACCTCCTCCAGCAAGTGTCAGTGTTTTTTCCACAATAGAAGAAATGGGAATCCAAACCGGTAGTTTCCCAAATAACTTTTGAGTCAACTCATTCACATCTTTTTCTGCATAATAATGAGGTTTTTCACTCCACAACTGCATAGGAGATTGGTTAACTAAAATAGCTACTTTTTTACAATCTATAGTAGGAACAGCATCAATTTCATATTTCAAAATTGGAGGATGATGGATAACAACTAAATCAGCGTTAATATCATCTTCAGGAACTAAAATATCTACATTTTCGTTGTAGGATAATTCCATATATTCGTCGGCAATTTCTGCAACTTTTAGATCGTATCTGGGCCAATGAAACAAACCGACTCTAAGACCTGAATCTAGAGCTGCTGCTACATATCCCTCATTACAACGCCTAGTACCACCTAGTAAGCTCAAGTCAGATATAATAACCAAGTCGTAGTGGCGATTTAACGGCCAATTATTGGGCGCTAAACCCGCAGGGATAGGAAAGGGGTCTTTTAAGCTCTTTCTATTTGTAACAATTTTTTCAGAGTTCGCTTCAACCTTTTTAGATTTCCAGTAATTGGCTTGTCTAGAGTACTCCTGACGTATACCAAAGGTTAAACTGTTAAGGCTAGTTTTCTTATTCTGAGTTAAAGAATTTTCATGTACTAAAAAGAAAGATAAAGGCACGCCAGTTAATATATCTTTAACCGAATCGTTACCCCAAAGCATTCGGGCTCTTTGAACAAACTCATCATCCGCATTAGCCGAAACGCCGTCCCATTCTCCTAATGCTTCCAAGTCTTGCTTTCTAATAAGAACTGATGGGTAGCTCCGATGTACATAATCGAGATTATTTCTTTGCGGTCTTAGCATAAACTTCATATTAGAATGCACTCGAGCCATCATCGAGCAGGTGATTTTTAAACGCGGATTACTTAACATCGCTCCCATTTGAATTTCTAACATCTGTGGATGTGACCAATCATCACTATCATGAACTGTTATAAAGTCACCAGTGGCCAAGCTAAGGGCTTTGTTTCTCGTACCATAAGCACCTTGGTTTATGGTATTTTTGGCTACCTTCAAGCGACTATCTAATGCAGCCATTTCTTCAAGTAAAGCTAGAGAGTTATCGGTACTGCAATCATCTACCGCAATAATTTCAATGTTACCCCAACTTTGGCTAAGTAAAGATTGCATCGCTACTGAAATAAAGTCTTCTGCGTTATACACAGGGACTAAAATACTTATTTTAGAACCGCCGCTAATTGTTTTTGGTGGGGTCGCAATTGTTAAATTGCCAAATTTCATACCTTCAGATTGGTCTATAAAGGAAACTTCACTCAAACCGAAGTGTGAGTATATCTTGTTTAATACTATGAGCCTTTCTTCATTTGATTCTAGGCGGTTACACAAGGCGCATAAAAAATCACTATCAAACCTTTGCGCTAGTGTGGGCTCAAGAAACTCTGTTGCTTTATCTAAAAGCCCAAGTTGAAGAAGGCTTTCTATAAGTAATAATTTTGTTCGTTTGGCTCGATAAAGTTTGATATCTAAAGGTCTAATATCTTTCAAACAACGATATGCGTTAGACCAATCCTTCGTTGTACTGTACCACCGACTCAAACTTAATAGGGCATGGGCGCGCTCTGATTTTTTGCCATTATCGTCGTAAGCAAATTTCTCCAAATCTTTTACCGCATGCTCACTAAATCCACCCCATAATTTTTTGTTTAACTCGCCCGCTGGAGTTGATGGTTTTATCGACTGAGCTCTAGAATCATTGGCTTGAATAGAGCGGCCTTCTGCCATTCCATGCTCAATATAGTGTACTAGAGGATTTAAACCGGCTATAGCTACATCTTGGTATTGTGATAGGTACCATGTTTGGTCGAATTTGGGGCTGGGTGCGCGACCTTCAGTAACACCAAATTGAATGTAATGTTTAATTGGATCTTGACCCGACTCTTTCACATCTATGTTTTGTTCTAAGTACCATTTTGAGTCAAATAAACCTGATTCTTTAATTAGTTTGGCTTGCCGACGAATAGAGTGTTTTTTAAAAAGTGAGGCCGAAGGTAAAAATCTGAACATGTATAGCTTCCAATTGTAACTGAGTAGTCGGTCAAAAGAGATTCTTGTGACAATAATAAACCAATCGGAAAGGATAAACGTCGTGGTTGATCTATGCAATAGACTAGAGGCAACTATTAACATGGTTGTTGGTTTCTTATGCAGTCAGTTAAGTTGTATTAAACCAAATGACCTTTAATTGGCAGAATCTGGTATTGTCATTGTTTTCAGTTTTACTCTTGCTTTCTAGCTTGTTGAAAAACGTTTTAGATAGGTTAAATTTAAGACTTGTTTTAGAAAAAGAGCTATAGAAAGTTTAGTTGACGAGTAGTGGGCTCTAGGCACCAACCAAAGTGTTGTAGCCTCTGGAGTTGGTGCTTTTGTACAGGATTTTAAAATGGACGTTTTGAAGGCCGATTGCTGTATCAATTTTGAGTAGTGAGTTTAAGACTATATACCAATAACTTAAAAAGGAGCATAAGAGTAAATTGCTAAGACTCATATTACTGCTGTTATTATCGTTGTTATCGTTGTTTGCGCTAAGAGGGCATATGTCTTCAGCGCAGCAATCAACTGATTACTTGTTCTATCAAGACTTTGAAGGCATGGCTTTAAACCAAAATTGGTTTAAACCTGAGTTATCGGTAAAGGGGAGCAGTGAAGAGCTAGAATACGGCCAGATTATTCGACAAACTTACACCCCTAGCAAAACAGGAACACCCTATATTGGTAAACGTTTTCAACTAGTAGAGAGTGTTTCTGAAGCCACTCTCAGTTTTGATATGAAATTAGACAGTCAATTTGAATTTGTAAGAGGCGGTAAAATGCACGGCTTGGGAGGCGGTACGGCTACCACTGGCTGTAAAACTATCGATCCGAATGGTTGGTCTGTCCGAATGATGTGGAGGCAAAACGGACAACCCGTTTTATATTTATACCATCAAGATCGTAAAAAACGTTGTGGGGATGATGTAGCAGACCCTCTAGGGTTTACGTTTGTTAAAGATACCTGGTACAAAATTGCACTATATGTAAAGTTAAACAGTGAAGTCGGCAGCAGCGATGGCATAGCTGCACTTTTCATTAATGGAAAAAAACTGATAGAGCGTAACAATTTAAATTTTACTGGAAATATGGAAAATAAGATTGATTATTTTTTGTATAACTCATTTTATGGTGGAAACGATCCGAGTTGGAGCCCCTCTACTGATACTTTCGTTTATTATGATAATTTTAAAGTAACTCGAGGATTGCTATTGTCAGAATAGTTTAGCAGCTGCCAATAAGTTTCCTTTACTTCATAATTTTGGAAAGGGGTTTTATTAAAATAGCAAATGCTTACTCTATCTCCAAAAGGTGGTTGTAGAAATTTACTCAGAGCTAATTGGAATCAAAGACGCGACTTAATTTAAAATAAAACGAACGTTTTATTAAGTGCTAGTGTATTTTTATTATTGAAAGAAATTGTAATTAAAAATGGTTATTGAACAAAACATAGAGCTCGGAAAATATTTTGATGCCAATTGGTATTTAGATACTTACCCTGACGTGGCAGAGGCAGGAGTAGAACCATTAGAGCACTATACCAATTGTGGTCGTGGCGAGGGGCGGTTCCCCTGCAAAATTGAAGCATTTGAATTAGAGAAAGAGTTATGGTCGACCGATAACACTGACAAAATTGAGAAAAAACTAATCACATTGTTCAGTAACTCTAGTGACTTTAGCCGGTGTATAGCTGGGTGGGTGCTTGGTCGCTGGTACGGCAGTTATGGAAAATGGGATCTAGTAGAACAATATTTACCCGAAGCCTTGAAAGATCCAATGGCGTTATATTTAATCGCACATCAAGGTCCATATCTGTTGTTGTTTGATGCATATTATTGGCAGGGCAAATTGAGCGCGGCGCAAGCGTTACTTAACGATAATGTTTGGCAAACATCTAACAACAAGTTACTAGCTCAAAATATGCTGCTTGATAATGAGAGTAGAGCTGATGATTTAACTGAACTATTTGTCAATAACCAACTTTTGGGTGTTAGTGTTAAACATCCAGAAAAGCCACTAGGATTAGATAATTTAGTTGGGCTGAATGTACCTCGTAGCAAAACGTTAAAAGATATTTTGCAGCCATTAGTTAGCATTATCATTCCATGCTTTAATGCGCAAGATACTATAAAAACAGCAGTAAGGAGTTTGCTAAATCAGACTTGGAAAAACCTCGAAATTATCATAGTTGATGATGCTTCCTGTGATGACTCATGGCAAGTTCTGCAATCTCTATCGAAGCAAGACCAAAGAATTAAGTTATTTCGTCACGACGTCAATTTAGGCGCATATCGAGCGCGAAATTATGGACTTAGTATGGCCAGAGGTAAGTATATTACTGTACACGATATTGATGATTGGTCACATCCGCAAAAAGTTGAATGCCAAGTTAATGGGCTACGACAAAAGCGCAATGCTATCGCATCCGTTTCACATTGGGTTAGAGCCGATGAGGAATTGCGTTTTCAACGTTGGCGGATGGAAGATGGCTGGATTTATCGCAATGTATCTTCACTAATGTTGAAGCGTTCGGTATTTCGCCGTTTGGGATATTGGGACAACGTTTCGGTGAACGCTGATACTGAATATTATCATCGTATTTTGGCATCTTATGGTGTTAATTCCATTGTCGAGGTTTTCCCTGGTATACCGCTTTCTTTCGGGCGGGCAACAAATGAATCCTTATCTCAAACCAAAGCGAGTCATTTACGAACTCAATTTAAAGGGTTACGAAAGGACTATCATGACGCAGCTATTACTTGGCATAAGACTCATAAAAAGCTGTATCTTACTCGCTTACCTAATCAGCGACCTTTCGCTGTTCCTCCGACAATGCTGAGAGGTAATGATGCCCAAAGAAAGCATAACTTAACGCTACTTTTGCAAAGCAGCGAACTGTTTGACCGAGCATGGTATTTGAAGCGATATCCAGATATTGCCAAGGCGGGAGTCGAGCCCGTTGCACATTTTATTAATAATGGTATTCACGAGGCCAGAGACTGCAACCCTGTGATAAGTATTAGTGGGCAGGCCTATCTCCATAAAACTAATAAATTAGCGGTTATTGAACATCTGCTGAACGAAAGTCGTCTGCCAGAGCGCACTGAACTTGAAGGCGAAATCCTTTTCCATGACGATAAGCCCGCCATTTTATGTGTCGGCCATATGGTGTCAGAACATACTTTTGGTGCTGAGAGGAGTTTTTTAGACACACTTAAGATGTTTTCGCAAAGTGATTTTAATATTATTGTTGTTTTGCCTAATGCCGAAAACGTCGATTATGTTGAAAAAGTCTCTGCATTATGTAGCAAAGTTATTTTTCAACCCATGCAGTGGTGGAACGCAAATAGAGACACAGATGAAAAGGTAGTTGATGCTTTTAGTCAAATTATTGAACAGCTGAATATTGCACTTGTTTATGCAAATACCCTTGTTTTGTCAGAGCCATTGAACGCAGCGACTAGAAACAACCGAAAGACGGTTATGCATATTCGTGAGTTACCCCCCAATGATCCGGATTTGTGTGAAGCATTGGGGGCAGATGCTGAAACTGTTAGGAATCATTGTTTAAAAAGTAGTGACTATTTTATTGCTAACTCTTTGGCAGTATTGAATTTCATTGATTTCAAAAGTCGAGCTTTTCTAATTCCAAATGTTATTGACATTGATGTTACTACGTCAAAACTACCTTGCGTTAAACTTCCTGTTATTGCTTCTTTGCTCAGCAGTAATCTGCCTAAAAAGGGTATTGAAGATCTACTTAAAGTCGCGGAGTTGTGTGAGGCTAAACAGTTTCCTATTGAGTTTCATATTTATGGGCCTGAAAATGAACATACAGCGAATTGGAAAAAACAGACGAGCTTACAAAATTTAGAATGGAAAGGTTATTGCCAGAGCTCCTTTGAAGCACTTAAAGATACCGATATCTTACTAAATTTGTCCCACTTCCAGGAGTCTTTTGGTCGCACAGTGATTGAAGGTATGGCAAGCGGTTGTGCCGTTGTTGCATATGAATGGGGAGCTATTCCTGAACTAGTTGATGAAAAAAATGGTATTTTAGTTCCCTTTAAAGATATTGAAGGTGTCGTCAACGCTCTGGGCTTGCTGATAAAAGAGCCAAGCCTGATTGTAAAACTTGGTGTGAATGGCAGAAGTAAAGCAGTAGAAGGCTATAGTTATCAAAAAGTTAAACCAAGCATGTTAAGTGCTATTCAGCAAATTTTAAAATAGTATCAAAACATCAATTTATATTTCCATAATTGAAAATATATCATTTAGATGTTTGTAATCGTATTCAGTTAAGAGGTTGTGTGGTTAAAAAATATATAATGATAGGAGTGAAGTCCATGGTTGGATGCATTCCTGAATCAATTCGAAATAAGGTTAAGCGCTGGCCATGGTTAACTTCTTTGTATAGTCGCAACCTCCAAAAAAGCGGCTTATCATACGGTATTCCATCAAAGAAAAAGACCGCTAAGCTATATGAAGGGCTTATATCTAAGCAAAATATGTCGTTGAAAGGTATGACATTAGGCATTCCTTTTAATGTTGTAGTGGTAGTTAACGGAAATTCAAGCTTACTTAATTTTACCTTGGAATACTTGGCGGATATAAACACAATAGAAACTGTTTTTCTTTTGGTTAAAGGTGAAGAAAACGTCAATTATAACCTTAATAACTTGACTGCTAATCTTGAAGTTGTGTCGGAAAGTTCACTTGATTTTTCTTGTGATGCCGAAAGAGAAATTAATAACTTCTTAGTAATAAACGCCGGTGACGCTTTGCACCCTTTAATTGAAGGAGCAGTTTCAGCGTTTTTAAATTCTAGCTCTTCAATTGGCTATTTTGACAGTGACAGCATCACTTCTTCAGGAAAAAGGCACTCACCCAAACTACATAGCGACTGGAATCCCGATTTATTGTTAAGTACGGGCTATATCAATACTGGGCTTTGGTTCCGCTCGAACAGAGTATTTGCTAAACAAGCGCGTTTAGAGGTTAGTCAGACTAGTATTGCTGACTTCCTAGCTAGTATTTATCTAGATGAGTTAGATATGATAATAGGGCACCTACCTTACGTAGTCGTTCATTCACAAGCTGCCGCTGATAAAAATAGTTTCCCTCTGGGGCCAACAACCATTAATAAAGTCTGTAAATATGCAAAGGTCACTAAGCATGCTCAATACCCTATTTTAAAATTGCTTTGGCATACAGAAACAAGCCCCTTAGTGAGTTTAATTATTCCGACTAGAAATTCACGTCAACTTGTTAACGTATGTGTTGAGTCTATATTGACGAAGACCACTTATCGAAACTTTGAAATATTATTGGTTGATAATCAATCAGACGAACAAGAAAGTCTTGATTACTTCAATGAGTTAAATAAACATCCACAAATTAAAGTGCTTAAATATGATCAAAAGTTTAATTACTCGGCAATAAATAATTTCGCAGTCACTCATGCTTCGGGTGAAATTATAGGGTTAATTAACAATGATATAGAAGTGATAGAGCCTGAGTGGCTGTCCTATATGGTAAATCAAGTCAATCGAAAAGAAATCGGCTGTGTGGGCGCTAAACTACTTTATCCAGATGGCAGAATTCAACATGCAGGTGTCGTTATGGGCTACGGCGGAGGTGCAGGGCATGCTCATAAGTATTTTCCTCGAGAACATAGCGGCTATTTAAATCGTTTAGCCGCCACAAACTGTTTCAGTGCTGTGACTGCGGCGTGCCTGTTGGTTAAAAAGAGTGATTATTTAGCTGTAAATGGTTTAGATGAAATTAATTTGGAAGTGGCTTTTAATGACGTTGATTTCTGTCTTAAAGTATTGAGTTTAGGAAGGCGAAATCTCTATTGTGCAGAAGCTATTTTATTTCATTATGAGTCAGTATCCAGAGGTTTCGACGACACGGTTGAAAAGCGTGATAGATTTGAAAAAGAACTAAATTATTTACAAAAAAACTGGGCAAGCATCATTGAACATGATCCCGCCTATAGTCCCAATTTAACATTGAGAAGAGAAAATTTCTCGATAAAAGAGTGTTGATAAATTGAATTTAAAAAAATTATTCAGATTTAGGTTCAGTGTTTATCTCTCTTGCCGTAAAGCCTCTAAATATTTATTTTGGTTATGGATTTTAATTAACAAGTGCATTAGGAAGAGAAAGTCTTATCGAGTAAAGCTAGTTGCAATTGCAAAAAATGAAGCTTGCTATTTACCTGAGTGGTTAGCGCATCATCAATACTTCGGATTTGACCATATTTCAGTTTATGTAAATAACACCACTGACAATACCAGTAATATCGTTCGGAAATTAAGCTCAGTAAAGCATATTGAATTTTGTGATGGAGATGAGTTTTTTCGACCAGATATCGATGCTCCACAGACTCAGGTTTACAAGCATGAATTAAATCGCAGTAAAAAGCAGGGGTACTCCCATGTCATGTTTTTAGATATTGATGAATTTTGGACTCCCAAAGATCTCAAAACCACCATTCATGACTTCTTGAAACAAAAGACTACAGATGTGGTCTGTTTTGAATGGCTCAATCGGACCAATGAAAATCACCCTTTTTTACCATCAATAGACAAGAAAATAGTAGGTATCAAAGGAAATCATGTAAAATCACTGGTTAGCACTAATGTTTTAGTTGAGGATGTTAATCCCCATAGCATTTTAGGCTATAAAATTAAGCACCAATTGGCGGATGGCAGCATATATCATGTGGATAAAAATAATTTCGCAAAAATAAGCCGAGAAGAAGTGAAGTCTCCTTTAAAGGAGATTTTTATTTTACATCGAATGTTTCGCAGCCAAGAGGAATATGTAGCATTGTTACTAAGAGGTCGACCGATCCAAAATAGACCTTATGCCGATGTATTTAAAACGAACAGAAGTGGATATATACCTCGTACTTCAAAAGTGTCTATTTCCTTTGAAAGTGAAGTATTGATTGATTATCAGTGGTTTTTAGAAAACTTTTTTGCAAATTATAAGTTACATGAAGAGATTATGTTAGGAAGGGAGTTTGTGATGGGAAAAAGGGAAGAGGTTTCACGTGTTATATTGGATTCCCCCCCTGAAGTTTTTCCAATTCTATCGAAAATTTTTACGCGTGTGACGCTTCCTGATGTTGTTGCTGCAATGGAAACGAAAAAATCTAAGTGTGAGCTTAATGATTAACGAATACCATTCAGACTATTTATAAATAATAATTACGGGCGTTTTGTCTGTAATGTCGGGATGGAAAATTGAATAAATCAACTTTTTCTAGTCCTTGAAACTAATTGAAATGTATTAATGAATTTATTATCAAATATTTTGAATATGTTACGAGTTCAATCAGATGGTAGTGATACTGTTTTATGGTTGTCTCATCATATCCCTAAAACGGCAGGTACGTCGTTAAAACTAGGTTATGCAGAAGCTTTCGGCACCCGTGCTATTAGACAGTTATATTCTCCAGAAGAAGTAAAACATGTGGGCAATGGTGGAAAAATACTTTTACCTTACGGAACTAAGATTTTACACGGTCATTTTCATGCGCACCCTGAGCAACTTAAACTATACCCAAATGCGAAGCGAATTGTTTGGGTAAGGGATCCTGTGGAGCGAGCTTGGTCTCTTCTTGGGCATTTATTGGCAGTGCAGAGATCTAAAGAAGAATATCAAATTATTTATAATGAATTTGGTGAAAATATAGAAAAAAATAAATTAGACGTTTTTGAGTTTTTTTTAACGCACCCCCGTTTACAAATATTAAATAGGCCCTATCAGAATCATTTTTCAAAAGTACCCATAAGCGATTTTCATTTTGTTGGACGGACTCATTGTTATGCTGAAGATTTACAACGTTTATCACAAGTCATGGGGACTGAAATTCCACTTCTTGAAAAAAATGTGAGAGCGTCAGGACAAGGTTTGCCCGCAAATAGAGAGCAGTACCAAAAATTATTAGAAAACGAATACAACATCGTTGATGGCTTTCTTTAATTTTTGTGTGAATAGTCATCGGACTTTCATGAAGTATTTGAATTTAACCATGGTAGAAATATTTCCAATGGTTTAAACGGTGAATTAACCAAATAGTCTGGTATACTTCGCCGCCTATCTATCTTCGCGGCGCTAACTACTTAAATCGAAATGCTGGAGCAAGTTTCTGAAGTCACCAAACCATCAGTCTCATTCTTTTACAATTTTACAATCGCTTGAGAAACATCAAACTTTTGAGTCTGTAGTGGGCATGGGTGTTTACATTGATGATCACTTAAATTGGGTTGAGCAATCGATTGAGAGTGTTCTTTGTCAAAGTTACCAAGGGTTTCTGCTAGTAATCGTGTTAGACGGTGAAGTTAAAAAAGATGTTTTTAGTTATCTCAAACAACTAAGCACTACGCGGAATAACATCCTGTTAGTTGATTCTTCAGTGAATGTTGGTTTAAGTAGTTGTATGAACTACGTTATTGATTGGACATTAAATAATATGCCATCTGCAGAGTTCTTTTTCAGAATGGATGCGGATGACATTTCCCTTTTGGATCGTTTTGAAAAACAAATCAAATTTCTGAAGACGCATCAAAAAACGCAAGTGTTGGGCACTTCTTTGGTTGAAATAAACGAGAATGGGAAAAAGGTGGGTAAGCGAAAGCTGCCTAAAAAACACGGTGATATTTTTCGAATTTTACCGAAACGTTGTGCAATCAATCATCCGACTGTAGTCGTTAGAATGGAAGTTTTCCAACAAGGTTATCGTTACCGCGAAGACTTGCAAAACACCCAAGATTATTTTTTGTGGGCTGAGCTTTGTGCTGCGGGCTACAAATTTGCCAACCTTCCGGAGCCACTGCTTGAGTTCAGGCGAGTCAATGACTTCTATAAACGTCGCGGCTTGAGCAAATCAATCAATGAATTTAAAGCACGTTTTTACGCTATGAAAGTGTTAAAGCGTTATAGTATTGGCAATATTGTTTACGCTTTTGCGGTACTCTTTTTACGTCTGATGCCTTCCAAAATTGTTAAATTAGCGTATAAGATAGACCGCTACCTTTTGAATAAGCGGGTTCGACACGAGTGATAGGCGCTACCGTCATTTTATACAAACCAGATATGGGTATTACCCAAGATCTACTTGAGACAGTTTTGCAACAAGTGGATGTGGTTTCGATTGTGGATAATTCTCCTGTTGCCACTGAACTGCTGTTTGATAAATCCAATATGCACTACCATCACTTCCCCAATAATATAGGTATTGCTGCAGCGCACAATGTGGGCTTGCGCGACTTACGCTCGTCAGGGTGTGAATTCGGGATGTTGTTAGACCAAGATAGCACCATAGACGACGACTTTGCATTCAGGTTGTCATCGCTGCTGGTGGCATCTAAGGTCGAAAATCGCCCGGTGGTGGCCATTGGACCGCGCATTATCTGCTCATTTTCTGAAAAAACCGTTAAACCCAGAGTGCAACGAGAGGTCTTAGTGTACGATGAGATCGTGTGTGTAACCCAAATTATTTCCTCAGGAATGATGATCGACTTATCTAAACTCGATGCCATTGGTTACAAAGATGAGACGTTGTTTATAGATGGTGTGGATCACGAATGGTGCTGGCGCGCGAAGCAACAAAATTTAATGGTAGCCATAGCAGATAAGGTTGAGATGATTCACCGCTTAGGTGATTCTCGCAGTAAATTTGCAGGTATTACTTACAAAGTGGGTAGTCCTGTTCGACTTTACTATCAGTTTCGCAATGTGCTGCTTTTAACAAGACGTGGCTATGTGCCTCGATATTGGAAAATGCGCAATATTTGTGTGTTACCCATTCGATTTTTTGCCAACAGTTTATTACAAGACCGTAAATTAGAACGCATTAAGTTTATGTTGTGTGGTTTGTGGGACGGTTTATGCAAAAAGAACGGGGCTTTTTCAGATAACTGGTAACCAGGTGTTATCTATTTGCTCTCTAGTCTTGTTTTCAACCTGTATTTTTCATTTCTGAAGTTATACACTATCCACCATTTGTAATATCACTCATAAATTACTCAATTGAATTATTTGCATGATAATTGCTCACAAATATACAGCTAAATAAATAAAGGAATTAAATATAATGAAAGTAACCGTTTTTGGTATTGGTTATGTGGGGTTAGTGCAAGCAGCTGTATTGGCAGAAGTCGGTCACCAAGTTGTTTGTGTTGATGTGGACCAAAACAAAGTGGACAACTTGGAAAAAGGGATAATTCCTATTTTTGAACCAGGTTTGACGCCTTTAGTTAAGTCTAATTTTGAAGCTGGAAGAGTTAAATTTACCACTGATGCCAAAGCAGGGGTAGAGCATGGAGAGGTGATTTTTATCGCCGTAGGTACGCCTCCTGATGAAGATGGCTCTGCAGATTTAAAATATGTGCTTGCGGTAGCGAAAACGATTTCCGAAGCCATGAATCAACATAAAATTGTGATTAACAAATCAACGGTTCCTGTTGGTACTGCGGATAAAGTGAAAGCTAAAATTGCTGAAGTCCAAGAGGCTCTTGGCAAATCAATTCCCTTCGATGTAGTTTCAAACCCAGAATTTTTAAAAGAGGGCGCTGCAGTCAATGATTGTATGCGACCGGACCGTATTATTATCGGTACTGACAGTGATGGTGCAGAAAAAAAGCTAAGAGAGCTTTATGCACCATTTAATCGCAACCATGACAAGATTATTGTGATGGATATTCGTAGTGCTGAATTGACCAAATATGCTGCTAACTGCATGTTGGCTACTAAAATCAGCTTTATGAATGAAATGGCTAATTTAGCCGAGGTGTTTGGTGCTGACATTGAAAATGTGCGACTGGGCATAGGTTCTGATCCACGAATTGGCTATCAGTTTATTTATCCTGGTTGTGGTTATGGAGGTTCGTGTTTCCCCAAAGATGTGCAAGCGCTCGCTCGTAGTGCAAGTGAAGCTGGTTATACTGCAAAGATTCTTGAGTCGGTTGAAGCGGTTAATTACAAACAAAAAGAAAAGTTATTCGAATATATCTGCCGTCATTTCAACAATGATTTGAAAGGCAAAACTGTCGCTATTTGGGGGTTGTCGTTCAAACCCAATACAGATGATATGCGCGAAGCGTCTAGTCGTGTTTTGATGGAAAATTTATGGGAAGCTGGCGCAAAGGTACAAGCCTACGACCCTGAAGCGATGGAAGAGACACAGCGTATTTACGGTGTACGTGATGATTTGAGTTTAACAGGTACCAAAGAAGCCGCACTTAAAGGTGCTGATTTCTTGGTTATTTGTACAGAGTGGCAGGCGTTTAGAGCACCTGATTTTGAGTTAATAAAACAGTCGTTATCTGAGCCATTATTATTTGATGGACGAAATTTATTTGAACCTTCGTTAATGCAGGAATACGGATTGCATTACTACGCCATAGGTCGTGGATTATCAATAAAGGAACGTTAATATGAGTCAGGTTAAAAAAGCAGTCATTCCAGTTGCAGGACTGGGGACGAGGATGTTACCAGCAACAAAAGCTATTCCAAAGGAAATGTTGCCAGTAGTCGATAAACCACTGATTCAGTACGTGGTTGGGGAATGTGTTGCCGCAGGTTTGAAAGAAATTATATTAGTAACTCATGCGAGTAAAAACAGTATCGAAAACCATTTCGATACCAGTTTCGAATTGGAAGCCACATTAGAAAAACGTGTTAAACGCCAATTGCTCGAAGCGGTGCAAGCTATCTGCCCTAAAGATGTAACCATTATGCATGTGCGTCAAGGTGTAGCGAAAGGCTTGGGCCACGCTATTCTATGTGCCCGTCCAATGATAGGCGACAACCCCTTTGCTGTTGTCTTACCTGATGTCATCATTGACGATGCCGCATGTAATCCGAAGAAAGATAACTTGGCTGATATGGTGGCTACTTTTAATACCAGTCAGGTAAGTCAAATCATGGTGGAAGCGGTGCCTGATGATCAGGTTCATAAATACGGTGTGGTTGATTTAGCTGGAAAAGAGCTGGGTGAAGGTGAGTCAGCTAAAATCCATAAGATGGTAGAAAAGCCACCTTTGGAAGAAGCGCCTTCTAATTTAGCTGTTGTTGGTCGTTATGTTTTATCTGAAAGTATTTGGGATGAATTGGAAAAAACTCAGCCAGGTGCTGGCGATGAAATTCAACTCACTGATGCCATTGATACCATGATGGAAAAAGAACAGGTTGATGCATATTACATGACCGGTAAAAGCCATGATTGTGGAAGTAAGTTAGGTTATATGAAAGCCAATATCGAATACGGCTTACGCCACGAAGAAATTAAAGATGAGTTTCTTGAGTTTCTGAAAGAGACGATTAAATAATACTGAAAGAACTTAATAATGGCGCCAATTTGGCGCCATTTTTTATTTCACCGAAATAGATGTTTTCAATTTCTCTAACATTCGATTGCCAATGCCTTTAACGTTGGTGATATCTTCCACACGCTTGAAGCTGCCATTGGCTTTTCTATAAGCGACTATGTCTTGCGCTTTTTTTGAACCAATACCAGGTAAGGCTTCTAAATCGTCGGCTGTTGCTGTATTTAAATTGATAGGTGTTGACTGAGTTTGTAACTGAGTCTTCGCAGTTTCAACTTTTTGATTTAAACTTTTCGCTTGAATGGTTAGTGGGCTGCTTGCTAAAAAGACTGCACAAGCAACTACTAAAGTAGGTAAGAACTTTTTCATATAGATTCTCCGTGTTCATTTTTAATCCGTTAGTGCTTAATTTGCACGATTTAAAATTAGTCCGGCTTTGAATACATGTAAAGTCTAGTTTTCAGTCAAAGTAGATATTGGGTAAGAAATTGCGGTTTGCAAGGTCGTCATTAAAACAGACATTTTTTAAAGGGATTAAAAAAGGCCCTTGAAAAGGACCTTAGTTAGACTCTACTGTTCAGTAGAAACTTCAGTGTAGGTTTATGCTAGGCTATTTTCTGCGACCAAGCGCTAATAAACCCATGCCTAGTAATAAAATACCTGCAGGCTCAGGAATACTGGCAGCGTCTACAGAAGCAGCAGATAATGTTTGAACTTCACCTGAGCTCACTTCAGTCAGTCTGATTGAGTTATTACCACTACAGCAGTTTTCAGCCCAAAACAATTCGATAGTGTGGCTACCAATTGCGATGTTGTTCAAATCAATAGTAAAAACATCTGAGTTGTTCCAATTGTACTTCCACCAAAGGTTGTCAGTTCGTTCTGAAACTAAGATTCCATCAAAAAACAGTTCTGCACCATAACCGGCGTCTAACCCTGCTTCAAGTGTCCAACTTCCTTCATAGCTCATGTCAAATTCAACAGTTAGTAAATTCACACTGTCTCTATCTGTATTGAAATTGTCGGTAGAGCTAATGGTGTTAACCGAAGATGAAGGCAATAAATCAAACGCGGCTTGCAGATCACTGCTATTAAAGCTGGCGTCGATATCGCGAGATTCTAACGTGATTACGGCTGCGTTTGCCGATGCGGAGATTACCAAACTTGCTAATAAAGCAGATTTTAAAAGATTTATCATGACTACTTCCTATGATACTAAAAATAATTTTAAAAACCGGGTAAAGCACAATGTGTGCCATATTTTAAGTTGTTGATTTTAATGGAATAAATTTTAAATTGGCAGGAGGTCCGACTAGTTGTGTTAAATATTTCGACAGTTCTAAATCGAAAAAGCCACTACAATATTAAATGTAATGGCTTGATGTAGATCGAATCTAATTTGTTAGTTTAAAGTCTATCTAATACCGCTTGAGTAAAGTCTGTGGTGCCGTGCTGGCCGCCCAGATCTCGTGTGGTGCGATCACCAGATTCGATAACGTCTTTGAGGGCATTACGGATTTTTTCAGCTTTATCACCCATCTGTAAATATTCAAGCATTTGTACTGAGGCAAGAATAACAGAGGTTGGATTCGCTAGGTTTTTACCTGCAATATCTGGTGCTGAGCCATGTACCGCTTCAAAAATGGCGCAGTCTGAACCTATGTTTGCACCTGGTGCCATACCTAAACCGCCCACTAGGCCTGCACACAGGTCGGATAGAATATCACCAAACAAGTTGGTGGTTACCATGACATCAAATTGATGTGGGTTCATAACCAATTGCATACACGCATTGTCAACGATCATCTCTGTTGACTCGATATCGGGATATTTATCGGCTATTTCTCTGGCTACTTTTAAAAACAAACCTGATGTTGATTTTAAAATATTCGCTTTGTGTACTGCTGTAACTTTTTTACGTCCTTCGCGGCGAGCTAACTCGTAAGCGAATGTGATAATACGTTCTGCGCCTTTGCGCGTAATGATACTCTTTGCTTCGGCTTCTGTGCCGTCGTCTGAAACCACTTGCCCTAAGCCTGAGTACATTCCTTCAGTATTTTCTCTGACGGTAATGATATCAATGTCTTCGTAACGTGCTTTGGTACCTTTGAAAGACAAAACTGGACGAACGTTTGCGTACATCTGGAACTTTTTACGCAAGCTAACGTTAATAGACGTAAAGCCTTCTCCCACTGGCGTTGTCAGTGGACCTTTTAACGCAACTTTGTTCTTTTCAATAAGATCTAAAGTCTCTTGCGGTAACAGTTCGCCGTGATTCTCCAGCGCCATTAAACCTGCATCGGCAAAATCATACGCAAAGTCGCAGCCAACTTTTTCTAATATCTGTAGGGCAGAATCGACGATATCAGGTCCGATACCATCGCCTTTGATAACGGTAATACGTTGTTGTGTCATGATGAATTCCTATTTTACACTTTGAGGGCTGGGTATTTAACCGGCGTCTAGACTGAAATTTAGGGGCGAATTTATACCATTTTTTCAGTTAATTTTCCACGTATTACCGCCATTTCACCGTTATTCCAGTAGATTTTTTGAATTTTAAGGTAAAGCGCAGTAACTGTGACTTTGTTGCAGTGAGTTAGCTAACAATTCGCTAACTTTTTGTTCATTTAATTTTAAAAACCTTAAGCTGTTAGTATAAAAACGTTGCGATACATCATTTAATTGGTGTTCGGAAAAATACAGTCGTCTGGCTAATAGAACACTTAAACCTAGTGTTACTGTCAATGTGTTAAGAATCGGATTTTTCGACAGTTCATCGGAATCCTGACTATTTGCCATTATTGCATCACTATATAAAGTGGGTTGTTGCCAAGCTTGGCATAACTTTAGGCTGTGATTGCGTAACGTTTCGGGATTACGAAAATCGAATAAATAGCTAATGTCTTGTTGTCGCTCTTGACGCCGAGTCCATTGAGTACGGGTTTTTAGTGCTGGTTGGGTAAATAGGCCACTGCAGGCAAAACACAACAATGTTGATGCTTCCTCTGGAGATACATGTTTATTTTGTGCGCTGAGGTTGGCTGCAATTTGACAGGCCAATCGAATAAATTGCGTAAAGTTTTGTTGCAAGGGGAAATGACTTTGATTCAATCTCAATAACAAAGCTTGTTGAATAAGCATTGAATTTGCTTTCACGTAACCGTGCATCATTAAACCATGCTTTACCTGTTGCACTGGTAGCTTATTTCTATTCGAAATTGTCGCTGTTTGTTTTAGGTAATCAGCAAAGGCGGGCTCGGAACTAATTTGCAATGCTAATTTGTCGATATCCACTGAACCGCTATTAAGGTGCTTTTGAACTTCCAGCAGTAATGTAGGCGGTTTGTCTAATGGGAAGTTATCTTCTATTGGGTTGATACAATCGCTTTTTTCAATTTGCCAATTGATATCCCACCATCGCTGAATTTGACTAAAGCCAGTTACTGTTTGTGTCGCTGATACCCGTTGAATATTGTCGTTAAATACGCGCTTCAATTGGGCTTTCTCATCTCCTTTTGAATTAATGATAATTACCAGTACTTTATCTTCAGATACACTCAACACAACCGCAGGCTGCTGTTGATCAAGCTTTACTAGCGTGCCGGGACAAATCAGCGTTGGATATTGGAGCAATCCATTTAAGCTATTTAAGTAACTCTCTGGACAGGTTTGAGTCAGTTTTCGGATTGCACTGGAGAAATGGACTGGCTTTTTTACCTCACTGGGAGTAACTTGCGTCGCAAGTTGATGGGCCAACAAAATAACCTGTTGGTTTTTGGTCAGATCTTTTGGCCAACTCCGGTTATTTTCAAATTTAGAAAAAAGGTATTTGTAGACTTGATACCCATCCATCCAAGTTTGTAGATTGGCTCTGTTAAGAATTTGCAATAGTCGAACGCTTTTCCGGTGGTGGGAAGGCCGTTGGTTTTGTTGATAAAACCCTTGTAGATCTTCCTGACGTTCACAATAAAGAGTGAGTATGCAACTCAATAATTGTTGGCAGCATAAGTCGTTGATGCGTGCTCGGTTACAAATGAGTGCACAATAGACTAGGGTGTTAAACGTTAGATTATTTAAAAAACCACTTCTAGATTTGTACAGAAGCGGTTGGGCGACAAAAACATCAGGCGAGAGTTTAAATGCAGATAAAAAGTATTCAGAAACTTTGACAATGCGTTTAATTTGCTCAGGTCCAACGGGGTTTTGTCGCACTTCTTCAAGTACCGTGGAAACCTGCCCGAATGCTTTTAACAAGCTCTGCGTTGGCATTAATTAACTAACACTAATAAATGCATAAAAGCCACTAGAGTTTTAAGTAACTTTGATACGTGCCTTCGCCCCAGGCAATTAACTTTTCATCTTCAAACAAAAGTGGGGTACATTCGTCTTGGGTGGTTATGCCATCCGATTGGTTCCAAGTCGTGCGGTAAAACATGACCTGTAATTGGGTATCTCCCACCAGTTTGGCTTCACTAATGTCTGGTGGCCCTAATAATTCGACGATCCCTGATCTAAGGTCGCCTATTTTAATTTTGGTCAACTGTACCTTATTGTACTCCTGACGATCTTCCCATCCCATACTGGATGTATCATCTGGATTAAACAATATCAGCATTACAACTAGCGATACGTAGATAAATACGCCAATTCCGATACGTTGTATTACTTTACTATTCATAAACTTTTCTCAAACTCAATTATCCTCATTTTAATCAAAATGCGGCGATGAATAAAGGCCACTAAACGTGAAAAACGGATGGCTTAACTTAGGTTATTACTTGGTAACACGGGCTATATTCACTGCCGGGTAACTTCATTCGTTGCTGTTTTACAAATGATTGCAATAGGGTGTCTAGCATACTCATTAATTTAGGATCGCCGTTAATTTTAAACGGTCCATGTTGTCTTATTTGTTTAATCCCTTCTGATTTCACATTTCCCGCCACAATTCCTGAAAATGCTTTGCGCAGTGCGGCAGCAAGTTCGGCTTTGGGTTGAGAAAAATGCAAATTCAGTTCTTGCATGCTTTGATGAGTTGGCTCGAAGGGTTTTTGAAATTCCGGTTCAATTTTTAATAGCCAATTAAACAAATATGAATCACCAGTATTGCGTCTGTGTGCACGTACTTCTAATTGTTTGCTTTTTATTTTTTGCGCGACCTTAACGGCATCATCAACAATAATTTCATAAAGAGCTTGTGCTTCTGGTCCCAAGGTGGCACCCACAAACTTGTCGATTGATTCAAAGTAGTCTTTACAATGGGCAGGTCCAGTTAGAATGATTGGGACAATTTGCTCTCGATTATCTTCATTTAGAAGCACACCGAGCAGATATAACAATTCTTCTGCTGTCCCTACGCCGCCAGGGAAAATCACAATAGCGTGGGCAACACGCACAAATGCTTCCAGACGTTTTTCAATATCAGGCATGATAACCAGTTCGTTGACGATAGCATTGGGCGGCTCTGCGGCAATAATGGATGGCTCTGTCATACCTAAGTAACGGCCGGTTTTGTAGCGTTGTTTGGCGTGTCCAATTGCGGCGCCTTTCATCGGGCCTTTCATCGCCCCTGGACCACAGCCGGTGCAAATATTCATTTCTCGTAGGCCAAGCTGGTATCCCACTTCTTTGGTGTATTTGTACTCAACTTCGCCAATTGAATGACCGCCCCAGCACACAACCATATTAGGATCGCTGCCCACTTTAATGACTTCTGCGTGGCGTAACATGTCAAACACTAAATCGGTTAAATCTCGCGATTGGGATTCATGAACTTCATCAAGCTTATATTTCACTCCCATGTGCAGAATATCTCTGAGCACGGCAAATAAATGTTCATGAACACCTTTAATTAATTGTCCGTCCACGAATGCCACTGCTGGTGGATTGACTAATTCAATTTTAACTCCGCGTTCGCGCCTGATTAGGTTGACTTCAAAGTTCTCGTAGGGTGAAAAAAGTTGCTCGGAATTGTCTTCTTCTACACCTGAATTCAATACAGCTAAACAACAGTTTCTAAAAAGTCTATACAGAGCACTGTTTACCGATTGTTTGAGTCTATCTACTTCGTACTGTGACAGTTGGCTTAGGGGCCCAACTGGGTTTAATTGTATTGAAAGCATAGATTGTCCTATTTTAATTTCTTACTGACGCGCTTGTCTTGAAATGCTGTAAGCCGATTCGAAGTCACTTCTAAAAGGATTAATGTCGAGCCCACCACGACGAGTGTATCGCGCATAAACTGTCAATTTATATGGTTCGCAAAAGTGTTTAATATCGCGAAAAATTCGTTCTACACATTGTTCATGAAACTCATTATGCATGCGAAATGAGATGAGGTAACGCAGAAGTGATTCTTGGTCTATTTGTGCACCAGTGTAACGTATCATGATACTTCCCCAATCGGGTTGATTGGTGATCAAACAATTGGATTTTAGTAAGTTACTGTACAAGGTTTCACTAACTTGCTTAGCGGTTACCTTCAATGCCGAGGCATCTAATTGATAATCGGTAAACTCTAAATCTTGGTCATCAATATTTTGGCCAGCCATTTCTTGGATTTTCTGGGCTGCGAAATCCTTGGGTAAAATCACTTTTATCTGAACCGGTTTTCCAGCGCAGTTTGACAAATCAGACTGCAAAGTTTGAGTTAACTGTTCAACTGACTCAACTTTAGATTGGTTGAAACTGTTTAGATATAATTTGAAGCTTTTTGATTCAATTAGATTTGGCGAGTCACAAGGAACGATACATTGCATGATTGCGACTTGGGGTTTACCTCGCAGATTAAGCCATGAAAGCTCATAACCGTTCCAGATATCTTCGCCGCTAAATGGCAGTTTATCGGTTAAACCAATTGCTTGCCGGCTTAGACTGCGCGGAACTGCCTGAAGTAAATCGGGGGAATAGGTTTGCACATATTCTACTGTCTTACCTAATGTAAGGTTTTCTAGTGCCGGAGACGAATTACGTATCTCATCGGTTTTATTTGTCATTTAGCCTTCTCGTTATACAATACTTCTGCAGTATACCTTAAGTGTTGATTTATCTTAGGTATCTGTACTTTTGACCGGTTTTGTTTGCGTATTATCGCAGATAATTGGTATTCACCTTGATTGTTTCAAGTCATCTTAAATTTAAATATAAGGAAGTGTAGTCTGTGAGCATAGATTCGGCACTACAAAATTTTGTTTCTGAATATGTCGATTGTCATCAACGCAATCAGCACCCGTTAGTTATTCAGTATGATGAAAATTGGCCATCAAAATGCTATCAACAAACCGGTGAGCAAGATGAATGGGTTCCTTGGATACCCGTCAAACAAACAAGTCAAAAGCACTTCGAGCACTTTGAGCAAGCCCTTGAAATTAAGATGGATGAACAACTTAAGAAGTACTATACCTGCTTTTGGAGTGATAATCTAAATGCTAAAACGGTACGGGGAAACTTGCAATTGTTGATGCCGTGGAACGACGAAGATTTTGAGCGTTTACAGCAAAATTTAGTTGCCCATGTATTGATGAAAAGACGTTTAGGTCAACAAGATACATTGTTCTTTGCCGTTACCGACGAAGATGATTTTATTGTCAGTGTACACAATGAGTCTGGGCGAGTAATGTTAGAGCAGATAGGGTTAGAGCCCCAAGAAACCTTAGCGGACTCATTAATCGAATTCATCCAGCAGTTATCACCACGCCTGTAGCATGGCCTTCAGGCCATGGAATAAACCAACCCATCGCCGTTGTAGCATGGCCTTTAGGCCATGGGATAAATCAAATCACAGTCGGTGTAGCATGGTCTTCAGGCCATGGAATAATACCGTTTCAACGCCGTTGTAGCATGGTCTTCAGGCCATGGAATAATATCGTTCCAACGCGGGGCTAAAGCCACCGCCTACAGGCCATGGAATAAACCAATCCATCGCCGTTGTAGCATGCGCCGTTGTAGCATGGCCTTCAGGCCATGGGATAAATCAAATCACCGCCGTTGTAGCATGGTCTTTAGGCCATGGAATCTATCTAATCTCCCGCGGGGCTAAAGCCACCGCCTACAGGCCATGGAATCTATCTAATCTCCCGCGGGGTTAAAACACCCGCCTACAGGCCATGGGATAAACCAATCCATCGCCGTTGTAGCATGGCCTTCAGGCCATGGAATAATATCGTTCCAACGCGGGGCTAAAGCCACCGCCTACAGGCTATGGGATAAATCAAATCACCGCCGTTGTAGCATGGTCTTCAGGCCATGGAATCTATCTAATCTCCCGCGGGGTTAAAACACCCGCCTACAGGCCATGGAATCTATCTAATCTCCCGCGGGGTTAAAACACCCGCCTACAGGCCATGGAATAAATTAATCCACCGCCGTTGTAGCATGGTCTTCAGGCCATGGAATCTATCTAATCTCCCACGGGGTTAAAACACCCGCCTACAGGCCATGGGATAAATCAAATCACCGCCGTTGTAGCATGGTCTTTAGGCCATGGAATCTATCTAATTTCCCGCGGGGTTAAAACACCCGCCTACAGGCCAAGGATTAACCCTCAATGCAATTATTTTTGCAGGGACTGGGTTAAATTCAATACTTGTTGTTCCAATGACTCGATGCGCTTTTCCAATGTAACAATATGCTGCATTAAATCATTTGGTTTTTGAGGCGATGCTTCCTCAACTGGTGTAGAAGGGAATTGATCTGGATCGTCTTGCCAGCGTTTTAGTACATCAATGATATCCCGCAATGGTAACGGACGATTTGAGGCCTTTTTAATTAATGCCACACTGGGAACTTTCCCGTTGGATTTTAAGTTCTTACATAGTGACGCAATATACTGAAACTGATTAGACATGATGAAAAACACTAATATTTAGCGAATGTGCCTATCTTAGCGGTATTGGTAATCACATGCATTAATTTTTTTATATATAAAACAATAAGTTAAATTTTGGCCTCGATTTTGTATTGTGGAATGCTAATTAACAAACATAAATACAACACCAAGGAAACTAAAATGAAAAAAACGCTTGTTGCTGCAGCATTAGTATTACCACTGACATTATCTGGATGTGTTATATCGGTCGGTGGGGAAGGGGATTACTCATACCAATCGGATTGGGAACAAAAAGAACGTAAAAATAGAAAGGCGATTGCAAGACTGGAATCCAATACAGCCATCGAAGATATTAGAAGTCGCATGGGCACGCCAGATTTCAGTGAACTATATCAACAAAATAATGATGAAATAAATGTTTTGTTTTATCGCACCCAGCGTCGCGAAGGTGATGGTGTCACAACTAAAGATGAATGCACGCCTTTGGTGTTCAAAAATGGTAATTTAATTGGTTGGGGCGACTCTGCTTACAACAATATCTAAGCTTCACTTTTTCTGCTACGCCTAGTTTGGAAGCAGCAGGCCAAGCCATATTCTTGGCCTGCTATTAATATTATCGTAGTCGATTGTCTAGCTGATCGATCAACTCAGTCCATTCCGCATCTTCAAAAAAAGATTGTCTAATAAAAGTCGATTGAGCCTGTGTCCAAAAACTAGCTTCTTCTAGTTTTGTCGATTTATCCAATCCTTTGTGTTTGGCTATAAAGTTTTCAATTGACTCCTCGTCATTGGCTAAACCTAATTGCAGAAACAAATCCTTTAACTCTAAATTTTCAGTTAGCATTTAATGTCTCCTTGATGGAATTCTAAACTCGAGTTGTGTTGGCATTTCATGTAGATTGGTACTTGTTGTGAAAGTTTGGATTACTTGTTCTCACTGAGTCAATCTAGTTCATTGTCATTCGCACCCTTTCACTGCCTCTACTTAAGTCTTGGGGGGAAAAGACTATAAATCAACCTCATCTAGCCAAAATAGTAAAATTAGTTTGCCGTTATTTTTAATGAGTTGTTAACAATTGGTTAATAATTATGTAGAGTGAAACTTCCTAATTGAAGAGAGTCGAACTATGTCAAATACTGCACAAGACATAAATCCGCTAGATAAAATCAAAGCTGTTTATCTGGCCGCTGAAGATTTAAAAATTGCCGCATCAATTTTATATCAAGCTTATCATGATGATCCGCTGTTTTTAGATATATTCGATTCTGAGAAGGAAGGGTATGAATCTCGTTTAAGAGGCGCAATTAGAGAAGAGTTAAATGCCTTTTGGACCGCTAAACAGCCAATGATTGGTCTTTTTGAAGATGAACGTTTATTGGCAGTAGCATGTATGATTAAACCTGATAGTGCGTTCAACCCCGACCGATTTTGGCATTGGCGCTTAAAGATGTTGCTTACCGCTGGTTATATAGGCACCAAGCAAATGATCGAAAAGGAACAGCGGGTAAGAGAGCGTATTCCCCATGAAAAATACCATATGTTGTCGTTTATTGGAGTGCATCCAGATCATCAGCACAGAGGTCTTGGACACGTTTTAATGAGTGCGATTGATAGTATTGTGCTAGAAGAAGAAAAAAGTGAAGGTGTCGGGGTTTATGTCACTCTGCCTAAATGTTTGTCATTCTTCTCCGACGGAAAATATGAACATATTGATGAACTAAAAGTCTCACGCATAACTGGGCAAATAATGTTTAGACCTCGGTCAGAGTAAAAAACCGCGGAATTTATTCTAAAGGGTAAAGTAACCATCTTGCATTGTTTAGTCTTACTTTACCCTACTAATACCGTTTCTTATTGTCATTTTCAGCAATCTAAAATCCGCAAAATCAGTAAAATTTTAAATTCATTTTCATTAAATCCATTAGGTTCAAATTCTAGAGTAAGAAAATAACCTTTTTATTTGTAAGATATTTCGTACATGGCTGTAGGTCTTAAGCGGAATAAACACTTAGGGTAAAGCTTACCTTTTATTTAACTTTATGAATTTAAAGACTTATTTTTCAAAATGTAGACTTTAGTATAATGGCTTACAAAATAAAGCTAGATTGGGTACTAGTAGAAACTTTTAATTGCTTTATCTTATAACTCGTCACAGGGAAATACGACGGGTCAGGAAGACTTAAGGAAAGCCAGAAGGACACTTTCATTGGATGAAAGAAAATGGTCAGGATGAGCATTTAGTAAAGGACTACAAACTCAAGGATAGATAGGGAAGACGAAGGACAATCTTAAGGATGAGAAATGCTGTAAGTAAGGATGTGCAGCTAAATAAGGAATAAAGGAAAGGGACTCACTTAGGAAGAGTGACTCACTTAAGGATGAGCGAGAATAGAGGGAAAGGGGCGTATACGGATGTTGACCGGGATGGTTTAATAGCGAAGGAAAGCTGAGAGGGATTCTCAAAATTCTGAAAGGTGTGTCTAATTTATTAGACACACCTTTTTTATTTTATTTGTTTAATGCTTCTTGTCGATCCACTTGAGTAAACCTTGCTCTAAATCTTCGATGATTATTGGTTTACTGATATATCCATCCATTCCAGCATCAAAGCACTTTTCCTTATCTCCTTTCATTGCATTGGCGGTTAACGCGATAATCGGAATGTTCGGATCAAAATTTACACCTTGATATCCACGTATTATTCTACTGGCTTCGTAGCCATCCATTATTGGCATCTGGCAATCCATTAGTACAATATCAAAAGGAGTCGTCGCTCGGCTCAACTGTTCAATTGCTTCCATACCGTTATTTGCTAACTCAGTAATACAGTCTAATTTTTTAAGCATTTCCTTTGCTACTGCTTGGTTAATCGCATTGTCTTCGACTAACAAAATACGCGGCACTGCTTTTGATGGACTGGTAGCGTTGTGTCGGGTTATTAATTCAATTTGTTGTTTTCTTGTTTCTGATTTAATGAGTTTTTGATTACTAATTTGGGTAATTGCAAAAAACAAATCGTCATTTTTAATGGGTTTATGAAAGTATGCATCAAAACCTATATTTTTAAACTTCTGAGCATCTCCTCGTCTTGCACTCGCAGTCATTAAAATCATATTCAACGATGCAAACCTTTCATCACTTTTAATCGCTTTGCCTAATTCTGTGCCATTGATACCAGGCATATCCGCATCGATAATTGCGATATCTATTTTGTCTCTAATTTCACAATGTTTACGCAGTGTTTTTAACGCTTCAGGAGAATTTTTGGCTTGCACTACCTTAATTTTTTCCGATTCCAGAATGGATGACAAAACGTCTCGACTGGTTTGGTTATCATCCACAACCAGCACTTTCAATTGCGCTAGATTTGCTTTGGATAAATCGTATTTTTGCGTGTTATGCTTATTTACAGCAGGCTCAAACTGAAGGGTAAACCAAAATTCTGAGCCTTTTTGCCATTCACTGTTAACCCCAATTTCGCCGTTTAATAACTCTACCAGTTCTTTGGCGATGGAAAGACCCAAACCCGTGCCACCAAATTTGCGCGTGGTTGAGGCGTCTAATTGACTAAACTTGTGGAATAGTTGTTGTTGTTTTTCTTTGGAAATACCCATTCCAGAATCTATCACACAAAAGATCAGTTTATTTTCACTGGTCAAATTAACTTTAATAACGATTTCACCTTGTTGGGTGAATTTGATTGCGTTACTGGTTAAGTTTGTGAGTATTTGCCGTATTCTGCCAGGATCACCTTGAATCCACCTTGGAACACTTGGGTGCATGGAAAATATCAGTTCCAAATGTTTGTCTTCTGCTCGAATTGAGAAACTCTCAATAAATTTATTCAGCATTTCATGTAAATCGAATTCTATATTTTCGATTTCTAGCTTACCGGCTTCGATTTTTGAAAAGTCTAAAATATCATTAATTAAGGTCAGCAAAATATGACCACTACTTTGCGCCAACTCTGCATATTTTAACTGTTGTTCTGACAACGGCGTATTTAGCAGAAGATCATTCATACCAATAATGCCATTTATGGGAGTTCGAATTTCGTGACTCATATTCGCTAAAAAGTCGCTTTTGGCCTGACTGGCAACTTTTGCTTTTTCCTCTGCTTCTTTTAATTCCGTTATGTCCTGAAATGCGCCTCGTAAAATAACCTCACCTTTTTGGTTGTGTTCTCTAAACCCAAAAGACTTCACCCATATTTTTTTGTTATTTGCGGTGATAAACGGCAATTGAAAATCGAATGGGATGTTGTTAGCGGTTGCTTCGGTTAATGCGTCTTGTACTTTTTGACGGTCTTCTGACAGATAAAAATTAATCGCATTTTCAACATCAATTTTGCTACCGATGGGAAGTTCATGAATGCGATAAACTTCATCAGACCAATATATCTCGCCCGTTGTAAAATTCACTTCCCAAGCCCCTAATTTGGCTACTTTTCCAGTGGCCATCAATAACGAAGCACTGCGTTCTTTTTCTTCTTCGATGCGCTTAAGTTCAGTGATATCTCGCCCTATAAATAAAAAGCCTTCAACATCTTTGTCAGCATTCATCACTGGGGTTATCGTTAACTGAATTGGAATTAGCTTGCCACTCTTGCTTATAAATTGAGTTTCAAATTCGTCAGCAATCCCTTGTCTGGCGGAATAGGTTATTGACGCCATTCCTGATGGGATTTCTTTACCGAGCTTGGTGCTGAGGTGTTTGGCATGAACTGCTAATGACTCTGATTTAAAGAACAACTCTGGGGTTAATAGACCAACGACCGAACTTCGATGATACTCAAGTGTCTTTTCTGCAAAGTTATTGTAAGTGATGATATTGCCCGATAAATTGGTGGACATAATGATCAGATTGGCACTATTTAGAATAGCGTCCTGCATGTTACTGTAGTTTACGAGCTCGAGTTCTTGTTGTTTAGATTTTGTAATATCTGTGGCAACAACTATGATTCGAACGATTTTGTCGTTCTCAAATAGCGGTTTTATATTTGCCCGAAACCAAAGAGTTTGACCTTGTTTATTATAATGAATTAACTCGTAACTGTGGCCCTTGCCATTAGCGATTGCTTGTTTGATTTTAAGCACCGTTGAGGTGTCTGTTTGAGGACCAAACAAAAACTCTTGAGGGGATTTACCGACGATTTCCGCTAGGGTGAAGCCACTCAATTTGATAAACGCCGGATTAACCCATTCGATTGTCATATCTGGGTTAAATATCATGATCGCGTTTTCGGATTCTTGCACAATGCTGGCTAAAAACTCATTTTCCGCTTTGCTTTCTAGTAGTTTTTGTTGGGTTTCATATTGCTCCGTTAAGTCAATATTGATACCCGTAATTTTAAGTGGGCTGTTGTCGCCTGTGCGTATAACCTGACCAAACGCTTGAATGTATTTTTCTTTTTCAGTTGCGGTTTTAATTCGAAATTCAGCTTCATATCTATTGTTTAATTTATTGGCTTGCTGAAATTCGTTGATCGCCATTTCTCTATCTTCAGGGTGGATAAATGAAAACCAATCTTGTATGTCAGTTGAGTAATGCTCTGGAGATACGTCGTACAATCGACACATCTGCTCGTCCCACACCATTTGTTTAGTAGAAAAGTCATATTGCCAAACACCAATGCCCGACTGTTTCGCCACTTCATACCTTGCCAATAGATTTTTAACGATGGTTTGAGCGGATAGCAGCTTTTTCGCAGGGCTGAAGGAAATGACCACACCTTGGAAATCATTGTTGGATAATTCATCGATTAAAACGGTGACATAACTAATGGCGAAAGTTGGGGTTGAAATAGCGATGGGATCGCCGTCATTTAATTCAAAGTGTAGGTTAAGTTCGTGGGGAGCATTTAACTGCTTAAATAATTCGACAAAAATAGCTCTGCTGTGATCTAAGGTGAAAAGCCCATCAACCGGATTGCCAATTATTGATGAGGTATCAACATCAAATAATCGCCGCGCCGCGTTGTTTAAATTGGCTACTTGGCCGGTGGTATTGCAGACTATCATTGCAATGGAACTTTGCTCGAATAACGATTGAGCTACATCAAGTTTCCAATTATCTTTTTTTGTCACGTTCAAATATCCTATAAGAGAATTCTCTACCCCTACCATTATAGATAAAGAATTCTTTTTTACGGTAAATACAATCAGTTTGTGTTTACCCTCTTTTACAACCAATCCAGATTTAACATTAGTGCAAAAGATCGTGTTATTGAGACCTGTCAATTTATTGAAAACAAATAATAATGACTAATCCATTTACAATACTCATATTGGCTTAAAGTTTGCCTTAAAAACACCTAAAGTTCGCAAACGGGCTAAAATTATTTAAATAAGTCTGAAAATCGCTAAGTTTGCGTCAATTGAGTGCAAAAAAATTCAACCTGAGAATAAAAAGGAGCAAAATGAAAACCCAAGTCAGTGCACATTTAACGCGGATTATTGCGGTCACTCTTGTTTTTATTTCATTGACGGTAGTGGCCAAGTCTGATCTTGAATTACTTGTTGATGAAAATTTCAAAGAAACAATTTTACTGCACAAAGAACTGGTAAGTATCCCCAGTTTGCCTGCGAATCCTGAACAGATGCTTGAGAATATTCACTGGGCTGAAGCGCAATATAACAACTTAGGGTTTAAAACGACTTTATTAGAAACTCCTTCGTTACCTATTTTGCTGGCGGAAAGAGTCTTTGATCCAAGTTATAAAACCATATTATTTTACTTTCACGTCGATGGTCAGCCTGTTAATCCAGCAGCTTGGGTGCAAGCAGATCCATTCGTACCTGAGCTGAAAGAACAAGACGCAAGTGGTGAATGGCGCACTATCGATTGGCAAACATTAAATCAACGTATTGACGATGAGTGGCGTATTTTTGCGCGTGCGGCTGCTGATGATAAGGCGCCTATAACAATGTTTCTCAGCGCCCTTAAAACTCTTGAGATGCAAGGGGAAAAGCCCAAAATCAACGTTAAAGTTATCTTCGATCCAGAAGAAGAATACGGTTCACGTGGGTTACAGTCCACCTTGAACAAATACAAAGCGCGTTATCAGGCCGATTATTTTATCGTGATGGATGGCCCCGCTCACGACTCTAATAAACCAACAGTCACATTTGGTTGTCGCGGCATAGCGACTGCTAGTATCACAACTTTTGGCGCTAAACTGCCGCAACACAGTGGACATTTTGGTAACTATTCTCCCAATCCTGTGTTTACTTTAGCGAATCTTCTGTCGTCTATGAAAGATGATAATGGTCGAGTGTTAATTAAAGATTTTTACCAAGGAATAGTGCTAAATCCAGATACGCAAAAGCTTCTCAACGCAGTGCCCTTTGATGGCGAAAAAGTAAATCAAGCGTTAGGTATTCATTCCGCAGAACAGGTAGGCGCTAATTACCAGCAAGCATTGCAGTATCCATCACTTAACGTGCGTCAAATCGGTACATCTTGGAAAGGTGAGGGATTAAAAACGGTGATCCCTGAATATGCTACCGCTAACCTTGATGTCCGCTTGGTTCCAGAAACGCAAGGGGCAGTGCAGTTGGATAAGATTAGAAAGCATATTGAAGGTTTAGGATATTACGTCATTGATCGTGATCCCACCGACGCTGAACGACGTGAATATAAAAAAATTGTTAAATTCAATGGTTCAAAAGGGGTGAGTGCGTTTAGAACTGATCCAGATTCCGATTTCGGCTTACAGGTAAGAGCGAGCCTTGCTAAGGGCATGGGCGAAGAACCAGTGGTTATTCGTATGATGGGCGGCACGGTTCCGATTGTGCCAATCATAAATGCGCTGAATATTCCCACGGTGATTGTTCCTATGGTAAACATGGACAATAACCAACACAGCCCGAATGAGAACATCCGAATCGGAAATATACGCCAAGGCATTCATATCTCATTATCGCTATTGAACTCGGAATTTTAAATTAAGCAGTGGCGGCACAGTTTCTCGTCATCAATGTCATTCAGTTGATAGTTTAATCTAGTGTCGCAATAATTTTCACGGTGACAATATTGGTAACTGTGGCGTTTGTTAATTACAATAGCGAAAATTTCTAATAAGAGGTTAACGCTTGTCGAACGCTCGGGTGACTGCCCCCCCATTTAAAATGTCTTTCTTACTGCCCCAATACTGGCCTGTTTGGATTGGTGTGGGGGTGCTCTATAGCATTTCATGGCTGCCTTACCGATTGCAGATATTTATAGGTAGAGGAATTAGCTTTTTATTAAAAGTTTTTGGTAAAAAGCGTGTTGCCGTTGCCAAACGTAACCTCGAATTGTGTTTTCCAGAGAAAACTGAAGAACAGCGAGCTGAGATACTGGCTAAAAACATCGAGTATGCTGGCATGGCAGTCCTTGAGTCGAGTATGGGATGGTGGTGGCCAGATTGGCGGGTTAAGCGTCATGGGCAAATCGAAGGCTACGAGCATGTGCAGGCGATTTTAGATAAAGGCAAAGGTGTCTTTGGATTAGCTATCCATAATATGAATTTAGAACTAGGATGTAGAATAGCGGGTTTAAAAAATCCTTCAGTGGCATTTTATCGAAAACACAATAATGCGTTGATGGAATACATGCAGTATCACGGTAGGGCGCGTTCTAATAAGTACATGATTCATAAACGTAACGCCAAAGGATTAGTCAAGGCACTAAACCAAAAAGAAGTCTGTTTCTATTTGCCAGACCAAGATTATGGGCGTCATTTTAGTGAGTTTGTCCCTTTCTTTGCGGTTGAAGAAGTGGCCTCCACTAAAGGAACCATACTGTTTTCGAAAAATTCAAATAGCGAGATGGTGTTTATTGTATCGTTGCGCACCAAAGATGGTTATAAAGTCAAATTCGTACCAGGACTTAATAATTTTCCGTCTGGGGACGATAAACAAGATATAACTAGAATTAATCAAAAAATTGAAGAGTTGGTTAGTATTGCTCCTGAACAATACCTTTGGATGCATAAACGTTTTAAAACGCGTCCCCATGAAGATGACCCTTCGTTATATGATTAACCATTTAACTTGGAAATGAGGCTCGAAATATGAGCAAGAGAACATCGAACTTTCTGTTTTGGATTAGGCACATCGGCTTAGCTTTAGCGTTGATTATAATTGCCGCGATAGTTCTCAATTTTCAACGTTTTAATATGTCCAGCCCTAAACCTGAAGGGCAGTCAGAGCAAAAAAGTGTTTCCCAAGGTATGACTGACTTTTATGCTGCTTACCGGATGTCTTCATCGAAACCCTTTGAAGATGATATTGGTGATTTTGTGTTACCTGTCAATCCCCCCAAACAGCCCTTAGAAGAACGCTTGAAAAAAATGGAAAGTATTCAAAGTAATATTAATCCTAGGTGGGTTGGAGAACACAAGTATCGAAGTTTTCGAGCGGGTAGCACCCTTCGAGAAGCAATTACCAATTATGCTCAATCTGAGGGAATGCAAGTATTGTGGGAGCTGGATAAAGACTTCATTATTAAAAGTCAGTTCCAATTAGACGATACCATTACAGGCTCAATTGCCGAAATAGCCAGTGCTGTAAATGGCAGTTTTGAAGGGGAAGTCAAAGCTTATATTTGCCCCAAACAACGTTCGATGATTGTCACTCAAGAACTCAATGAGTATGTTCGGGAAAATTGTACTTTATTAGAGTAAGACGTGCCCTTTAACATCATATAAATTGAAAATGCAATTATGTCAAAGGGCTAACATAACTACGCTAATTACTTGTTTCAAATGTCGCATCCCAGATCTGTTTTACATTTTTTTGGTGTTCTGAATACTGGCTTTTATCGACTAAATTGTCTTTTTCTAACAAGGTTAATCTGTGAGAACGGTTGCGGTAATCTAAGTAAGCTTCTTCTAGTTGTGTTTTACACTCAGCACTAATGCAATCAGCTTGACACAATTGTTCCAGTAATCGAATGTTATCAGACCAATCTACCATTTTAGGAAAATGCTGGGCATTTTTGAGTACCCAAAATTGCACTAAAAACTCGATGTCAGCCATAGCTCCAGCGTCTTGTTTAACATCTAACCAGTCTTCGTTTCCTTTATTTAAATGATCGCGCATTTTTTGCCGCATCTTTGCAACATCCTGTTGTAGAGTTTGGTTATCTCTGGGGCGGCACAAGATATCCCGTCTAATAGCCTCAATGCGCTGGGTAAATTCTACCGTGCCATTTACTACTCTTGCGCGGACTAGAGCTTGGTGTTCCCATGTCCACGCTTCCTGCGATTGGTATTGTTCAAAGCCATTTATATGACAAACCAGCAAACCAGCATTGCCGGATGGACGCAAGCGCATATCGATATCGTACAATTGACCTGACGGCGTTTTGGTCATGAATAAGTGCATAATACGTTGCGCTAATTTCGTGTAGAACTGGTTGGCTTCTATTGATTTAGTACCATCGGTGACGGTCTGTGAATCACATTCGTGAACAAAGACCAAATCCAGATCTGAACCATAACCTAACTCTATTCCCCCTAGTTTGCCGTAGCCTATTACTGCAAACTTTTTATCTTGTTCAGAACTGCCTTCAGGAACACCATATTTTTCCTTCATTTGTTCCCAAGCCATATTCACCACTTCACTAATGATTGCTTCGGCTAAATAGGTGAGGTGATCACTTACCTTCATTATGGGTAACACACCGGTGACATCTGCGGCTGCAATTTTAAGTTGTTGGATTTGTTTAAATTGCCTTAGGGTTTCCATTTGCAGTTCAAGATCATCCGGCTCTACTCGCAACAGTGATTGGCGCAATTCATCTGGGTATTCATGCAATTCTGTGGGGTGATATAACAACGCTGGGTTGAGGAGTTCATCCAGTAAAATTGGATATTTTGCTATTTGTTCGGCTATCCATGGGCTTGCATAACACAGTCTGACTAACTGATGCTGCGCTCCTTGATTTTCAACCAGTAATTGTAAATAGGTGGTTCTTCTTAAAACCGTTAATAGAATATGATTAATTCGGTCGAGTAACACCGATAATTCACTGCCATCTATATTCGATTCATCGAGGCTAATAATGTTCGCTAACAACTGCGGGACTAAAGTATTCAAGGCGACAATTGCTTTTGGTGATGGATGCTTTTTCTCAACCTGACTTTTTAATTCATTGATGTGTTGTGCAAGTAATTGCGAGGTTTCTGGTGAGGCCAATTGATCAAATAAATCTGATATTTCTTGTATGCTCAGATCTAACTTCCATGCATCCATAAATGCACTAATGTGAGTCAGGTCTTGGTCATCATTGTCACTTGGGTTATCACCAATTAACATTTGAAACTGCTGATTTATCCAACTGCAATGCTTACTCAATTGTTGCTGCAATTCAGAATAATCCTTGCATTGCATAATACTACTAAGACGCTCTTCATCTAACGCTGTTTCTGGTAATACTTGGGTTTGTTTATCTGCAAATTGTTGCAGACAATGTTCAACTTTGCGCAAAAACAAGTAACTTTCTTTAAGCTGCAAGGATTCTTTTTCAGGTAACAGATCTAACTGCGTCAACTGCTCAAGGGTGTAGAGTAAACTTGGAAATTGTAAGCGCGGCTCTCGACCACCTTTGATAAGTTGAAAACTCTGCGCAATAAACTCCACTTCACGAATCCCGCCAGAACCCAGTTTAATATTATTGGTCAATCCGCGACGTCTAACTTCTTGATTGATTAACGACTTCATATCTCTGAGGGAGTCGATAGCACTGTAATCTAAATATCGTCGGTAAATAAAAGGTTTGAGTATGTCGTGTAATTCTTGTGCATATTCAGATTGATCGTTGAGGATGCGAGCTTTGACCATGGCGTAGCGTTCCCATTCGCGACCTTGTTCTTGATAGTAGTCCTCAAAAGCCGCCATGTGCATGACTAAGGGGCCGCTTTCACCTAGGGGACGTAATCGCATGTCTACACGAAACACTTGCCCCTGCTGATTGGTGTGGTTCAGGGCATGAATAAGGCGTTGTGCAAGTCGGCTAAAGAACTGCTGATGCTCTAGGGATTTTTTGCCATTATCTATTTCTCCTTTGCTTGGGTAGCAAAAAATCAGATCTATGTCGGAAGAAAAGTTGAGCTCTTTGCCGCCTAACTTACCCATCCCTAAAATTAATAGTGGCTGGGGCCCAAAGTCGCCCATAGGGGTGCCATAACGGGCACAAAAATTATCATATAACCAAGAATAGGCTCCGTTGATGAGAGTATCTGCCAACTCCGAGGTAAGGGTTAATGAACGTTCAATGGATTGTAGATTTAATAAATCTAAACCTGCAATAGCCATCATTTGTTGTTTTCGAAATATCCGCAAACAATCTAACAGTTCAGGCTCGCTGGTTACTTTTTCTAACTGCTCTGCTAGCCATTGTTTATATTCAAAATTCTGCGTGGGATTTTCGAGTGTTTGTATGAGTGGCTCTAGCTTCAGTGGATCAGCAAGTAAGGCGTCACTGATAAAGTCACTTAATCCTAGAAGCTGTTTTATCTTTTTCTGAATTGCACTTGGTTGCTGTTCAATAGCGGATATTTCAGATAACTGTTGCCAGTTTTTTTCAGCGGTTTTATTTACCAACGGGAAAGAAGTATTCATAGTGATTGCAACCAAATTGGAGTTGTCTTGAATGATCATAAATATCAATGCTATATCATGTGTCGCTACAATCAAAAGGTTAAATCAATTCTGTACTAGATCTGAACTTTTAATTTGTTTCTAACGTTTAATTATATTAATTGATTGTATTTCACTAGGGCGACAAGATTTTTCACGAATGAATTGTGAGGGATGCCAAATATAAAGCACAAAAGCAGCGGGTAAAATTCGTGCAGTAACGCTAACAACCCTAGTGTTTTCTAGCGTTAAACTGTTAATATGAAAATTGAAACATTAGAAGTTTGGAATTATTGTTTATGCAAGATTTGGTTAACTTAGTGCCATTATCACCTGAGACTTGGGTTTATCTGGGGATTGATATTTGCATCGCTATTTGCCTTTTATTTGCCTTGCGGTTAATGTCGGGAAAAATGGCATCAGTAAGTACCACCGAGGAACTTGGCTCGCAAGATAATATAGCCTTCGGCATTAGTGTAGCTGGACGTATGTTAGCGCTATGTTTGGTGTTATCTGCGGCTGCCGCGAGCTCTGACACAAATGGCTACCAAGAAGCTGCTTTGAGTATGTTGTTGTATGGTTTAGTCGGTATCTTTTTGATAAAAATTGGCAGAATTTTACACGACAAGATTATTTTAAATCGCATTAACAAAGAAGAAATGATCAAAGAGCGAAATACCAGCGTTGCAATGATAGATGCCGCTAGCTCAGTTTCTACCGCCTTGATTGTCAGTAACGTTATGTTGTGGGTTATTGGCACCGATTTAAACGCTTTGTTTGCGGTCATATCCGGATTTATCGTTACCCAAGCTATTTTGTTAATCAGAACACGCATTTATGAACGTCGTTTTCTGGCCACTAATCAAAGTAGCACATTCCAGCAAACCATTGGCAAAGGTCAATTGGCTGTTGCGGTTCAGCATTCGGGAAATTTACTTGCAACGGCAATCGTTGTTTCAACTAGTAGTAACCTGCTGATTTATAATCCAACCGGTTACGTAAGTAATTTAACCGGCTGGTTGATTGTCGGTATGGGATTATCTTTATCATTGGTTGTACTGGTGATTATCGCCAAAAAGGTTATTTTGGCTGGTTTGAATTTAGTTCAGGAGGTTGAACAGCAGCACAATGTAGGTGTAGCCAGTATTGAGATGGTGCTCAGTGTCGGCCTTGCATTAATCGTAAGCGGATTGTTTACTTAGTCTGACATTAATTATTCAAGTGTCAGGAGAGGTACCCGTCATCAATTTATTTTCGATTTGCTGTTGAAGCTCATTTAGTTGGCTCTGCTCAACTTTGATTGGGTCTGATGGCAGATTTAACTGCCCATTAATTATTTTCAATTTTATCGTTCTTGATTGTTTTTTGAACCAATACTCGAGCTTTAAAGCGCTTGAATGGTCGCCGACTATTGCCGCATATTTTAATACTAACGGGCCTTTTCCCCGTAACGCTTTTGCGCAACGTTTGGAGTTGCTGGCATGTTCATAGAATCGCCTAGATAAATCAGTGCAAATTCCGCAATAGTTCATACCTAATCGGTTTTCGATCATGTAAATCGACCATTGTTTTTCTACCATCGTTCGCCTATAAATAATTCAGTGTACAAGTGTACGCTCAGTGAGTACACTTAAAATTCTGTCAACCTTAGAACAGGATTTAATCGTGAGACCGGCTCCATTAGTCAATACTTCCGAGCAAGCTTATTCCCACAAAGAAGAAGTCATGAATGTTGTGAGTCATGCTATTGGCTTAGTTTTCGCGATTATCGGTTTAGTATATCTTGTCTTAAGAAGTGACACAGCAACATCGGTGACATCATCTGCTATATATGGGGCAAGCTTAACCATTATGTTTTTGTCGTCGACAATTTATCATTGGGTGAGAGGCCCCCATGCCAAGCAATTTTTCAAGTTATTGGATCATAGTGCAATATATTTGTTGATAGCTGGTACTTACACGCCGATTTTGGCCATCAGTATTGGCGGTTGGGTTGGATGGACTTCAATAGCTGTTATCTGGTCGATTGCAATATTCGGCGTGGTGTTTAAGTGTTTTGTTCGTCATCGTTTTCCTAAAGTATCTGTTATCACGTATTTAGTCATGGGATGGTTGTCGGTTATTTTGGTCTACCCGTTATACCAAAATTTGGCAGCATATGGCCTATTACTGCTGGTGGCCGGAGGGCTGTTTTTTAGTATAGGCGTAATTTTCTACGTTAAAAAACATCTGGCGTTTACCCATGCCATTTGGCACCTGTTTGTTATTGCTGGGTGTGCTTGTCATTATTTCGCTATTTACTATTTTGTTATTTAGAGTAAAGCAATTCCTTTTAACTTAAGTATAATTCAGCTAATTAAGTTTAGTTACGGAATAGGTTTATGCTGTTACCTGATTTTTCGAAAAGTCGTATCCTAGTCGTGGGCGATGTCATGCTCGATCGATATTGGACCGGTCCTACAGGACGTATTTCTCCAGAAGCCCCAGTGCCTGTAGTGGCGATTCGTGATATCGAAGACCGGCCAGGAGGAGCTGCAAACGTAGCAATGAATGTGGCAGCGCTAGGGTCTAATGTGACATTGCTGGGCATGACTGGGCAGGATGAATCTGCTCAGATTCTGCAGCGCGGCTTAAATTCTTTGGGTGTTTTGTGCGATTTTTGTCAAATATCCGGATTTGATACCATCACCAAGCTTCGGGTATTGAGTCGAAATCAACAATTAATTCGTTTGGACTTTGAAAAGAGTTTTGCTGACGTAGATAAAGCTCAATTGCAAGAACGCTTTATTCAGCACTTAGAGAACGCCGATTTAGTTATACTGTCTGACTATGCTAAGGGCGCTTTAAGCGATGTGGAAACGCTGATAGCTCTTGCTAAACAGCACAATGTGCCAGTGGTTGTTGATCCTAAAGGGGACGATTTCGACAAATACCGTGGAGCTACGTTATTGACACCGAACATGGGTGAATTCGAAGCCATTGTTGGTCAGTGTCATGACGAAAGTGTTCTGGTTGAGAGAGCGCAGCAACTTATCTCAAACTTAGATTTAGATGCCTTCTTGTTGACCCGTTCAGAAAACGGTATGACGCTTTTGCAAGGCAATCAGGATGAAGTTCACTTCCCAGCTAAAGCCAAAGAGGTGTATGACGTAACTGGGGCAGGGGATACTGTTATTTCAACTTTGTCTGTCGCAATTGCTGCTGGTTGCAGTTTTTCTGAAGCAAGTTTTCTAGCGAACACCGCAGCAAGCATCGTGGTTGGAAAGTTAGGAACATCCACGGTAAGTAGCTCTGAGTTGCGTCAAGCAGTCGAGAAAGTTGAGCATTATGGTCGAGGGGTTATGACCCAACAGCAGTTGTCCATTGCTGTTCACAGTGCCAAGCGTAGTGGTGATAAAATTGTGATGACCAATGGTTGTTTTGATATTCTCCACGCAGGCCACGTTTCTTATCTGGAAAATGCCGCAAAACTCGGTGATAAATTAATTGTCGCAGTGAATTCCGATGATTCAGTGCGTCTTTTAAAAGGCCCTGGAAGACCGGTGAATAACGTTAATCGACGTATGTCGGTATTGGCTGGTTTAGCGTCAGTTTATTGGGTGGTTGAATTTGATGAGGACACTCCCGAGCGTTTGATTAGCGAATTGTTACCGGACGTGCTGGTCAAAGGTGGGGACTATAGTGTTTCTGAAATCGCCGGTGGCAAGCAAGTTATGGCAAACGGTGGGGAAGTGAAAGTACTGAATTTCGAAGACGGTGTGTCTACATCAAGTATCATCAAAACAATAGTGCAATCCACGGATACCTGATTTAGGTATCCGTAGTGTTCGTTATTTAGGTATCTGCAGTGCTCATTGCTGCATATCTACTGCAGCTAATTGCTGCCAGTTTACTTAGCTTGAAATAGATGCACATCCCGTTGTGGGAAAGGAATTGTGATGTCGTTTTCGTCAAACGCGTATTTCACTTTTTCATGTAGTCCGAAATGCACCAGCCAATAGTCTTCACTTTTTACCCAACAACGGGTGAGTATATTAATAGAGCTGTCGGCGTGTGCAGAAACAAAAATTTCCATCTCAGGATCGGTTAAAATGCGTTCGTCAGCACTTAATACATCTTTTAGAATTTGTTTTACTTTAGCAATATCATCGTCATAACTAATCCCAAAAGTGACTTCTACACGACGTTTTTCTTCGCAAAATAAATTAGTAACACAACCGTTAGAAAGTAATGAGTTGGGGATGACTACCCTTCGATTATCAAGAGTCAGCACAATCGTATTAAAAATTTGAATTTCTTTGACTTTACCTAAAAACCCCTGAGCTTCAATGACATCACCGGCTTTAAAAGGTTTAAATAATAAAATCAGCACCCCGCCAGCAAAATTGGCCAAACTGCCCTGTAGTGCGAGTCCTATAGCCAAACCAGCTGCGCCAAGCATAGCGATTAACGACGCTGTTTCTACCCCTATCATTGAGGCAAACACTATTACTAACATTAATTTAAGCGTGACACTGATTATGCTGTGTAAAAATTTGTTTAAGGTCTCGTCAACTTTAGCCCCTGCCAAAGCACGGTCAATGCCCTTTAAAATCACGCCAATGACCCAAAATCCAACAATTAATACCACCAAGGCGAGCACTAGCTTTGGCCCATAGGTCATTGATAACTCTATTCCTGTCTCAGTGATCATATCAATCGTATCTGAGCCATTTTGCATAGTTTCGTCCATTTTTTTTACCGCTTGAAGGTTGCTTGAATTGAGAGTATTGCAAAGTTTAAAAGAAAAGCATAAATTTTTATTTGCATATATCAAAAGGGTAGTTTTCTCCTTTTAAGCATCGTCATTTTGTATAAAAAATTTGCGACTTGCAGCACACCCCGCTAAGCTACTCACCTCAAAAGTAATCAGTATCTCAGGTGATTTTGCGCTATGTATGAAAATTATTATGGACTCTCGTCGAAGCCTTTCCAACTTACACCTGATCCTAGTTTCTTTTTTGCCAGTAAATGGCACAAAAGAGCTATGTCTTATCTTCAATATGGATTGTCGCAGGCGGAAGGATTTATCGTAATTACTGGTGATATAGGTACCGGTAAAACAACTATTGCTAATAGTCTTCTTGATAACATCGAAGATGATATTGTGGCTGCACAAATTGTGACGCCAAAGCTGTCGCCAGATGAATTAGTAAAAATGGTTGCTAGTAAATTTGAAGTCGATACGTTAAATAAAACCAAAGCTGACATTCTAAAAGACTTGGAAAAGTACTTATTTGATTTGCACAAGTTAGGCAAGCGAGCACTGTTGATTGTGGATGAGGCGCAAAACTTACCGTTGGAAACAATTGAAGAGTTGCGAATGCTGTCGAACTTTCAACAACAAGGTAAACCATTGCTACAAAGCTTTTTATTGGGGCAAGAAGAATTGCAACCGATTCTAAGAGCACCCAATATGGAGCAGTTTCGTCAGCGTATTGTTGCATCATGTCATCTTGCGCCTCTCAATGAACCCGAGTGCAGGGAATATATTGAGTACCGCTTAAAACATGCGGGTTTAGAAAATGACAAACTGTTTGCAGACGGTGCCTTTGACAAAATATATCAATTTACCAACGGCGTTCCTCGTAGAATAAATACACTAATGGATCGCATTCTTTTATATGGATTTTTAGAAGAGCTGACGTATTTAGATGAAAAGGCGGTTGATACCGTGACTGCAGAAGTGGCTGATGAAATGTTCCGTCCCGAAGAGGGGACAGGGGTAACACCATTGCCTGCTGCAGGACAACCGCAGCCCAAAGCCCCCGAACCAAAGACTGACGGTGGGGCTGAGGTGATGTCTGAGTTGACACCTGATGGCAGAGTCAAAGATGTACAATATTACAAAACCATGTTGAATGAATTGACTGACGCATTAGATAACGCTATCAGCCATAAAATAAAATTGACTCGCTATATCGACAATTTATTAAAGAAAAAATATAAAACTTATGTTCGCTTGAAATCGGATGACTAAAAACTAGACCTGAAATTTCAACTAATTGATTGAATTAATAGGTAAATTGTTTAAAAATGTGGTTTTACAATTTTACCTATGAAATTAATTGGTTGAAATTTGAACTAATTGTGTGTATTAATCTCTAATAGTTCTGGAGTATTTATTTTACCGATATTTTGGGGGAGCCATGAGACCGTTAAAAAGTACAGGAAACAGTGGGGCTAGATTTCACGACCAATTTAGAAATAGAAGAAAGGCGTATTTTCACGGTAAATATAATCGAGAAATATTTACCGTATTAATTGCTGTATCTATCTTAAGTTGGGTTTTGGCTAGCGCTAAAGTTATTTGACAGAACCTTACCGCGCTCATTGATTAAAACTAAAGATATATTAGTTGAGTGACTGTTGAGGGAAGTTAGCTATTGGCTGCGGATTTATCGGTCGATTAATCCTCCGCGTGTCCCATTTTCTCGGTAATTAATTCCTAAAAACGTATTTATAACGCAGGCAGTATTTATTTATCTTACTTTGATTTGAAGCTACTTTGATGTGTAAAAATAAAGATATATACATTACAGCTGAATTAAGAGATGAGGAACTAGCATTGAGTTCTTAACAATAATTTACCCTCGTATTAAGAACTATCCTCTTTAACACTTCTATTTTCGCCGCAGTTGACTAATCCTAAATAATCTTAAATTACTATAACTTTAAATCAATGTTAGTTTAAGTTAAGTCGAGACTTATACACCAACCGCAGAATTAAAACAGTTTGTATTTTAGCTGCAATGAAATTCGGTCAGAATCAAAATCCCGATTTTGCACGGGGGAGCGACGAAGTGTATGTTGATAACTAATCGTAGCGTTGAGATCTCGATTTATTTTTCGAGTGAAGTTGATATTTGCACTTAATACTTCGTCGTTATCTGCGCTCAATCTATCTTCATCTACTGTATTATCAAAACGAGTGTAAGTTAAAGAACCGCTAAGCGTCGACTTACGATTCATTTGTAAGCTGTTATTCAACGATATGGTTTGGGTTTGCTGTTCCCGTGAGCCGTCTAAATATTCTGTATTTGTATTTCTAAACGTCAGGTTAGAATTTACTTTACGGAAGCTGTAACCAATATTTGCTATAAAACTTTTTCTTAGTATTTCGGCTTCACTAATTTCAGGAACAATAAAACTGAAGTTCGAATATTCTTCCCCAGGTTGCAGTTCATAATTTATAGAGGGAGGCTGAAAGCACTGCAATATATCACTAGATCCAATAGGGCAAACAAAAGAACCGGTAATAACGTCACCCGCAATTAACCGCGTGTAGTTAGTTACATCTTCTTCATAAGTTATTTCGGTACGAATTTTTCTAGTTTTATGACTTAGCCCTAAGCTACCACTTTCTCCATAAAATCGGCGTCCGTATTCTCCGTGTATAGATGTTCTTGAAGTGAAGCGCCAATTAAATTTCAGGCCCAAGAAACCTTGGGTTTCATCCTCGTCTCTCGTGGAACGATTGTAAGTCACATCGATAAAGCGCTGTGCAGAATGATACCAAGATAAACCTAAACCATAACTATTGTAATCAAAGTTACTTGTAGAATCTGTATCAGTACTACTAATTTCATTTTTTTCACTTTGCCCGGTGAATACCAGGTTCAATTCGCTAAACAAACCTACTCTAAAATCGCCTTGATACATTTGTGATATAGAATCGTTGAAACCAGAACCATTTGTTTCATTGTAGGTACCAACAAGGTTCCAGTTAACTAATTTTACTTCATCACCAGAGTAGATTTGAGCATTTAAGGATGTATTGTCACTGTCCAATTTACTATCGGTATAAACTTGTCTATCACTTTTTACATTGGAATAACTGCCGCCCATTCCTAAACCAATCCAATCTCCTTGACTCAAATTAAAATTGAAACTGGCAGTATTTCTTTGCGTTTTAGATAACTCTTGGCTTCCAAATAACTCATCATTTACCAAAGCGTTTCCTGCAATGGTATTATTATATGACTGCGCACCAACTGCCGAGAGAGTAAGCACATTTTCTATCACATTTAATCGACCGTTATAATCAAAACTGGTAAAGGTATTGTTTTGATTAAGTTCGATATCACTAGCTCCACCACTAGCATTATTGTTAACTTTGATATATTTAACGTTCGCAGCGCCTTGTACTTTTTTAGCTGTGTACACGGCTCCCAAAGAGGGTTGCAAGGTTAAAATATTGGACTTACGACGAGAAAAAGCCTCAGATTTAGACGAGTCATTTACATAAGACGCCATAAAATTAGAATTGAATTTTAACTCAGCATTGGCTAGCGTTGAAAAAGCAAGCGTTCCAGATGCAAAAACATAAACTAATTTCAAAATTCTTCCCTACTACTTTTTCTCATCGCTACCATAGTAATAACCGTAATATCCTGCACCGTTACTATTATTTTGTTTAGACTTATTAAGCACAAATCCTTTAGCCATGTCTGGATTAAGATGCTCAACGGCTTGGGATAATCTATTTAATGAGGTTTTGCCTTCCTGCACTACAACCACAGCTTGCCCTGCTAGATTCGCTAATATGGCAGTTTCGTTTATGCCCAATAAAGGAGGACTGTCTATGATTACAACACGGTCTGGATAACGATTTGCAAACTCACTCACGGACTCCAACATTTTTTCACTGGCCAAAAGCTCGGTAGACAAATGGTGAGATTTACCCGCAGGGATGATTCTCAAAGTATCTAAGCTGGTATGATGAATAACGTCTGCTAAATCATCTACTTCCCCTAACAAATACTCCATTAAACCACTTTCAAATGGTTGATCGATAGTTTTCATTACGCTGGGTCTAAGCACATCTGCATCAACCAGTAACACTGTTTTATCTTGTTCCAAGGCTATACTTAACGCTAAGTTAATGGCCGTAAATGTCTTGCCTTCATTTGGGTTCGGACTCGTTACCATCACAATATTTGCGTTGGTCAAAGTTTTTGACAAAGGACCAAAAGCGTTACTCAAAACTTTACGTTTTATCGCGCGATATTCTTCATTGATGGTATTGCGTCCCATGTTAGAGACAAAACCTTCTTTTTGAATATGGGTTAAAGGAATGAATTTTTCCTTTGACGTCTCGTAGGACAATACTTCTGGCTCTTTATCAGATATAACAGGCTCTTGTCTTTCATCTGTTTGTGTAAGAATGTCGCTTTGTTGAGCTGCTGAGCTCTCATTTTTAACATCTAAATCAGTTTTAGACTCTAAACCACTGTTTTCACTGCTTGCCTCACTCTTAGCGTTTTGGGCTATTTGCTGGGCTTTTTCTTGAGCTGCTTCTAGAGTTGATTTCTCTGAATTCTCAGCCTTCAATTGTTTATTCTTTTGTAGTGCTTTTTCTATAGTACTCATATCAAATTCCCCAAAAGATAAATAGGCAATCTACCGTACACAATATCAGCATAGACTAATCCAATAAATATCAACAATAATGCAAGGCTTGAAGCACTAAATACAAGCATTCTACGCCGATCTACCTTAGCGATAGCCTTTGCATCGATATGGGAAACTTTACCAAATACAGGAATACCAAAATTACTTACTAATTGACTAGGACTAAGTACAACAGGGTTAATTTGGCTAACTAAAAACGCGATACCAAGACCTGTGCCAAAACCGACAAATAAAATCATTGAATAAAACAATATTCTATTTGGCCCAGAAGGTTTGGTAGGCAGGGTAGGAGGATCGATTACACGAAACTGTACATCATCGGAAGTTGCTTCAGCTTTACGTGATAGTTCAGCTTGTTCACGGCGACTTATTAACTCGAGGTATTTTTCCCGAGTAATTTCATAATCTCGGTTGAGACCTTGAGCTTCCGCTTCAATTTGCGGAACTAAATCAACAATCTTCTCTAACTCGGCGATCTTCGCTCGAATATTATCAGCTCGAACATTCAGTTGAGATAATTGGCCTTCATACTGTGCAACAGAAAGTTTTAATTCTTGATAAACGGGATTTTGGTTAATATTCCCAAATTGACTGTAGGAGCCAGTTTCTTCAGCCACATCACTTAAACTTTTTATATGCGCTTCACGTTCGTCATATAAATTCTCAAGTAAGTTTTTGGTTTTGACGACTTCAGGGTGAATTTCTGTGTATTGGATAAGTAAGTCATCAATGCTACTTTCAAGGGCTGCAATTCGATTATCATACTTAGTAGAAATCGAAGGAGCCACACGAGAATCTGGGGCTGCCAAACCGAAAACTGGAGCCTCGCCAATCATTTGCGCTTTAGCCGCTTCTAATTGGGAGTTAAGTTCTAAAATGCGTAATTCAGTGGACTGTAGTTCACTTATTTGACGTTGTAATTGACTGTAATAGTCACGGCTAGAGCCTGGGGCACGGTCAATGCGGCTAACTTTAAAGGCTGCTAATCGTTGTTCAGCTTCTTCAAGTCGTTGCTCGTATTCCTCAATTTGGCGATTAATAAACTCTTCTGCAGAGTCACTACTTTGGCGATTGTTGCCTAACGAGTTTTCGACAAATTCATTGAGTGTTATTTGAACGATTTTTTGCGCTAGTTCAGGGGAAGGGGAATTATATCTGATACTATAAATATTCTGCTCAGCAGTACTATTGAGCTTAATATCCCTGCGCATGTTATTTATCAAGTCATCCATTTCAGCTTGGGTGGTCACGGTAATGTCAAGATCCGCTTCCCTGGCTATTTTTTCTAAATTTGGACGACTCAATAAGGTTCGCGCTACAAGATTAACTTGTTCACTGGGGTTATTGTATACAGCGAGCCCCCTCAAAAGTGGACGTAACAAGCTACTGGTATCAACAAATAAACGCGCAGATGATGCATATTGGTCTGGTAAATTAGCCACATATGCCCATCCGAGTGGACATATTAACCAAGTCGATATGATGATATAGCGTTTCTTTATCCAGACACCTTTTACATAGGTGTGGATTTGATCTATCGCTTCCTGAATTCCTAACATAGATAAGTCTTTTTAACCTTTAATTTACTAATTATTACTAACTGTAAAGCCTAAAACCAAGCTTCTGGAATAATTAATATGTCACCGGGAAGGATATCTACATTGTCTGAAATATTCCCTTCTTTAACCAGTGAATCCAATCTCACTGAGAATTCCTTTTGCTCACCATTTACGACTCTGATTAATTTGGCACCGTCTCCGTCTGCAAATTCAGTTAGACCGCCTACTTGAATCATCAAATCCAATAACGTCATGTCCTCAGAGTAACTAATAGCTCTCGGTGAAGATGCTTCGCCAACTACTCTAACTTGCTCACTAAAAGGGCCGTTGAAACCACTGACACTGACTGTCACGATAGGATCACGTATATATTTGCCAAGTTCCTGTTCTAAGTCACGGGCTAGAGCTGTAGGGGTTTTACCGGAAACTGGGATGTCTTCAACCAATGAAGTTGTAATCATGCCATCTGGACGAACCAAAAATGATCCGGATACATCTGGGTTACGCCATACAAAAATCGAAAGGTTATCTCCTGGACCGATCAAATAACTGTAGTCGTCTATATTCGTGGTTAAAGATGCTCTTGTAGTTGCTTGAGGCAAAGAATTGCCTGAGCTGGTACATGCATTTAACGCCGTAAATGCAGCAGCTGCAATCAATAATTGAGCTATTCTACTTGCTTTCATATTATGTCTTTCCTATCCAAACAGAAACAAATGTAGCAAATCAGCCATTTACCCGAGCGTTATAATCTCTATAATGGCTGACCAGGAAAGTTAGTCTATCTCAAATAATTCGTTTAGCATATGATAAATTTAGCAAAAAAATCCATAGGTAAGAGCTAATGGCAGCGACCAACAAACAAAATAAAAGGTCCAATGCTCTTGTTCTCGCAGAAGCAGTGATCGTTTCTTATTCTGCGTACTTAGCAAACTTTTTAGTAGTGAGTATTCTAGATGTAGAATCTCCAAGCATTTTAAAACTAGCGGCTAATATCTCTCTTATGACCTTTTTAGTGTTGGTTTCATCTCTCTCTGTGGGATTGTATGAAGCCAAATTAAGAGAAACCTTCCGTGGCATTATAAGACGAATCTTTGTTAGCTTAGCCCTAACTTATTTCGTTGTAGAAGTAATAACCAGTACCTTTATGGAAGAGCTGAGGATGCATCCTTACTTCCTGCCAGTCGCTGCTGGAGTAGTGATTCTATCTCTTGTCACATTCCGTTATTTTACCAATCGTTTAGGTCTACTTGGACTTGGACGCACTCGAATCGTGGTAATTGGAGCCGGTGAAAGAGCTTCAATTATTGAAAAAAGAATGCGTAGAGATGTTGATAGGTTGGGATTCGAGTTATTAGGTTTTATCCCTATCCCTGGAGACAATCGTGAGGACGGTATCCGTAACGAGCGCTTAGTACACGTTAAAATCGATGATAATTTCCGTAATTATGTAATTGATAATGAAATCGACGAAATTATTATTGCCTGTGACCAACGCAGAGGAACGTTGCCAATTGAAGTCTTATTTGATTGCAGGTTGCGCGGTGTGGAAATTACCGATTTACTTGATTTCATGGAACGTGAAACGGGTCAGATTGTGGTGAATCTGATGTATCCAAGTTGGGTCGTGTATTCAAATGGATTTAATTCCCAAAATTATTTACGAGATATTCTTGAATATGGCATCAATGCATTTGTTGCTATATTTGTGATGCTATTCACATGGCCTTTCATGTTACTTACCGCGGTTATTATTTATTTGGATGACGGGCGCCGGACAGGCACTTCAGTTTTTTATAAACAAGAGCGAGTGGGCTTAAATGGCAAGCTGTTTAAAATAATAAAGTTCCGCAGCATGCGCCCTGACGCCGAAAAAGACGGTGCAAAATGGGCCTCACAAAATGATAGTAGGGTAACTCGTATTGGTGCTTTCATCCGGAAATATCGTATCGACGAATTACCGCAATTAATTAATGTGCTGAAAGGCGAAATGGCATTTATTGGCCCTCGTCCAGAACGTCCGCAGTTTGTTGAACAATTAATAAGGGAAATTCCATATTACAATCAACGCCATAACGTGAAGCCGGGACTGGCAGGTTGGGCACAACTCAATTATCCTTATGGCGCAAGTGTCGAAGATTCGATGGAAAAGTTAAAATTCGATCTTTATTACGTGAAACATCAAAGTTTATTGTTAGATATGCTTATTTTTATTCGAACAGTGGAAGTTGTATTGTTCGGAAAGGGACGATGAAGTGGTAAAAAATACGGCGCTAAATGCTATGACAGTTGATGTTGAAGATTTTTTTCACGTTTCTGCATTCGACTCAATTATCAAGCCTGAAGACTGGGATCAATATAAACCCCGTGTTGACGCTAATACGCGCAGGTTGCTTGATGTTTTCGCTAAAGCCGATGTGAAGTCTACGTTTTTTGTTCTTGGATGGGTCGCAGAGCTTTATCCGCAACTGATTAAAGATATTCATGCCCAAGGCCATGAAATTGCTAGCCATGGTTACGCACATCGAAGAGCTTATCAGCAGAACCGTAAAGAACTCACTGCCGACATTACCCGCTCAAAAAATCATTTAGAAGATTTAATTGGTGAGCCTGTTATCGGTTATCGGGCACCAAGTTTCTCTATTGGTTATGATAACGAATGGGCGTTTGAAGTGTTAGCAGAGTTGGGCTTTAAATATAGCTCTAGCACTTATCCGGTTAAACATGATTTGTACGGTACACCTGATTGGCCTAGGTTTGCTTACCAACGACCAGAAAATATTATCGAAATTCCTATCCCTACGTTAAAGCTAATGGGCAAACAAATTCCTATTGGAGGTGGGGGCTATTTTCGATTATATCCGTATAAAATGACTCGAATGTTAATGAATCGCTATTTGAGTCAGGAAAAACAACCTTACTCTTTCTATTTTCATCCTTGGGAGATTGATGGTGCGCAGCCAAGATTAACTAATGCCCCATTAAAATCGCGTTTTAGACATTATATCAATTTGGATAAAACCGAGGCAAAATTAGAAAGATTACTGGCAGACTTTAATTGGTCAACGATGAAAGACGTGTATGGAGTAGCATAAGTGACGGAAAACTACCAACTTTGTAAGTTAGGTGACGGTGCGCAAGAGTCGCAAAAATGGAATGATTTTGTAGATAGTATTGATACCGGCACTTTTTTCCATTTAACAGGTTGGAAACGAGTTATTGAGTCGGTTTACGGTCACTCCTGTCATTATATTTATGCAACCATTGATAACACTATTGTCGGCGTTCTACCCTTAGTTGAACAAAAAAGTTTACTCTTTGGTCATGCGCTCATTTCCACGCCATTCTGTGTCTATGGCGGTGTTGCTTCAGACTCTGAAGAGGCCACATTATTTTTAGAAAAGCAGGCTATTGAACTCGCCCATAATCTTGGGGTGGATTATTTAGAAATGCGTTATCCATTTGCGCGCAATAATCCTGATTTAACGGAAAAATGCGCCCACTCCTCTTTTGGTTGGGGGCTCGCTGATACACCAGAAGCGATCTTAGCGGGTATCAAAAAGAAACAAAGAGCCGTTGTTAGGCATTCTTTAAAAAATGATCTTAGTTTTCGTATCGAAGAGGATACTAAAACAGCCTACGATGTGTATTCTGAAAGTGTTCGCAACTTAGGGACGCCAGTATTTCCGAAAAAGTATTTCGCGGCATTAAAACAAGAGTTTGCTGAAAACTGTGACGTATTGACCGTAGAGAAAGACCATAAAGCAGTTTCTTCGGTGCTTAGTTTTTATTACAAAAATCAAGTCTTACCTTTTTATGGTGGAGGCTTGTTTGATGCCAGAGCACTGAAAAGTAATGACTTTATGTATTACCAGTTGATGTGCCATGCGTTGGAAAATAAACAATGCAATTATTTTGATTTTGGTCGAAGTAAAGACGACTCAGGTGCGTTTAAGTACAAACGTACCTGGGGTATGGAACCGGTTGCGTTGCACTATCAATTTCATTTGGTAAAAGCTGAAGCATTACCTAATTTAAGTCCAAATAATCCAAAGTATCAGTTCTTTATCAAAATGTGGCAAAAACTGCCTGTTTGGTTGAGTCGTCGCATTGGACCCTTTCTATCCAAATTTTTGGGATAGAAGCGAATGAATAAGCCGCCGCTGCTTTTTTTGTGTCACCGGATTCCTTTTCCACCCAATAAAGGTGACAAAATTCGTTCGTTTAATATGCTCAAAGTATTGAGCGAACGATTTGATATTTATTTAGGCAGTTTCGTGGATGATCCCTACGATTGGCAATATGCATCAAAGATGGATAAATACTGCAAGCAAGTCTTTCTCATTAATCAGAATAAAACCTGGTCCAAAATCAAAGGATTAACTGCTTTTATTAGCGGTAAGTCAATTTCTGAACCCTATTACGCAAACTCTAAGATGCAACAATGGGTAGATAAAACGTTGCCCCAGCAACAGATTACACAAGTGTTCATCTACTCTTCGGTGATGGCTATGTTTACTTCATCCCATCAACAAAGGATTCATCAGGTTGTCGACTATGTGGATGTAGATTCAGATAAATGGCGACAGTACGCAGACAACAAGACCGGCATCAGTCGTTGGGTTTATCGACGAGAGCATCAGAAATTAAAAAGATTTGAAAATCGAGTTTGCGAGCGTTCGCAGCATGCTTTATTTGTTTCTGATCCTGAAGCTGAGCTATTTAAACAACAATTGCCAACGCTTCAGCATGGCAAAGTACAAGGTTTGTTGAACGGTGTTGACGTGGATTACTTTTCACCTGATAGCGACATTGAAGCGGTAACCGAACAGGTGGATGTGGTATTCACTGGTGCAATGGATTATTGGGCAAATGTCGATGCGGTGATATGGTTTGTCAATCACGTTTGGCCTAGAATCAGAGCGTTGCACCCAAATGCGAATTTTTACGTGGTTGGAGGCAACCCAACTGCGCAGGTTAAATCGTTAAACAATACTAATGGTATTGTGGTTACCGGCAGAGTGAAAGACGTTCGACCCTTTATACGCAGCGCCAAAGTATCTGTGGCTCCTTTACAAATCGCCAGAGGGATTCAGAACAAGGTGTTAGAGGCTTTATCTATGGCTAAGCCCGTAGTGGCAACAAGTATGGCAATAGAAGGGATTGAGGCTAAAAACGAACATATCAGAGTGACTGATGATGCAGAGCAATTTTGTTCAGCGGTTTGTCATTATTTGGATACTCCTGCAGAAGTACCCGAAAATCGACAGTGGATTATGGAAAATTTACAGTGGACTGCCACTATGAGCAAGTTAGCTGGATTATTTAAGGTTGAATTATGACATTTTGGAAAAGTAGTATCTTCAAATATTTAATCGCGATATTTATTGTTTGGGGAGCTGTTTTCTTTGACAGTATTTCGTCAACAGTCGCCATATGGATTCGTTCAGAAACCTTCACCCATTGTTTTATTATTTTACCTATCTGTATTTACCTGATTAAACTTAAATGGACTAAATTAAATAACGCCACACTTCAACCTTCCTATATATCGTTAATTTTTGTAGTCGGCACTATTTTTGTTTGGCTATTTGGCAGCATGGCGCAAGTTTTAGTAATAGAGCAGTTAGCAAGCTTTGCTATGTTACCTATGATGATTTGGTGCGTGATGGGCAATCAGGTCGCGCGTATCCTGCTATTTACATCGTTCTTCTGGCTATTCAGCGTTCCTGCAGGTGAGTTTTTGATTCCCCAGTTACAAGAGTTAACCGCTGATATTACTGTTTTTGCGATCCAATTGACCGGTATTCCAGTATTCCGCGAAGGACTCTATATCGCTATTCCAGGAGGTCTATTTGAAGTGGCGGTAGCCTGTTCGGGGATTCGATATTTAATCGCTTCGTTTACTCTAGGTACGTTGTTTGCGTATTTGAATTATAACGGTCTTAAGAAACGTCTGATTTTTATCCTGTTCTCAATCTTTTTACCATTACTGGCTAATGGAATAAGAGCCTACGGCATAGTGATGATCGCTCATTTGTCGGACATGAAATATGCTACAGGGGTCGACCACCTTATTTATGGTTGGTTATTTTTTGGTTTGGTTATTCTGATTATGTTTACTGTTGGGGGGAGATGGGCTGATCCGCTTCCGAAAACTGAAAAACTAGAAAATGAAGCTGGACCAGATTATCCCGTTTCTTCGATAATCAAACCTGTAGTAGCGTTGGTATTCATACTCGGAGTAAGCATAGGTTATAAATCAGCTTTCGAGAATCCAGTCAGTCCTGTTAACCCAGATTTTGCCGCAAGCTTTAATCTCGATGAGACGTCCAACACTGCAACTTGGTTGCCGATTTTTCATAATCCAACCAGTGTTTATCGTGGCACCAATCGTGACGTTGAATTCTTCATTGCGTATTACAATGCGAATATTCAGGGACAAGAATTGATTAACGGACGCAATAAACTGTATAACATCGAAAAATGGTCAATTGTGTCGGAAGATAGAAACCCAACTTATCGCTCGATGCAAATAATTGATAATTATGGGAATAAACGTTTATTAAGTTATACCTATGTCACTCCATGGCGGGTGACACACAAATCCTTAGAGATTAAATTGGTACAAGCCATTCAGGCGCTGTTTGGTCAGGCTCAAAATGGCTACTTGATTATGTTGTCAGTTCCTGATGACAAGAATGAAAAAACCAAACAAGTGCTAGAGAATATGTCGCAGCAAATTTTTAATGATGAATTGCAATCATTACTGAATGAAAGCAAGACTGAGTGAAGACAATTCTAGCTAAATTGAGATTGAGTAGGGAATAACATCGACATGGATTTCAAAAAGATTCACATCATGCATATCATTTACCGGTTTGACACCGGTGGATTAGAGAATGGTGTGGTCAATCTGATAAATCGTTTAGACTCTCAAAAGTACCAACATACAATTGTTACTTTGAAAGGTTATTCTGAGCTTTTTTGTCAACGTATTCAAACTCAAAACGTCGAATTTTTTGATTTAGCAAAAAAAGATGGTAACGACATAAGTATCTTTTTTAAATTGCGTAAATTATTAAAAAAGCTCAACCCAGATATTCTGCACACTCGTAATACTGCCACTATCGAAAATCAGTTGGTAGGATGGTGGTGCAGGGTGCCATACCGTATTCATGGTGAACACGGTTGGGATGTCAATGATATGCATGGGCAAAACAAAAAATACCAAATGCTTAGGCGCTTTATGAAAACCTATATTCATAAGTATGTTGCGTTATCTACTGAAGCCTTTGATTATTTGCGCGATACGATTGGTGTTTATACTGATGACATCCGACATATTTGTAATGGTGTCGATGTCGATAAATTTACCCCTCAAAATTCTGACCTCAGCTTATTTCCTGAACATTTCGCTACCGAAAACATGCTTGTTTTTGGCACTGTAGGTCGTTTAGCCGAAGTTAAAAATCAACCCTTTTTACTCGAAGCATTCATCGCGCTTGTTGGTCAATTTCCTGAACATAAAGAGCGTCTCCGTTTAGTCATTGTTGGTGATGGCGTGCTGATGGAAAAAATGTTGGCTAGGACACAACAAGTAGATTTGTCATCGCAAGTTTGGTTCGCTGGCAATCGTTCCGAAGTGGCGCAACTAATGAACTGTATGGATGTTTTTGTATTGCCTTCCTTAGCTGAGGGGATTTCGAACACTATTCTTGAAGCATCGGCAAGCGGCTTACCGGTGATTGCCACCAATGTTGGTGGAAATCCTGAATTGATTGCAGCAGATTTAAAAAAGTCACATCTAGTTGAAGTTAATGATATTAACGCACTAGTCTCGGCGATGAGTCAATATGTTAGTTCACCTGAACTTAAGCATAAAAATGGCCTTATCGTAAGAAACCATTGCGTGGCAAACTTTAGTATAGATACAATGGTTGGGAAATATAATGAGCTTTATCAAGCCTTTAGTGGTTGAGGATTAACGAATGTGCGGAATAGCTGGTATTTTTCACCTGTCAGATCAAACCCGAGTTGATGCTGATTTGATTGCAAAGATGAATGATCGACAAATTCATCGAGGACCTGATGCAGGTGATTACTTTTTTGACCCAGGCGTGGCGCTTGCTCACAGACGTCTATCTATTATCGATTTAGAAGGCAGCCCTCAACCGATGTTAAGCGCTGATAAGCGTGCTTGTGTTGTCTTTAACGGCGAAATATACAACTTTAAAGAATTGCATAAAGAGCTTTCTGCTAAAGGTTACACATTCAATACCCATGGTGACACTGAAACTATCCTTAATGCTTGGTTAGAGTGGGGGGAAGAATGTGTACATAAATTAAGAGGGATGTTTGCCTTTGCGATTTGGGATAGACAAAAAGAGTGTTTGTTTATTGCTCGTGACCGTTTAGGCATTAAACCTTTTTTCTACAGTCTATTACCTAGCGGTGAGTTTATTTTCGGCTCTGAATTAAAAGTCATCACAGCTCACCCAGCTTTTAATCGTGATCTTAGAAATACCACTATTGAAGACTACTTCAGCCTAGGTTATGTACCAGAGCCTCACACTATTTATCAAAACGCCTTTAAGTTGTCACCTGGTCACACCTTAATGTTGCACAAAGGTGATAGAGGGTTACCAGAATCTAAAGAGTATTGGGATGTACCTGTAAACTATGACCATCCGCTAGATCAGAAGGAAATCGATGAGCAACTTGTAGAGCGTCTCAAAGAAGCGGTCGATATTCGTATGGTTGCTGATGTACCTTTAGGTTCATTTTTATCCGGAGGCGTAGACTCAAGTGCCGTTGTCGCTATGATGTCGCAGTTGCAAACGGAACCTGTGAATACCTGTGCAATCGGTTTTGATGTAAAAGAATTTAACGAAACAGAATATGCACAATCAGTCGCAGATCGATATAAAACCAATCATCGTGTTGAAGTGGTTGGCCAAGATGATTTTGATTTAGTCGATCAATTAGCGCATTTATACGATGAACCCTATGCAGATAGTTCAGCAATTCCTACATTTAGAGTCTGCGAATTAGCGAGGAAACACGTTACCGTAGCGCTTTCTGGTGATGGTGGCGATGAGTTGTTTGCAGGCTATAGTCGCTACAGAATGCATCAGGCCGAAGAAAAAATTCGTAACTTATTACCTTTGGGTTTGCGCAAGCCAATCTTTGGTCCACTAGGCAAGTTATATCCAAAAGCGGATTGGGCTCCTAAATTTTTGCGGGCTAAAACAACCTTTCAATCCATGGCAATGGATACTGTAGAGGGCTATCACAACACCATGAGTATTCTGCGTGCAGATGATAGAGCCAAACTATTTTCAGAAGACTATAAACAAAGTCTTAATGGTTACACTTCGCTGGAAATCTTCCAAAAATACGGTGATAAAGTTAAACATTTGGATGAAACCAAAATAGCCCAGTATATCGACATGAAAACCTATTTGGTTGGCGATATTTTAACTAAAGTCGACAGGGCTTCCATGGCACATTCTCTTGAAGTTCGAGTGCCAATTATCGATCACAAATTTGTTGAATGGGCGTTTAACGTGCCTACCAATAAAAACCTTGCTAACGGGGGCGGAAAACTCTCATTCAAGAAGGCATTAGAACCGCATCTTCCCCATGATGTTCTGTATCGCAAAAAAATGGGGTTTGCCGTGCCTTTAGCAAATTGGTTTAGGGGGCCTCTGAAAGAACGATTGTATGAAGGGGTTTTATCTAAACAGATGACTGAATCAGGTTATTTCAACAAGTCACAATTACAACGATTGATTAATGATCATATTTCTGGGCGACGAGACAACAGCGCGTCATTGTGGACATTAATGATGTTTGAGTCATTTTTACGTCAACAAAAGGCGCAGTAAGCCGTGAAAATAATGCACATTTTAGATCATTCCATCCCGTTGCACAGTGGTTATACTTTTCGTACTCGCTCTATTTTGAATCAGCAGCGTGCTCGAGGGTGGGAAACTTGTCATGTTACTAGCGCTAAACAAGGGATATGTGAAGCTGAAATTGAAGATGTGGATGGTTTAAGGTTTTATCGAACTAAACCACCTACAGGGTTAAGCAGCAAACTCCCCGTGTTAAATCAATTATCCTTAGTGAACCCTCTGCGAGATCGTATTTTAGAAGCGATTGAAATTGAGAAGCCGGATATTTTGCATGCTCATTCACCGGCCTTAAATGGTTTGGCAGCTATCAAAGCAGCCAACAAAACCGGACTACCTTTAGTCTATGAGATTCGTGCTTTTTGGGAAGATGCAGCGGTTGATCACGGTACCTGTAAAGAAGGCGACTTACGTTATCGTTTGACACAAAAAATGGAAACTCACGTGGTTAATAAAGCGAATGCTGTGACCACTATTTGCCAAGGTCTGCGTCAAGATCTGCTTGCTCGGGGCATTGCAGACAGTAAGATTACCGTTATACCCAATGCAGTCAATATTGAACAATTCAATATTATCACTGAGCGTAATCAAGCATTAGAAAAACAGTACAATTTAAATAACAAAGTGGTGCTGGGATTCCTTGGATCCTTTTACGGTTACGAAGGATTAGACTTAATCGTTGCCGCTTTGCCACAAATTCTTAAAACTATTCCTAATGCTGTATTTTTGTTAGTGGGTGGCGGACCTCAAGAACAGAATTTAAAAAATCAGATTAAACAACTTGGTTTGCAAGAGCATGTGATTATGCCTGGCCGCGTTCCTCATTCTGAAGTAGATAAATATTATAGTTTGGTTGATTTACTTGTTTATCCACGAAAACCCATGCGTTTAACTGAATTGGTGACGCCGCTTAAACCGTTGGAAGCTATGGCGCAAGGGAAACTTGTTCTTGCTTCTGATGTGGGGGGGCACAAAGAATTGATTGAAGACGGCAAAACCGGTTGGTTGTTTGACAGTGGCAATATTGATGCGCTGGCCAATACAGCTATAAAGGTTTTATCAAATCGTGATTCTTGGCCTGCAATGGTTGAGAATGGACGTAATTTTGTGATGCAAATTAGGAACTGGAAAAACTCAGTTGCCAATTATCAGTCTATTTACGAAAATTTACTGAGTAAGTGACAATGAAACGCCCAAGAATTGTTGTCTTGAGTTCTTTATTCCCTAACTCAGTGCGCAAACAATCTGGCTTGTTTGTGCGTGAAAGAATGTTTCGCGTGGCAGAGTATGCCGACATTGAAGTGATAAGCCCTGTTCCATGGTTTCCAGGACAGGGTTTGATTCGGTTTTTCAAACCTAATTATCGCCCTATGCCTGAAAAAAAGGAAGTTCAGCAGGGGATCACCGTTCATTTCCCTCGATTTTTATCTATTCCGAAGTTTTTTCGAAAGTTAGATGGGGCGATGATGGCCCGAGCGGCTTACAAAGTACTCAAAAAATTAGAGCAACAACACAAAATTGATATTATCGATAGCCACTTTACTTATCCTGATGGATTAGCTGCGACTAAACTTGCTAAGCGCATGAATAAAAAAGTCACTATCACATTGCGCGGAACAGAGTTAACCCATAGCAAAGATCCTGATAAGTTGAAGTTAATGCTGCAAGCATGGCAAGACGCTGATCACATGATTTGTGTCGCCGACTCACTAAAACAGCTTGCCGTATCTCTAGGTGCTGATGGGAATAAATTTACGGTTGTAGGGAATGGGGTTGATACCCATAAGTTTTCCGCGATGAGTCCGCATAAAGCGCGACAATTTCTGGCAATCGAAGAAGATGCTAAAGTGCTTATTACGGTAGGCGGTTTGGTCAAACGAAAAGGCTTTCATCGGGTTATTGAATGTCTTCCTGAATTATTAAAAATCTATCCTAATTTGGTTTATCTCATTGTCGGTGGAGCGAGTGCCGAAGGTAATATTGAAGCTGAATTGCGTGCACAGGTCAAAAGGTTAGGGGTGGAGAGTCAGGTTAAGTTTTTAGGTTCACTACCTCCCGATAAGCTCAGTAATCCTCTATCATCTGCAGATCTCTTTGTGCTTTCGACTGCCAATGAAGGTTGGGCCAATGTTATTCTAGAGAGTATGGCCTGCGGTACGCCTGTTATCGCCAGTGACGTTGGCGGTAATAGTGAAGTCATAAATAGTGACGATGTTGGCGAGATAGTGCCTTTTGATGATCATTTGGCGCTGCTGACATCACTCAAAAAAGGCTTAAACAAAGAGTGGGATCGACAGGCTATCGTTGAATATGCACAGCAAAATCATTGGGATACCAGAATGGCTAAAATTATGGATATTTATAACAATTTATTGAGCCCAAAGGAGCACTAGTTTATGTCTGGAATGTATACCAAAATAGTCTCTAATGTGCTGTTTCCTTTGCATGAAAAGCTTAAAAAGCATGATACGGTTAAAATTCGAAAATCGTTAGAAAAGTCCCAGTGGTTTGATAAAGAAACCTTGAAGCAGGAACAATCGAATCGGTTGCAGCGTTTTATCCAAACCGTATATAAAAATGTGCCCTATTATCGTCAAATGTTTGATTCATCGAACATCAGTCCTAATGACATACAAAGCGCCGAAGATCTGGTCAAATTGCCGTTTTTAGACAAAGCCACTATTTCGGCAAATTTTGAAAAACTAAAATCTGAGATTGCCGGTCCTTTAGCGCGATTTAATACTGGAGGTTCAAGCGGTCAGCCTCTCATTTTTTTATTAGGCAATGAACGAGTATCCCACGACGTAGCAGAAAAGTGGCGTGCCACGCGTTGGTGGGATGTGGATATTGGCGATAAAGAGATTGTTGCTTGGGGGTCACCCATTGAGTTAGGAGCGCAAGATAGGGTGCGTTTGATTCGTGATGGGTTGTTTCGCTCTGAATTAATTCCTGCATTTGATATGACCGAACAAAAGCTGTTGTCATTTTTAAAAACCATTCGAGATACTAAACCGAAAATGCTATTTGGTTATCCCTCGGTGTTCGATTTGCTGGCGAAAACCGCTAAGCAACATGGAATGGAAATGAACAATTTAGGCATTAAGGTCGCGTTTGTTACCTCAGAAAGACTTTACCCCTATCAGCGCGAAAGTATTGAACAAGTGTTTGGTTGCCCAGTCGCTAATGGTTACGGTGGTAGAGATGCTGGATTCATTGCTCACCAATGTCCTGAAGGCGGCATGCACTTGTCTTATGAAGATATAGTCGTGGAGATAATCGATCCTCAGGGCAATCCGCTGCCGGCAGGACAATCTGGTGAAATTGTTGTTACCCATATGGGGACATCCGAGTTTCCATTTATCCGCTATCGGACCGGTGATATTGCCATTATGTCCGATAAAAAATGTGCCTGCGGACGCGGTTTACCCATGCTTGAATCAATTGAAGGGCGCAGTACCGATTTTGTTGTAGCTGCAGATGGGACAATTTTGCATGGCCTTTCTCTAATTTATATTCTCAGGGATATCAAAAGCGTCGAAGCGTTTAAAATTGTGCAAGAGTCGATGCAACATACCCATGTGCAAGTTGTATCAAAAAATGGTGAAGTCGATGAGCAGACGCAGAATATTATTATTACCGGAATTCAAGCAAGACTTGGCGCAGAAGTATCTGTTACTGTAGAACCTTTAACCGAAATTGCCCCTGAGAAATCCGGCAAATATCGATATGTAATCAGCAAAGTGAGCGTAACATGATAGACAGTTTGTATCTTATGGCTGATATTGCAGCTATTTGTTATATGTTTTGGTGGTCGAGTATGCAGGATGATGACTGATGCGTGATCTGCTCCTTGTTGGTTTCCTATTTGTTGCCATTTATTACAGTTTTAAACGTCCCTATATTGGCACGGCTGCATGGGTGTGGATTGCACTTACCGCACCGGCAAAATGGGCGTTTGGTTTTTCTAGTCACTTTCGTTTGAATCTAACCATAGTGGTTATCACTGCGCTTTCGTATATCATCGTCCAAAAGTATAAACAATGGAAATTCAATGGCTTAACTTTTTGGGTGTTACTATTTGCCCTGTGGACACTGCTTTCCACTGCGACGAATCAGACATCCTATTCTTATTTCGTTTGGGATTATTGGAATCAATTTATTAAAGTAATCCTACTTTACTTTTTTATCACCTTAACTATCTATAAGCGACTGCACATAAATACAATGGTTTGGGCTATTGTATTGGCGATATCCTCCTTTGCAGCAATGGAGGCTGTTAAATTCATGTTATCTGGTGGTAGCCACCGAATTGTGGGTAAGGCAGGAATTATTCACGATCGGAATGATTTAGCAGTAGCGATAAATATGTGTATACCACTGGTTATTTATCTGATCTCAGTGACTGAAAATTTTGTAGTAAAACGTGGCTTAAAGATCATCTTATTACTCAATATATTGGCTATTATTGGTACGTATTCTCGTGGCGGATTTATTGGTTTGGTGATTCTTGGTGCAGCGTTTTGGTGGACTTCAAAGCGCAAATTTTTGTATGGGGTAATAGCCGCAATCATCATCCCAGTCTTTTTTGCTTTTGCTCCAGGAGAATGGAAAGAAAGGCAAAATACGGTGTCAACTGCTGCGAGTGAAGATGGCTCGTTTATTGGTAGATTATGGGCTTGGAAAATTTCTACTTTAATTGCTTTGGATAACCCTTTCACTGGAGGTGGTTTTCATGCGGTTAAAGATACTCCGTTATGGCGTTACTATGCGCCAATGACACCGAATTTTGGGCCAATAGAAACACCGCCAATTCCGCCTAAACTGGGTGCAAAGGCAGCTCATAATATTTACATGCAGGTGCTGGGTGATCATGGGTTTGGCGGTTTGTTTATCTTTTTGATGATACTCTTGGGTACACTAAGGATGAATTTTAAAAATAAAAAATGGGCAGAACAAAATAATGAAGTATGGCTAGTTAATTTAAGTAAGGCGCTGACGCTGACACTCGTTGGATATTGTATTACTGGTGGTAATGTGAGTTTGGCTTATTTTGATTTATTTTATACGATAGTTGGTGTGGTTTGCGCAATTTCAATTCATATAGTGAATGCCAAGAAAGTGACCGAAAATCGGTCGACAGTAAAACAACCTATTAAACAGATATAAGAACTTAAATATGGCTAAAATTAAAATAACGAAAACGACACTGATACAGTCAGTGCTTTTTGCTTTGTTGGCTTTTGGGCCAATTGCTGAAGCCTTTGCTAAATCTGATTGTATGAAAATGGGGTGGAGGCGTGGTAAGCCATTTGACTATTATGCGGCAGAAACGCGACAAAGTACCGGAACATACCGAGGGGGGTTATTATACTTAGTAGAATCAGCCCACTTTACTAAAAAGGTGCGACGATTAATAGAAGGTAGCACCAGTAAACAACCTGGTGATTTATTATTTGTGCTGGGGTCAATACCTAACCATCCTGTTGCTCTAGATGCTTATGCTCGCTATGAATATCAGTGGGAAAATTCCCGCTCTTTCAAAGCTAGTTTAAATACAGATGAACCTAAATATGACGCTGGATGCTTTTTTGAACGAGCCGCTAAAATTTATCCAGGACAAGCCTCTACCTATTTAACCTGGGGAATTTATTATTATCGCCGAGGTGAGCATCAGAAAGCCTTAGAAAAATTCTTGGAGGCTGACAAACTTTCACCAGGATCTGCAGAGGCAAAATATAACGTTGGGCTTGCATATGCTGAAGTAAACGATCTTGCCAATGCTAAAAAGTATGCCGAAGCAGCCTACAAATTGGGCTATCCTTTACCGGGTTTAAAAATGAAGATCGCTGAGTTAGAAAAAGCACAAAATAACTAGGAGTTGAGGGTGTCTAAGAAACTGATGTTGTCAGGAGGCTGTTTACGTTCAAATGGTTTTGAGTTGGGGGAAGGTAAATATTATGGAAAGGCCAGTTTAGTATTATTGGATCTAGAGTCTGGAGAGTTTTCTCAAATACTCACAAAAACGGAAGGCGGCGATAATTATCCAGATGAACATCCTAATTTACAATTTACAGCGGGGTGTATCGATGGCGATAAATTATGGTTGCCAACAGACACAGAAGTTCACTGTTATAGCTTGCCTGATTTAAAGCTATTGTCTGTTTTTTCTCACCCGTGCTTTCATAATATTCATTCAGCCCACGTTTTAAACGGCGATCTTGTTGTTACGTCTACAGGTCTAGATAACGTTGTTGTTATGGATATTGAGAGTGGAGAAATTAAATCAATTTTAAATACACAAGGGAAAAACCCTTGGCATAGATTTGATAAAGCGGTTGATTATCGATTAGTTCATTCTACTCGTCCACATGATAGCCATCCTAATTTTGTATTCAAAATTGGAGATGATTTATGGGCTACGCGCTGTACCCAAGAAGATGCTGTGAACTTGTCTAATCCTGATGATGTGATTGATATCAGTTTAGGGGGCGATGTTAGTGTCCATGATGGTATTTGGTATGACAACAAGTTGATATTTACCCGTGTAGATGGAAACCTGGTTTTTTGTGATCCAATCGAAAAGAAAGTCATCGAGACTTATGATCCCTTTGGCGGGGCATTAAATCGACCTATGGGCTGGTGCCGAGGTTTACATGTTGAAGGCGATATTTTTTATGTCGGCTATTCAAAATTACGCAAAACAAATCTGAAATCAAAAATTAAGTTTCTGTCAAAAGGAAATTTTAAATATTCCTCTGGTAACAATTCATTAGTGGTCGCATTAAATATACGCACACGGAAAGTCGAAAAAGTTTATTCATCGCCTGATGGTCTAATCGACGCTATCTACGGGATTTTGCCTTTCAATTATGACTGAGACAGTTAAGACCAATACGCTTTTTAGTATTATCTGGTCTATTTTATCTAAATGGGGTTCTAAACTGATTGGAATGGTGAGCACATTTGTACTCGCCAGACTTTTGGCTCCAGCTGATTTTGGTATTATTGCAATGGCGACCATTGTCGTTGCCTTGCTAGAGTCAATGACTCAGGCTGGTTTGAATCTTTATATATTAAGATATAAAGAACATGATACTCGTGTTTTTAACGCCGCATGGACCGTTGGGATTATCCAGGCTTTTGTCATTGCAATTCCTCTAGTGATACTTGCCCCATTTATATCTGATTTTTATAATCAACCTGTACTTACTGAGGTTATTTATTGCTTAGCGCTTGTTCGGGTTATTCAAGGATTAAATAATTTTGGAATTATAATCGCCCAAAAGGAAATGAACTTTAAAGTCGATTTTGTGTTAACCATATGGACTCGATTAAGTTATCTTACCGCTACAATAGGCTTTGCGTGGTATTTGCAGAGCTTTTGGGCGCTAGTGTTTGGTCAATTGATATCTTCAGTGTTTGGCTGCGGTTTAAGTTATTTTTTACATCCATTTCGACCGAAATTTAGTTTGTATAACTGGCGGGACATGCTCAAATACTCTAAGGCTACCGTACCATTGAGCATTGCTAGATATATTAATAATCAGGCTGATGTTGCTATTGTTGGAAGAGTTGCCTCTGCGCAATTTTTAGGTTTTTATCATATTGCAGTTAATCTAGCCGGTTTATTCACAAAAGAATTGCTGATGCCAGTGATCCGCGGCCTAATACCTAATTTATCGGTACTTAGAGAAAGCGCTAACTTCAAAGACATATTATTAGTCACATTTGCTGCTGCTGTTTATGTTTTTCTACCTGTTGGTATTGGATTATCAATGGTTGCACAAGAGTTTGTGCCGGTATTTTTAGGCGATAAATGGCTTGCCGCAATTCCACTGCTACAGTGGTTTAGCTTATATGCGATGATTGGCGGTATAATGATGTTTTTTAGTGAGCAGTTTTTGGTCATGATGGAAAAAGAAGTCGTTTCCAATCGATTGATGTGGGCTCGGAATATCATTTTAATTACCACTATTGTATTGACGCTTTCTTATGGACAAGTTTCTGACTTGCCTAAAATGTTGTTCTTTAGTGCTCTGGTAGCTTTACCAATGGTATTAGTGAGTATCAGTCGTGAATTAGAAATAACTTTAAAACGTATTTTATACAGCTGGTGGCCAGCATTGACAGGAGCTTTCGTGATGTTTGTTGTCTTGCAGTTATTCCCTGTGCTTGATTGGCCTTTGTTTATAGTGTTGCTAGCCAAAGTTGCCCTCGGTGGGGTTAGCTATTTAGCCACTATTGTGTTGCTTTTTGTGGTTCGAGGTCGACCTGAAAATACACTGGAAAGCCTAGTGTTTAATAAAGCTTTTGGGTATAACTAACTTTGTTTCGTAATTTTTTAAAGGATAAATCAGCGTGCAATTAGCGGATTGGTATCAAATAGCCGATGGCAGTGAATTTGAGTTGTTCGTTCATCATCACAAGCAGACAAGTGCTTATACTTCACCAGAAGGCAACATCATCTTTCATGGTTATGTTTTGTTAAATGGTCTTAAAGCAGACTCCAAATCTGTTTTAGAGGCGTATTTAGCAAGCGCTTCGCTATCCGCTTTTTATCAACAGTTATCAGGTCAGTTTTGGATGGTTATCTATGAAAAAGACCAACCAGCTATTGTGTTAACAGACCACCTAGCCACTAAACCATGCTTTTATTTTAAGTTGGGCAACAAACTTTATATTAGTGATTCGTTAAAAGCCATTAAAGCGCTTGAAAACGTCTCATTACAAATAAACAAACAAGCTTTATACAATTATATTTATTTCCACTGTATCCCTGCACCTACTACAGTTTATGAAAACGTATTTAAAATTGAACCGGGTAAAGCTATATATTTTGGCTCTGACGGTATTGTAAATAGTGAGTTACTTTATTGCCCTGAATTCGCCACACAACTTGATGATCCTGAAGCTGCGTTAAAAACATGCTTAAGTACTATTGAAACCGCCGTAGAATCTCATTCAAGCGATAATGTTGGTGCTTTTTTAAGTGGCGGATTAGACAGCTCAACTGTGGCAGGTATGCTGGCTAAAATTCAAGGCAAAAAGGACACACCTGAAAAAGCGAAGACCTTTTCAATTGGCTTTAAAGTGCCGGGTTATGACGAAACAGAATATGCACTCATCACTGCTAAGCATTTCGATACAAATCATGAAGTCTTGTATTTAAAACCAGAAGAAGCCGCTAAAGAATTTGTTAAAGTGGCACAATTTTTTGATGAACCATTTGGTAATTCTTCAGCAATGGCTGCTTATTTTTGTGCAACATTCGCTAAAAACAAGGGCATAGACGTGTTGCTTGCAGGTGATGGTGGCGATGAGTTTTTTGCCGGTAATGAGCGCTATGCAAAACAAAAAGTATTTGAGCATTATACGAAGTTACCAAAATGGTTGGCGAATGGTTTAGATTTTCTGCTGAATAACCAACTCACACGTAAACTTCCATTGTTCAAAAAAGTAGCTAGCTATATTGCCCAAGCTAAAGTTGCTTTGCCTGGTCGACTGCAAACTCATAATTTTGTTAATCAGCTAGGGAATGACGCTATTTTTACTGCGGCAATACTTGAGCAAGTAGATGTTAATCAGCCAGCTGAACAGCTGAAAAGTCGTTTTAAGGATTGTAAAAGCGAGCATCCTGTAGATGGCATGTTATATCTGGATTGGAAGTTCACATTGGCCGATAATGATTTGGTTAAAGTGAATAAAATGTGCGAGTTGGCCGGTGTTGAGGTACGTTATCCTTTAATCGATAAAAATATTGTTGATTTCAGTTGCACCATTCCTGCCGATGTTAAATTACCTGGTAAAACCTTACGCGATTTTTATAAGAAAACCTGCAAAGGATTCTTACCTGATGAGACCCTCAATAAAAGCAAACATGGTTTTGGCCTGCCATTTGGTGTTTGGATGAATGAAAACCAAACATTAAAAGATTTAACGATACAAGCATTAAACAGCTTTAAAAAGCGTAATATCGTTAAGCAAAGTTTAGTTGAAAAGGCCCTAGAGTCTCATGGCAGTGTTCACGCTGGCTATTACGGCGAGCTTATTTGGATCATGGTGGTGTTAGAGTTGTGGTTGCAAAAAGAAGCCGAGGATTTCCGTGCATAGTATTTTAGGGGCGATAAACAAAATAATTGGTGGTAACAAGCTCAGTATTTTAATTTACCATCAGGTATTAGAAGAATTTGATCCAATGCGCCCCTATGAAGTCACTGCCGATGTTTTTAATTGGCATATGAAGCTGATTAACCAACATTTTTCACCTATTAGTCTTTCAGAAGCTGCAAAACACATACAAAACAATACACTGCCTAAGCGTGCCATATGTGTCACTTTCGATGACGGTTATTTGAATAATCTAACCGTTGCCCAACCAATTCTGGCGAAGTACAAAATTCCTGCGACTGTCTATGTAGCCACGGCCTTTACTGAGGGCGCTGATATGTGGAATGACAGGGTATTGGATTTATTCAAGGACGTTGCATTGGAGAGCTTGCTAATCGAAGATGAAATGGTAGCCTTAGGTGATTGGGCGAACCGTAATAAACTAGCAGAAGCCCAATTGATGCGGCTTAAATATATGCCCATTGAAGCGCGTTTAGCTGGTGTACAAAAGTTGTATGATGATAATAATTTGTCAGATCCTGAACCGCGAATGATGAATGCGTCGCAAGTCAAACAACTAGCACAATGCGGTGTTGAAATTGGCGGGCATACGGTTAACCATCCTATTCTTAAAGTACTTTCTAGAGAACAACAGTTTGAAGAAATTAACCAATGCAAAAAGCAATTGGAAGATTGGACAGGCAAACCTGTAAAACACTTTGCCTACCCTAATGGTTCATATGGCAAAGATTTAACCGATGAAACCGTTGCTCTTGTTAAACAGGCGGGTTATGAAACTGCTGTAGTAACTGACTGGGGCACTTCCAGCCATGGTGACGACCTGCTAAGGCTTAAACGCTTCACACCTTGGGATACATCACCGTTTAAATTTCACGCACGTTTAGTGAAGTCACGCATTTAAAACAATTTTTTCTTTTGCATAAGCTCTCCTAGTCTTATAATGTGGCTTTTTGATACGTAAAAGTTGTAAATTATGTTCATATCAGATGAAGTCGTTTTCGTAGAGCTTCACAAAACAGCCTGTACTCATATAGATAATCTTATGTGTAAAATCTTGCACGGTAAACTTGAAGGGAAGCATAATAAAGCCTATTCCGAGCTGTTTAATGGAAAGCGTCAGTTTATCGGCTCTATTCGTAATCCTTGGGATTGGTATGTTTCTTTATGGGCATTTGGGTGTGAAAAAAAGGGCGGTTTGTACAAACATGTAACTGATAGGTCAATAAATTTGACGGGTATCAGTATTAAAGATGGGGTCAACGCTTTTGGTTTATCGTTATTAGGTAAATTAACCAAAAAAACGAGTGAGTGGGAAGCATCTTATAAAGATGTGAACGATCCCGCTTGTTTTAAACGCTGGCTTAAGCTTTTACATGATCCTCGCCGTAGCTTTGATTTTGGGGAAGGTTATGGTGCGGCTCCAATGCATAATTTTGCAGGGTTGCTGACATATCGTTATTTTAATTTATTTTGCAGTATTGCGTCAGATATTAAGCCATTTTCAAAGCAAACAAGCCTAAGCGAACTTGTTCAGTATGATAAAGAAAACTGTTTTATTGATAGCTTTATACGCAATGAAAACTTAGAAAGTGATTTTTTAGTTGGCCTTGAAAAAGCAGGTATCAGTATTACTGAACAACATCGAGAAATCATTTTTTCGAGCAATAAAACCAATGTTTCTCAACATGATCGAAATACCGCGCAGTTTTTTGATGAAGAAGCCAACCGAATAATTCTAAATAGAGAAAAATTCATAATTGAAAAGTTTGGTTATAAATCGCCTTTGAGTTAACTCGGTATGTAACTTCTAATTTTGATTCAAAGCGTTAAGGTCAACTTTATACAACCTAATTATTAGGTTGTTCTCGGAACTTGAACTCGTAGCTTGAAACAATTGTGTAAATGCCTGAGGGTTTTGTTCTACCATATATTCAGCAGGCTCACTCATCCTTCCAAATTTGTCATAGGTAACTAAATACTCAGTTCGATATTTTAACATTCGTGCAATGCTTTGCTTGTTGTCAGGGTCGTTAAGCAGAGGTATTGACCGTCTTTGCAGAACATAGGGCAGTACACCCCAGTCTACCGTAGCTATAACTGCATCTAATGGTAATTCTTGGTGCGCAAATTCTGATAGTCTCGTAATTAGATCTTGCTCATTTTGAAGTTTGTCTTTTTGACCATGTATTTTGGCTAGATTCGGTAGTGATAAAAGCATTAGCACGCACACAATTGTAATCGCACTATATTGAGCAGGCTTTTTTAGCCCCTTTAAAGCCTTCATTGAGGCAATTGTTTTAATACCAAAACCAAGCATAATCACTATGAATGGCAGCATTGGAATCCAATATCGATACACAATGTGTAAATTTTTATTCAATAATATATCTTTACTAATAAAGACTAATGAAAACCCAACGTATAGAAGTTCAAGTTTATTAGCTCGTTTGGCCCAAGGTCTAACACCAACGCCTATTAGTAGTAACATGGTGACTGTAATGATATGCCTATTCAGAGTGCTCACACCACCGTACCAAGATTCAAATAAACCCCCAACAAACATACTCGTTCGATACAAGGGGAACTGCCAGGCGGCTTCAACGACTTCTGACGAGGCATTGCCAGGTAATCCTTTGGCGTAGATGCTTAGTCCTTTTAAACCAAAAAAGTAGCCATTGGCCATATTAAATGTATCTGGTGTATGAGCCAAATAGTTGCGTAATGTCCATAATACAAAAGGTAAACAAACAGCACCTCCTATTACCAGCATTTTGAACACTGATAGCGTTAATGTGTCTTTATTATATTGATACACATGGATGAGTAACGCTAAGCCTAAGGCACCGCAAAAAAACAATCCTTGAAGGCGAACTAACGACGAAAACGCCACTAAAGCACAGCATGCTAGTAAAAAACCTTTGTGTCCACTTTGATCATAATGACGCCAACAGAGCAAAGCCGCTATGGTGATGGATAAAAATAATGTGTCTGAAATTAAGGCATAAAAGTGAATCATCACAATACCACTACAGATCACAAAAAATGGCGCAAAGAAACCAACGACACCATACTTAGCAACTGAGAAATAACGAGCTACTCCCCAAATTCCTAAAAGTGAAATAACGCCCATAAACCCTTGGAGTACCCAAAAATTTTCACCGGCTAAAAACAATGGAACACTTATGACAATGGAGGTGCCCGGATAATATTGGAGATTAGGCTGAAAGTTAAACCAATAGCGAAAAGTGTCGAGCATGGTTGTAGCAGTACCGAGATAATAACCTGAATCTGGGTATTGCAACCACGCACTAGGGATGGTCCAAAGCAAATAGGCACTCAAAATTGTAAGTAGTATTTTTTGTATAAATGATAATTTTTCTATCACTTTGCCATCCTAATTAATTACCAACATACAGAAAACTAACTTTGTACTGAGATTTCAACTTTCGGGTTAAGTTGTATCATTAGCAACATCATCTTTCCTTGAAACGACATTTCAAATAGGTTGATTGAAAATATATATCCCTCAAATCACATATATAATAATATGCTTTTACCTATTTAATACACTTTTATACATCTTAAAGAGTAAATTCATATCGAAGCTCTGTTTGTTACACTTTAACAGAATAAAGTGTTAACTTTACCCACTATTTTAGCCATTTTTGAACAATGACAAGAGGAACAAAGTGTCACATAAAGGGGCATTGAAAATACTTAAAAACGCGAAGTATTTGTACATGGCTTTGCTCATGTCACAAGGCTTACGATTTGTTTATATGCTCATCTTGGCGCGTTTACTCGGTGCTGAATTATATGGCGTACTTACTTATGGCCAGTCTTGGTATTTGATGTTTTTACCGCTCACTGGGTTGGGGTTGGGGGCTATGCTCTCAAGAGAAGTTGGGAAAGATAGGCAAAATGCGAAATCAATAGTCGATTTGGTAGCCTCTATTCGAATCATTGCGGTTGGTGTAATTGCTTGTATTTCTGTGGCTTCAGGTATTTACTATGCTGAAAATGAGTTTTTTGCCACACTACTGGTTATTTTTTCTGTAGCGCTGTTAGGTAAAGCAATGGTGCTTTGGTCTAATCAGATGTTTCAAGCATTTGAATCAACACATATTATTTTTAAAATTGAGCGTGTTTTCAAACCAAGTGAAATACTGATTAGTATTGCAGTTGCAATAATTACTCAAAATATATTATTAATTGCTATTGTCCATGCGATTGGGCAAATGATCCAAGGTGCTGTAAGTATTTATTTTGTTAATAAAGGCTTATGCAAAGTTGAATTAGTATTTCTACCGCAAAAAATGATATCGACAGTGACGAGATTATTTCCATTAGCCATTGCGGTGGCTGCTGGGCAGTTTTTGTTCTACGGTCCGGTCGTGTTAGCAAAAGAATCGTTTAGCTCTGCTGTTTCGCTTGGCAATTTTTCGGTTTTAATCCAGCTTTTTATTGTTGTTATTGCGGTTTTTTCTTCGGTAACTAACGCAGCACTTCCCGCTTTAAGTCGTTCTGCTTCGAATAATCGAAGTAATTTAAGTTTATTTTGTCGCATCGCGATCTATTCGGCATGTATGTGCGGCTTATTATTGTATGTTGCTTCATCCATATTCGGTTCAAATTTATTGGTTATGATTTTTGGTCAAAAATTCTTAGTTGCGGGAGAATATCTAGCTCTCATGATGCTGGTTTTAATACCTGCAACAGCAACCAATTTGTTAAATAGTGTACAAATTTCGTTAGAGCACAATGTTAAAGTACTGATCACAAATTTGTTTGGTGTGGCGACATTGATTTTCAGTTTACCTTGGTTTGTCTCTGAATTTGAATTTTCTGGAGCGTTATACAGCTTATTGGCTGCATTTTCGGTTTCTGCGATTATCGGTATAACCTTTTTAACTAGGGAATTTATAATTAGCATTAAAGACGCTTTCATCATGCCTGCTTTGTTATTGGGGGGATTCGCATTATTCAATATGGTTGGAGAAAGCATAAATCATGAGAATATTGCTATGTCGCTTGGTTTTTTAATTTCGCTTATCGTTTTATGGTTTGTTGGGATCAACGTAAAAGAAAGAAAAATCGTAAAACTTAAGCTATTTAAGTCTAATTTTTAAATTGGAAAGAGCGATGGTGGTGTCGCTTTATTGACTAAGAAAGTGTAACAGGCTGTTTTTTGTTTTATTGATTGAGTACTTTTTAACATACTCAATTATTTCGCCTCGATTAAATCTTTTGCTATCAAGCGCCTGAGTGATTGTTGATAATGCAGTTTGGTCATTAGTTTGATCAACAGTAAAACCGTTAATTCCTTCGTCGATTATGAAGGGTATCCCTCCTTTTTTATTGCCTATTGCTGGGCAGCCGCAAAAGTTTGCTTCTAAATAGACTAAGCCAAATGATTCATCATATTCCGACAGTAACCAAAAGAGATCTGCAGCAGAATAATATTCTATAAGCTGGTCCCTTTTAATGCCCTCAAGTATGAGAATTGAATGTTGTAAATTGGCTTGTTCAACCAATGACCTTAATTCTTCAGCAAAAGGGCCATTACCAATAATTATCCAAAATAACGATTGAGTTTCAGATAGGGTCTTAAAAAGTCTAAGTTTACGTATATACCCTTTCTTAGGGGTTAAACGGCTAACTGACAACATGATTTTTGTATCATTACTAATACCCAAACTTGTACGTAAGTCTGTATCGTGGGGTTTAAATAATTTCTCATCTATGCCGTTCGTAATAACGGAAATCTTGTCAGTTAATTGAGGAAGCTGGGTCATTGAAATAAACTTTTGCTTCATAAATTCACTGACCGCTATAACGTATTTACTTTCTTTAATAAGATTTGTGTATTTGTATTTAAAACCCAGTAATTTATACATAAGTTCTGGGTGAATATATATATTCTCAGGCTCACTACCATGTAAATATACCCAGCATTTGGATTTTAATTCGGCAGGAAAATAAAGAGAGGCAACTAAACTGGCGCCAGTATCATTGACGATAATATCGTCATATTGTGACAATTCTAGTTTTTTTAAGGTATTCCAAAAGCCTATAAACCTAACTGGCCATTTAGTTTTTGCCCGAATTACCTGAAATGTTTCTTCAATGTCATGCCCGGTGTCCAAGGTTACCAGGGTTAGATTGCATTCATTCTGAATTAGATTCGCAATGTCTTTGGCAACTGAGCCTGCTCCCCCGACATCTGGTGGGTATTGATAGGAAATAATTAGAACATTGCGGAGTTTTTTTGGGGTATTTGTGTGCATAAGGATTTGTTGTCAGTACCAGTGAGATAAATCAATACTTAGTAGCTTCTCTAAAGCCTTAATGTCTGAACGAAAATGTTCTTGCAGCATAATGCTACTTTTCTCGCTAATCTTCGGTTTATCAGCTTTTACGGTGTTTTTTTGCATGATGTAGTTGCGTACTTTCCATCTGATTTCTTTTGGAAAAATAATGCCTGTAACATCACCCATCCATTTTGGTGGGGAGCTTATAAATCTAGTTAATTTGGGAAACAGTGCTTTTTTACTCGGATTAGCAATGCTGAATTCCTCGGGAAGTTGGGAATCGAGCTGTAGAAATGATAATAATTTTTGATACGTTTCTACTGGTTGACTTTTTAAATCCTCAAAAAATATTATGTGGACACGATCTTTTCCGCAGATGTTAAGGTAGTTTTCTACGTATTCACTGTATTTACCAATCGTCTGATAACGAGTGGTAAATTCAAGTCTGGCAAGGGGAGGGATGTTTCGTCCGGCAATTCTATCGCTTTCTAATTCCCAAGCCCTTTCAAAACTAATTTGGTCTTCACCACCGCCAAACCTAGCTTGATAATACATTGAATACGCTACTTGACTGGGTTTTCTTAGCATTATTATAAATTTAGCATCGGGGGATTTTTCTAATATTTCTGTTGGTGCGGTTTTAGAATACAAATAGAAAGGGGAAGCGTCGAGAGCATATTTTTCCTCTTTCCAAGGTTCGAACCATTTCAAATATTGATCTTTTTCAATCAAGGTTGCATAACGGACTAAATCTGAACCAAAATAGGTAAACTCTTTTTGAAGTGGAGTATAAATGTGAGAGTGAGTAGACAAATATTTAGCCATTGACGTAGTACCAGACTTTGGGGCTCCGACAATAAATAAATTAGGATATGAAGTTTTTCGTTCTCGCATTAACAGATTTCCTCAATTAACGAATGCATATCCGCTACCGATCGTTGAATTTTATATTTTTCACTTACTAAACGTTCTGAGTCTATTCTCATTTGACTCGAAATGGTTTTTTGATTTAATGCTTTTGATATGGATTGTGCCATTTTTTGTGGATCGCCAATAGGCACCAAGAATCCGGTCTGTCCTTCTACTACAATTTCTCTATTTCCTGTTGGGCAACTTGTTATTACGGCAGGTGTCCCTAAACATTGGGCTTCAATTGCTGCGTTACATAATCCTTCAAAATCACTGGCCAAAACAAAAAGTTTTGCATGTTTTACATAGGGGTAAGGGTTGGTAACAAACCCTTTAAAATGAACTTTATTATTAATACCTAGTTCATTGGCCAATGCTGTTAAATTGTCGTGTAAGGGACCTCCACCTAAAATCAACAAAGGTATTTGGTCACTTTCTGGCAATTGTGCATACGCTTTTAAAAGTACGTCATGCCTTTTCTGATCTGTCAATGAACCAACTGAAATCATGAAAGGTTCATTTGGTATGCTTATGTCGGGAGATAGTTGGCTGGCTTTTTCGTTCAATTCACGAAGATTAAAACCGTTGCGGATCAAATTTGTTTTGCCCGATGAAAAGGGGTAGTGATCAACAAAATTATCACGTAACTCATTGCATAAAACAATAAAGCGATCCGCTTTTTTGTACAACCAATTGAAGACCCATTTTTTCCACCCAAACTCTTCATCAGCTGGATTATTCGCTATTCTTGGGATCCAAATGCTTTTACTTCTTGTAAAAAACATCGCCAGACCGGTTAGTAAACTCGGAAAAGACCAAACACTGATCACTATTTTAGGCTTAAGTTTGAGCAAATGGTACATCAATAAAATAAAACACAATGGAATATGAAAAGGTGATCGTTTGCGCAAATCAACTATTTTAACTGATGATGGTACAGGGTAGGTAACGACACCATTTAGGAGTAAAACTGTGACCTCTAAATGAGTTAAATCCATATTACATAACAAGTTACTCAGTGCTCTTTCTGCTCCACCATTTGATAATGTGCTGCTAACAAAACACAGTCGTTTCGACTTTTGAATACTTTGGTTTTGTGATTTAGATATACTGCTCATGTTCTTGTTGTACTTATAATCATACGTATTTTTAAATGATCCAAGATGCGCTCTCTAACGTCCACGGAACAGAAAAATAGCGCTAACAAATATGGAATTCTAGTAATCGAATGTCTTGCTTCAGCTTTTCGCAGCTTGGTTATTAAACTGGCGACTAAGGGAGAATCTTGTTGTTGCGATAACAATAGTTCGAGCCCATCGGTAGAGTAGTTATCTTTACCAAGAGTAACTCTTTGTTGATGCAATGCCTTTATATAATGCCTAACTTTATAGCGTTTTAGATTCATACCACTGGTTATGCTAGCGCCATGTAATCGGTATTGCAGTAGGGGCTGTTGCAAGTTAGTGATTTTGCCACCTGCATCTAAAATGCGATATAAAAAATCATAATCTTCCGCACCCTGCAACATGCGATAACCGCCTATTGAATCAAACATCGATTTTTTAAACATCCAAGTTGGGTGGCAAGCTACTGAACAATAGGGAATAATTTTTTGTATAACCTCTGATGAGGACTGAAAGTGGCTAATACCTAGAGACGTCCCGCATTCATCAATGTTCTCAATTGCTGAGCCAATAAGACTCACATCAGGATTGGCTTGCATATATTCAAATTGCATTTGCAGTCGTTCACGTAATGATATGTCATCTGCATCCATGCGAGCAATGATCTGCGATTTTGACTGCTCTACAGCTTTATTCAATGAGGCTGGTAAGCCTATGTTTTTTTGATTTTTGAGTACTTTTAATCGAGAGTCATTTGTCTGTTTTTGTGCTAAAAAATCACAAATTTTAATGTTGCTAGGGTCGTCAATGACGACTATCAATTCAATGTTGATAAAAGTTTGTTGTAAAATTGAGTCAATTGCGAGACCTAACCATTCGACAGGCTCCCGATAACAGGCCATTACCACCGAAACTAGGGGAGTGTCATTCGGATTACTTGACACCAGTGCCTCCATTAATAAAAGGCAAAATCAAAAATTCGGCATGTTGATGGATCATGTTATCCCATAAGAATGACTCCCCAGCCGCCTTTGCTTGCTTGGCGATTTGTTGCCGTTGAACTTCAGGCATCTTAGCAACTTGTTGAAAAATAGCGGCGAGAGCATCACTACTTTTGGCTTTGAATAACAGTGCTGTTTCCCCATCATCAATAATATCTGGAGCTCCTGACTCATCAGATGCACAGCATAACGCACCGGCGGACATGGCTTCTAACAAGCTCACGGGAAGCCCTTCTGCATCTCCGTCAGCAGTCACGATTGAAGGTAAAACAAATAAATCAGTATTTTGAATAAACCGAAACTTTTCTTGACCGTTTACGAAACCTTGAAAGTTAACATCGTTATCTAAGTTAAGTGCTTTCACTTGTTTTTGTATGGTATCGAGCAGTGGTCCATCACCTAATAAGTCTAAGTGCACCGACAGACCTTTGGCCTTTACTTGGGCCATGGCATTTAATAAGAATGTAATCCCTTTTTTTTCAGCTAATCGGCCAACAAAAAGTAATTTTAAACTTTCACCAATTGTAGTCTCCGGCTTTGGAATTTGTTGTTCCGGAAGTTGTAAATCAACGCCCATCGGTAGAACTTGACTATTGTCAGCGATCGCGGTTTGTTGTTCATCGTTAAAAAAAGCCAAAGCTTGATCTCTACCGCGACTACCAGCGAAAGAAATGGCTTTGAATTGCGGGATTATACGTTTAACCAGGAATGGACCTAACCAAGGGATTTTTTTAAGTATAATAATGTCTGCTGCATGGGACGTGAGAGTATGGGGAATGTTGTTGTCTCGAGCTACCTTGTTGCACATCAAACCTTGAGGAGTAAACCAATGGGAGTAAATCAAATCAAAATTATAGGTTTTAACTAATCTTTTTGTAGCTAAATAACATGACAATAGTAAAAAAGGGACCTGTAAAAGGCGAAATGGGTTCTCTTTTATATTTGGCCAAATTGCAGGATAGACTAAGCTCTGCGCTGACTCAGGTTTAAAATACGTATATCTATGTATATGCACACCTTCCCATACTTCATGCTTTAAAGATTCAGGCGCATGAGGCACTAATACATGAACTTCAAAATGCGAATAATGCTTTTTTAAATAGCGTGCTTGTTGCCATACAAAATCAACCATCCCATCTTCTTTGAACCGAGGGAACGTTGAGGCACAAATAAGGATTTTAATGGCCATGATTGAGATTTTAATCCATTTTAAATTTTCTGATGGTTACTTTTTGTTCGCTTTATCTTGTTCCATCAATTTCAATTCCAACCTTCTAATTTTCTCTAGGCTTTGTTCTATCAATTGACGATTAAAATTAATAAGGTCAGCTAACAATGCAATCAAAAAAGTAATAATACCTAAAATTGACAAGGTACCGCCAAGAATGAGTGATTGTATATGTCCACTGCCATCACCGGTAAAGTAAAAATATAAAAATCGTACGATAGGAATAAAACCCAGAATGGATAGGGTTAACGCTATAAAAAAGAACACTTTTAGTGGCTGGTACATGGTGTACATGCGCACAATAGTTGTTAGTTGACGTTCAATAAATTTAGGTATGCTGGTAAAGAGTCTTGATTCCCGCGTTTTTTCGTTTGTGTCAACAGGTACGGATGTCACTGCCATGTGTTTTTTGCCAGCTTGGATTAAGGCTTCAATGGTGTAGCTGAAAGGCGATACAATATTTAACTGCAGAGCGGCTTCTCGGCTATAGGCTCGGAACCCACTTACTGCATCGGGTACATCTACTCCAGAAAGTTGACGCACTACAAAACTGCCAAGTCGCTGTAAAAATTTCTTTAATCCGGAAAAGTGGTCAATTTGTCCAGTGCGACGATCTCCCACTACAACATCTGCTTTATGATCGAGTATCGGCTGGATCAGTTTAGGTATGTCCCATCCCGCATATTGGTTGTCGCCGTCGGTATTAACAATAATATCGGCTCCCAATTTAAGACATTCATCGATACCTTTACGAAAGGTGCGGGCTAATCCTCTGTTATTCTTATTAATAACGATATGATCTACGCCAAGTTCTTTGGCAACTTCGATGGTTCGATCTTTGGAACCATCATCAATAATCATAATTTCTACCTGATCAATTCCCTCAATCGTTTTGGGAATATCATTGAATGTCGCAGGCAATGTATGTTCTTCGTTGTAGCAGGGAATTTGTACTATTAGTTTCAACGTATATTCCTAATACTAAGTGTAAATGTCACCACAGGTGAGTTGCATTTAAACGTCAGCTATTTAATTCGTTTTAAAAACGTGTCGCGAAAAGGTTTATTGTACGTAAAGTGTTTCAAAAGCAAAACAATTCCGGAGAGTTTAAGCCTTTTCAGCATAGATTGTAAGTTGCCAATATACGCATTTCGATTGTCGAAAAGCATTTCTACAACTCTTCGGCGATTAGACTCTGTCATCGCAATATTCTGCAGTAAAAAATAGCGATAATTAATTTCATCGAATAACCGTTTGCTTAAATGGGCACTGCACCAAGCTGCACCAGAAAACAAATTGATCCCTTCACCACAGTGAGTGGTTATTTTATTTGTAAAACTAATACCATCGGTATTGCGTGTAATATCAAGCCACATTAGATAATCTTCACCAGCAAATTGAAAATCTGTTTTAAAACGACAATCTTTGTGTTTCTTGATGTCATAAATCACTGATGAAGCGCCAATTACGTTGGCAGTGGTTATCTGGCGAACAATATCACCTTTATAAGTATGATTGTATTCATTGTCTAACGGAGGATGTTCACTTGGTGTTATGTATCCTGCGCGCTCAAAAGCGCCAACGGTTTGGCCAATATGTGTGAAGTTATTAAAGTGGAAATCACTTCCAGATCTTAAAGCCTCCAAAGCAAGTTCTAGATGATCTGGTAACCAAACATCATCGGGGTCAAGCAAAGCAACATACTTTACTTCAGCCGATACCGCATCGATACCTGCGTTTCGAGCTGACGCAACGCCACCGTTTGGCTTTTCAATCAACTGAATTTTTTCGAGCAATGGTTGATTGTTGTTTAGTTGCTCAATTTCCTCTCGCGCACCGATGGGGGAACCATCATCTACAACAATAACTTTATCAATTTGCGAAAATGCACTTTGCTGCGCAACGCTAAGCAATGCTTTCTTAAGTAGGCCCATGCTTCGTTGATAAAATGGAATAATTACGGAAACTGAGTTTTTCATAATCTTATAATTACTTTTTCACTTGTTTTAATAGTTTTATGGCCGTTTTAACCAATTTGTTGGGGAAATAGGTTATGTGTTCTATTTCCCTTAACGTTGAATCTAGTCGCTTATGCCATTCCATCGCTTTACCGTAAAACTCTATGTTATTGATTCCTTCGAGTTCTCTTTGTTGAGAATAATGCTTTATCATTTCAATTTTAAGCATCAGCGCGGGAGATTGTTTATTAAATTGTTCGTTATAGGTGGTTTTTAAAATAATTAAACAGTCATCTTGCTGAATACATAAATCCACAGCGACTATTTCTTCATTAATTAAATAATACCAACAACATGCTTTACCTTGCTCTGCCAAATTACTTAATGCTTGTTGATAGAATTTTCCTTGCGTATTGTCAGGCGATATAGCTGTACCTTCTTCGCCTTTCCAGCCGTTACTTTCCAGCTCACCATACTTGATTATAGCTTGCTTAACCTCCGCTGGCTTAGTTACTTTCTGCCAAGATAATGTATCTTCGGCACGGGCTGCGCGATTAATCACTTTGTTGTAGTTCTGCCGCATATTTTTTCCAAGTGATTGAAAATACGTGTCAAAATCTTCAGGAATGGGGCGATTACCCGAAGTGATATAAGGCATGAGTTCAAAATCATCTGCAGGTGTGAACTGGGTGTATTTGGAATCCATCTGTAGCATATCTAACATTGCTACTTTACCTGGTAGGGCAGAGCATAATGATTTCATCAGATCACTACTAACGTGCTGTTCACGATGTAAAAACAACCCTAATGGGCATTGCGAGGGCATGGCTGTAGCCCATCGTCCTTTGCCTAAGGCTTTAAAAAATCCGGCGAGTTGCAATTCATCGTTTTGGTAAGCAACTACTAGTTTTTCGCTTCCATCAAAAAAGTGGGTAATTAGCCCATTGACGAAGTCAGGTTCAAAAAACGCTAGATTCATGGTTTTACGATTTAGATCTTCCCAAGCTTGTTGATGGGTAGAAAATTCAGAACAACTTAAAACTGACCAATTCATAACTATCCTAGGGGCGCAATTGATTGAAAGTGTCGACAATGAAATTTAGCTGTCGGTTGGAAAGTTGCTGATGACATGGTACTTGTATAAGTCTCGAGCGGTAATCTTGACTTATATTACAATCACTAATCGCAACTTCTTCCCACCTAAGTATTTGTATGCCTTTTTTACGTAAATCAAAAAAGTACTTTTCATCTTGCAGCAAAAAAGGAATAACGTAAGGAATATCTTCATCATTCAATTGCTTGAATAACGCATTGCCTACCTCGGGATTATCAATGTTTTTTACAATGAATTCGAAATTTTCACGTCTTTGCTTGCGTATATGCTTTAAATTACTGTGACAGAATATGGTTTTAGTGTGACGGTAACTCGCAGATGCTAAGTCAATTGGTTGAAAATAACGTAAGTGAGCATCCTCTTCGGCTGGATCCGAGATTTGAGGGACTTGTTCTGGTTTAGATTGGTTAACTAGGCTTTTTACTTTGGCAAGCATTTGCGGGATCCCGACAATGAATGCGCAAGCTTTAGCTTCTTCTGACCAGCCGACATGAGTTAATTTTGCTTCATATTTATCTTTTAGATATAAAGCTCCACCATCTATTGTGGGCAATATTTTGTTGATGCTGCAGATACTAGCGCTAACATCCGGCACTCGTTTACCTGAATCTGCGAAATGGTCGACAAATCTAAATAAGGAATGGGCACAATCTTCTATTATTTCTACCGACTGAGTATGTAAAAATTGAATTACTTCATCGTTATTCTGACCAAATCCAAAATATCTCACTACCACACAGTGGGTAATATCTCCTTTTGCCATTGCTTGCTCTAAAACGGCGATATCGACAGATAAATCAGCCTGTACTGGATAAAATCGGATTTCGTAGCCTAACCAGATGAAAGGTTCAACTAACGCAGGGCAGTGATAAGCAGGAATGAGAATGACATTATTTACATTTTCCTTTCTTAACGCAGTTCCTGCTATACCTATTGCGCCGCGGCCATTTCGGGTAAATGTGGTTTCCCTTACATCCCCTTGAGTGTGTTGCGCCAAATCTAAATCGCTCAATCTAAATTTAGGAGTGGCTGTAACGCTGGGGGCCGGAAATTGACTTGCATCGGCAAGGGGTTTTAAAAATTTTACTGCCATGTGATTCCGCTAAACTGTGCCTGATATAGTTTTTCTTCATGAAAAACTGAGAATTCCTAGGCTTATGCTAAGGTATGTTTGGCTAAATTGCTATATTGTTGCTTCAGTTAACTAAAAAGTGATAATAAAGTAGAATTATCAGAGCGATGCTAAAACAGTTTAATACTGTTTTAGCATCGCCGATGTCTTTTCAAATCTAATGAGATATTATTATCTTCCTTAAAAAACATGTACCTATAGGAAGCAAATGTGATTAAAGGTTATTTCCTACCTAGTGCCGAAGGTAACTTGTTTGTCAGCCAATATGGGCAAACAAATCCGCAAAAGACAATTTTACTGCTTCCATCTATTTTCGAAGAGCTAAATCTAAGTAGAGCAATAGTTGCAAAGCAAGCTTTGTTTTTAGCCAAACAAGGCTACAGCGTTTTTGCGCTGGACTATCTTGGAACGGGTGACAGTGAAAAAGAAATCGAGCAAGTCAATGCTGCTATTTGGCGAGAAAATATCATTTGTGTCGCGCAGTGGTTGAAATCCTTAGGTATTGAAAATATTACTCTTTGGGGGCTGCGTTTCGGTGGATTGTTGGCATTAAGAGAGCTGCAGACCATTAACCAAATTTTGCCAGTGAAAGATGTCCTATTGTGGAAACCTGTTACTAAAGGTAAGCAGTTTATGACGCAATTCTTACGTTTAAAACAAGCAAACTCAATGATGCAGGGAGAGCAAAAAGTCAATTGGCGTGAGCGCATAATGTCGGGTGTTAATGTTGAGGTGGCAGGTTATGAAATTAGCTCAGACCTACTTGCTTCTATCGACAACCTTGAAGTATCTAAATCGTTAAATTTACCCTGCCCAGTCACATGGTTTGAGTTGGCAAGTGCCTCAATTACCCCTGCGGTTGCTATTCAGACTAAAGAGTGGGATCAACAATTTCTTAAAATTGTTTGTTTTGAAGGCTCAGCTTTTTGGCAAATTCCAGAAATATTCGAGCAGAGTCAATTGCATCAACCCACACTAAATGCGTTACAGGGAGAATTATGATGACGCCTGATAGTATCGAGTCAGCTGTGGTTATTAATAGTGGTGAAGTTCAATTAATGGGGATTTTGCATAAGCCTTCTACCCCTTTGAAAACCGCAGTACTTATAGTCGTCGGAGGCCCTCAGTATCGTGTTGGCAGTCATCGACAATTTGTGCAACTTTCCCGGGCGTTAGCCAAAGCAAACATTGCTTCGTTGAGATTTGACTACACTGGAATGGGCGACAGTGAAGGTGATAAAAAGTCTTTTGATGAGATTAACGAAGATATTAAAGCTGCATGTGATCATATGTGTGCTCAGCTTGGTATAGAATCTATTGTGATTTGGGGACTCTGTGATGCAGCATCGGCTGCCATGATTTATGCGCCACAAGACAGCCGTATTAAAGGCTTGTTTTTGCTAAACCCATGGTTAAGAAGTGACGCTGCAATGGGCAAAACAATGTTGAAATATTATTATGTACAAAGGTTACTTTCAAAAGAGTTTTGGTTGAAACTGATACGTGGAAAAGTGAATGTGGCAAGCAGTCTTGGAGATGCAAAAGGTTTTGTTAGCGACAGTGTTTCGAGTCAAGATAATCAACAACAAAGTTATCAAGCTCAAATGCAAAAGGGCCTACAAACATTTACAGGTAAAGTTTGTTTAGTATTGAGTGGGGTTGATTTGACAGCAAAAGAGTTTGAACAACAAACGCTTAATAATAAGCCATGGAAAAAATTAAACGGCAGTGATACCACTGTTCATCGTATCTCAAAAGCCGATCATACTTTTTCAAGTAAAGAGTTTAAACAACAAGTCGAAAATTACACCGTTGAATTTGTTGAAAAAAACGAATTTTCTTGTGTTTAGTCGAAGGGCGCTTTTAATATAGTTAAATGAAAGGTGCGCAGTTAGAACTTACTTCTAAAAACTGTTAGGTTTATAAATTTTATAGGATTGAATGTGTCAAACACTAGTCGTCAATATTTTATTTTAAGCACACTTATACAGCTTATTTTAATTGCTCTCACAGTATCTCTAAGTTTTAGCTTTACCAAAACTTTTGAGATTATTCCAGATAGCATATTACATCTCCCCGATGTATACGTGAGTCACGCTGATATGCTGCAAATTGTAAAGATTTTTGTGATTACCTATGCAATCCAAATTGGTCTAGCATTTTGGCGTAATGGTAGTAGTGCTTTTTCAAGCGCTAAACGTTTCGCAAATGAGTACATCTGGTTTTTATATGCTTACACAACAGCGTCGCTGTATTTGTTCCTCGCGACAACAATCAATTATGATCCGCAGTTAATCGCAGCTATTGGCTTGTTCGCAACGCTGTTTTATCTACTGGCATTCGTAGTGATGCAGAGCTTGTTGTTTAGTGGTTCAATTTTAGGCAGCTTAGGAAGTGGTATTGCGGCCACATTTAGGCGTGTTTTTAGCGTAACTGGTATATTGGCATTGATTTACTTCCTCGTTCCACTGGGAATGGGCAAAGCGTTTACATCCGATCGCGATATTGCCAATGCTATTACTCAAGTCCGTATTTGGTTTAACCCAGTGGAGACATCTGATTGGGGATTCAAAAATTACTTACCTAAGCTCAAATTTGCACAACCTGTGTTGGTACGTGAAGGTCCGGAAAATGACGGTACTGTTTACGTGTTAGAAAGAGGCGGAAAAATCAAAAAAATAGCCAATGCCGATGGAGATGACGCGCAGATAGTTGTTGATGTTTCAGAGTTCATGGGTGAAGTAGAAATGGAAAATGGTGCGATTGGCTTTGATTTTCACCCAAAATTTGCCGATTCAACTGCGCCTAAACCATTCATTTATCTTTATTACACCGACACTCGGGAGGAGAATATACAACATAATCGTATTTCTCGTTTCGAAATCACCTCGCAAGATGCCAAGATGAATACTGCTTCGGAAACTATTTTATTCGATTTGATTCGAAACGATTCAGGCTTCCACAATGGTGGCGCTATGGAATTTGGCGCAGATGGATTTCTGTATATTGGTTTAGGTGAAGGTGTACATCCGCCCGAAGCGACCACATCCTCTGAAGTGCTGCGCTCTGGTATTTTACGTATTGATGTTGACATGGATCCTGAAAAGAGCAATCCAATTGATGCACCTATGCAATATGGGACAGTTCAGAATTACTATATTCCTAAAGATAATCCGTTTTGGGATAATGACAACATACGTAACGAATATTATGCGTTAGGCCTACGTAATCCGTTTCGGTTCAAGTTCGACCCGCTGACAAATGACCTTTGGCTAGGTGATGTAGGTTCAACTATTTGGGAAGAAGTAAACAAAATTGAAGCCGGTAAACATTATCAATTCCCGGTAATTGAAGGGCGCAGTGAAAGTGGCGTCAAAGCTTGGGAAACCCTCGATATCCCACAACAAGGCCCAGTTTATACATACGAGCACAACGCTTATGACAGAGCCGTTATTGGCGGAATTGTAAATCGTTCTGATATGTACCCAAAATTGAAAGACAAATATGTTTTTGCGGATAATTATTCGGCGAAAGTATTTGTGATGGATTCAGATAAACCGCAAGTAGAAAGTGTTGAATTGATTGCTAGGGCAAATCAATATGCGCAACGCGGAATAAGCTCGGTGGTGCAGCTAAGTGGCGGAGAGATTTTAGTCACAACATTAGGAGCCGCATCCGAGCCAAGTGGTGAAGTATTGCAACTGGTTCACGCAGATCAAGCCAACGTTTTTAGAGAAGAAGTTGATAATACGCCAGAAGGATATGATCAAAATGCGACCGCCGGATTGTTTGCGGTTAACTGTGCTCGCTGTCACGGTGTAAAAGGCGATGGTAAAGGGCCTGATGCAGCCTTGTTAGGTGTTCCAATGCCCGATTTCACTTCGCCTTTATATCACCACAATACGGATACTACAGCTATAAAATCGATAATTGTGGAAGGCGGCGCTGCGGTAGGAAAAAGTCCATTAATGCCACCTTGGGGCGGATTTTTGAAGCCTAAAGAAATCGATCATTTGGTGACCTACTTAGAGTCTTTACCTGATCAGCACCATCAACATTAAGTGCCATTGACCCGTCATAGTATGGGCATAAGCGAGAATAAAAAGCCCCTGTTAAACAGAGGCTTTTTGATTTATTAAGTGGGTGTGTTGATGTTCAACATAATTCGTTTTCGCTACTCTACTGCGGTCAAAAATTTGTGATGGAAACGCAGATGATCTTCAATAAAACTAGCGATGAAAAAGTAGCTGTGGTCATAACCTGGATGGTAATTGACCGTGGCTGGGTAGTGCATTTTTTTAGCTAGTTCGTCAAACGGCTTGGTTAATTTCTGACTCTCATAAAAGTTATCATCTAAACCCTGATCAATTAATATTGGCAGCTGCAAAAATTGACCTTGTTGCTGCAGCAATGTACACGCGTCGTACTGTTCCCATGCACTAATATCATCCCCTAAATAAGCGCGGAACGCTTTTTCACCCCAAGGGCAATTCAATGGATTTACAATTGGCGCAAATGCAGAAATAGAGGTGTATTTTTGCATGTTAGATAGACCCAAAGTGAGTGCACCGTGGCCACCCATAGAGTGTCCTGCTAATGCTACTTTTGGCATGCAATTAAAGGTTTGATTAATTAATTTGGGCAACTCATCCACAATGTAATCATACATATGATAATGAGCATTCCACGGTGCCTGGGTAGCGTTTAAATAAAAACCAGCCCCTTTACCTAAATCATAGCCTTCATCATCCGCAACCTCATCGCCTCTAGGGCTAGTATCGGGAGATACAATAATCAACCCCAGTTCAGCCGCTACTCGCGCCGCACCAGCTTTAGTTACGAAGTTCTCGTCGGTACAGGTAAGCCCACTTAACCAATAAATTACCGGTAAGGGCTTGTTTTGTTCAGCTTGTGGGGGCACATAAACACTCAAGTTCATTTCGCAATCCAGCACGCTCGATTGGTGCTTAAAACGCTGCTGTTGACCACCGAATGATTTAATTGAAGAGGTTAGTTCCAAAACTGACATTAGAAATGTACCACCGATCTAATAGACTTACCTTCGTGCATTAAGTCGAAGGCTTTATTAATGTCTTCCAAACCCATTGTATGGGTGATGAATGTATCGAGTTCGAATTCACCATCCATATACCGTTGCACATAATCGGGTAATTGGCTGCGACCTTTCACACCGCCAAAGGCCGTTCCACGCCAAACTCGGCCAGTCACAAGTTGGAAAGGGCGGGTGGAAATTTCTTGGCCAGCACCAGCGACACCAATAATCACTGACTCTCCCCAACCTTTATGGCAGCATTCCAGTGCGGAGCGCATAACATTCACATTACCAATACATTCAAATGAATAGTCAACACCACCTTCGGTCATATCCACAATCACTTCTTGAATCGGCTTGTCGTAATCTTTTGGGTTAATGACATCGGTCGCGCCCAGTTGTTTAGCGATTTCAAATTTGTCTTCATTAATATCAATGGCGATAATGCGACCTGCTTTGGCCATTCTGGCACCTATTAGCACTGACAAGCCAATTCCGCCTAAGCCAAATACTGCAACAGTGTCGCCTTCTTGGACTTTGGCTGCATTGCTAACTGCGCCCATTCCTGTGGTGACCCCGCATCCCAACAAACACACTTTTTCCAAAGGAGCTTCCTTGGGAATTTTCGCAAGGGCTATTTCTGGTACAACAGTATGTTCGGCAAAAGTGGATGTGCCCATATAGTGGTATATAGGCTTTCCATTTTTAGAAAAACGGGTGCTGCCATCAGGCATTAAACCTTGGCCTTGAGTGGCTCGAATAGCCTGGCATAAGTTGGTTTTACCCGATAAACAATATTTGCATTTTCCACACTCCGCTGTATACAAAGGAATCACGTGGTCACCCACTTCGACTAAAGTCACACCTTCACCTACTGCTTCAACAATTCCTGCCCCTTCGTGGCCTAAAATCGCTGGGAAAAGCCCTTCAGGATCATCTCCAGATAGCGTATACGCATCGGTATGACAAACGCCCGTTGCCACTATCTTGACTAACACTTCACCTTTTTGAGGCGGCATTAAATCGACTTCTTCGATACTAAGTGGTTTTCCAGCTTCCCAAGCTACGGCAGCGCGTGTCTTAATGGTTTCCATATTTGTTTCCTCTGTAACAGCTATTGATTTGATATTGAGTTATTGGCACTTACCAATAAACCCAATAGAGCGTTCGAGCCATTTGATTTGGTCAATTTTATATCCATGTGGGCACATTCGATTAGATTCAAGTTCGTTTTCCAATCGCTGGATTGCAATGTCTTCTAATCTTAGTCGCGTTTCGTTATCTAGGGAAAGTCGCGGTACTTGTGAATTCCGCGATCGCAAACCCATATTCGCAAACACGCTATTTTGTTGGCTGCCAAAAAGCTCCGCTGGCGGCAAGAACCAAGTCATAACAAATTCGAATCCTGCACTCGAAGGGGTTATTTGTTTGTCAAATACATGTCGAATGTGCAACTGAGAATCTTTATTTGAAGCACAGCCCGATAAATAAATACAAACAATAATAACCAAGCCTTTTATTGGATTTATGTGTATTTTCAATAGAATGGACCAGTCAATTAACATCCAATTAAACTATGCTTGCGGTGTAAGCGCAAATGCGCTGTTAATTTACCAAACAAGATTTAGTTTAATTACTTGAGTGAAATTACAAATGATTGTTTAGTTTCACTTAATATTTGCAGCAGTTAAACATCTGCCGAATAAGAATATACAGTAAGTAAATACCAATTTTACTTTATTTATTTGTCGCTTTAAAACTCTGATTGATTTTAATTTTGCTTGAAAAAATAAGCACATCCTCGAAAAATTGGGTTAATATGAGGTTTAAAATTAGTTTAGATTTTTTCCCACTTCAGCTAAATATAGACATACAATATTGCTGTGTTTTTAGCTCAATTTGAAGGATTATGTGTGAAACACTCTCGTTGTCTTTTTATTGCCACTTCATTAATTATGAGCGGTCATGCTGTTGCTACAGACAATATGTATGGTGTAACGACTCTGGGCTACGCCAAAGCCAATTTAGCATCAACTAGCGCTAACACTACTAGTTATAAATTAGCGGTGGGCTACCAATTCGCTGAAAAATGGTATGCAGAATTTGGCTATCATCAGCTTTCCAAACAATCAATGATTGAACAATTACCCACGACAGTTGAAGGCGTAAATGCAGCTGACTTTGGGCTTAACGCTGATGCTTTAGGGATTTCAGTTTTAGGAAAAGCCAGTAGCAATTATGGTGAACTGTTTTATCGGTTAGGAATATTGAACGTTGATATTGAAGGCCAAATCCTTACCGAAGGGGAGGGTTGTGAATTTGGTACGGCAACCCCATTTACTATTGGTACAGGCGAAAGTTACAACTTATGTGAATTTGATGAGGGCGTAGCGGCCGGACAGATTGGAATTGGCTTCGATTTCTATCTCGGGGTTAATCTGTTACTTCGTACCGAAGTTGAACATATCCGTGGAGAACAAGGTTTTGAACAAAACGGGGCTTACATCGGCTTACGTTACAATTTCAGATAACCTTAACTCAATTTAACATAGTGTTGTTGCGACTTAACGCTGATTTACTCGTGCTAGCAGATTGTGGAGGCTTATGTGAAAAATGAATTAGACAGCCGTTTTATTTTAAATGTGTTCGAAAAAATTCGTGACAAAGGCGAAGTTGTAAAAGATGGCTACCTTTTTCAAGGGGTCAAAGCCTACACTGACCATGATGGTTACACGGTTTATCTGGAGGACGCATTGGTCAGTTTGCGTTTCGGTTTTCATAACCAATATCACTTTGATTATGAGAAAGCCGAACATTTAGAGCAATTTGAAAAAAAACTGAAAGCCATCAGCAAAATCGAATAGTGAGTTGAGTTTTAATTATGTTGGCTAACTATCATTAGCTACAACTTAATGCTCCGCCGCTAATGCTTTCATGCACGCCATTTTTATCTGCATCTTGACTCATTTTCACTCTGCCTTGAGGAGTAACTGTAAGCTGTCTGGCATAGGTAGCCTCCTTACTATTGTGACAAATAAGAACAGTTGCTAAGGCGTTCGCGGATCCATTAGGATTGAATAGAATCGCTTGAGCAGGGCCGGTTACATAATTGTTGTTTGATATCAGCGAAGTCGCCACCAAGATATCTTCGTCATCACCTCTTGAGCCATTGCCATCTTCATCACCAAACACCATTTTTACCTGATTCCAATTATTTGAGCAGGTTGAAAAGTCAGAGGTGGGGCATATAATAGTGGCAAGTTGTTCATCCACAGCGTTAGCTCGCGCAAATTGAATAACACCGCTGATTTCATTGACTTCTGATACTATACGGCTTTTGATAATGATGCCTTGGGCGGCAGGAACGGCAATAGTTAAAACAATGGCAACGATGGCCAAACCTATCATTAATTCGACAAGCGTGACGCCTTTTTGTAAAGTATTGGACATCAACGAGATGTTTGCGCTTTTCAAAGATACTCCAAATGTTATTTGCTTATTTACTGAATTAAAAAATTTAGTTATTGGAGAATACAATAACTTATTTAAACTTATTTTAGGTATACAATTACACATCAAAGTATCTGAGAAAATTAATTTGTAAAAAGGCATTAAAAATTAGATTCAAAATCTATAGCCTCATTATGTTTAAGCGTTCGCTAATTGAACGTCATATCCAGCCTAATAACCTTAAAAACGAGAACTGAGATGCACAAAAAAGCCATTTTAGAAGAAATGCACGTACTTCCTGAAATAGATCCTCAAAAAGAAATTGAGAAGCGAGTCGCATTTATTCAGAACCAACTCACGCTTTCTGGAATGAAAACGTTAGTGTTGGGGATTAGTGGAGGGATTGATTCTTGTACGTTAGGGCGTTTAGCTCAATTAGCTGTTGATGGATTGAATAAACAATCTAATGGTGGATATCAGTTTGTCGCAGTGCGCCTCCCATACAGTGTTCAAGCCGACGAAGAAGATGCGCAAATCAGTATTGATTTTATTCAGCCAAGCCATGCTGTCAGTGTGAATATTCAACCTGGTGCAGATGCGCTTCACGAACAAACCTGTGGTTCGTTAGCCAAAGCTGGGCTGCTTCCTGATAATCCTCATAAACAAGATTTTGTAAAAGGAAATGTTAAAGCGCGTTCACGCATGATCGTGCAGTATGAGATAGCTGGGATGATGGATGGTCTAGTGCTTGGCACTGATCATTCTGCAGAAAACATTACTGGTTTTTACACCAAGTATGGTGATGGAGCCTGTGATTTAGTTCCTCTATTTGGTTTAAACAAACGCCAAGTTAGACAAATCGCTGCGTTTCTAGGCGCACCCGATAAGATTGTACATAAGGCACCCACTGCAGATCTTGAAACCTTAGCACCGCAAAAAGCAGATGAGCAGGCTTTAGGCATGACTTACGATCAAATTGACGACTTCTTAGAAGGCAAAGAGGTTTCAGAAGATGTGGAGCTAAAACTAATAGAAATATTTACTAAGACCCAGCATAAAAGGGTACCTATTCCCACTATTTATGATTAATCACCAGATGTTAGTTTCCTCGGTGTAGCTTTAACCGCACTGGTTTTTCAAAAACGGTAGTGTTTTATTTCGACCTGCATAAATGCCGTTGGCATATTTTATTAACCTGATGTAAATTAAATGTAAATTTAGGTGTGTTGGCAATCTTGTCAATACACCTGCCTTCAAGCATGTTTGCTTATTGCAGAATCCTAAGGACATTTGATGAAAAAAATCGAAGCAATTATTAAACCTTTTAAAATGGAAGACGTGCGAGAGGCACTTTCTGGAATTGGGATTTCAGGTATGACAGTGACCGAAGTTAAAGGGTTTGGTAGGCAAAAAGGGCATTCTGAACTGTATCGAGGGGCTGAATATCACATTGGTTTTTTGCCCAAGCATAAAATAGAAATGATAGTACCTGATGAATTGGTTGAACGCGCCATAGAAGTCATCATGGACAAGGCTCGAACGGGAAAAATTGGAGATGGCAAAATTTTTGTGTCTAGCATCGAACGAGCGATTCGCATCCGCACCGGCGAAGAAAATGAAGAGGCGGTTTAAATAAGATGATAAGGAAAACCAACCACAAAGTTGATTTTCACTTAATTTAACTTCGCAGAAAATGACTAGTGGTGATGTCCACAGCCACCTTCGGTGTGCGGATGTCCATGGGCAATTTCGTCATCTGTTGCTTCTCTTACTTCTAAAATTTCCACATCGAAATTGAGGGAAACGCCAGCAAGAGGGTGATTACCATCAATAACAACTTCGTCATCGGTCTCATCAATCACCATCACAGACTGTTCACCATCGTCAGTCGTTGCCCTAAAGGTCATACCCACTTCTACTTCCATGCCGTCAAACATGGTTTTAGGTACTAATTGTACTAGCTCGTCATGACGCTCGCCATATGCTAGCTCTGGGGCAACATCTAGAGCAAATTTATCGCCTGGTTGGCGGCCTTCTAACGCGTCTTCTAACCCTTTGATAAGATATTGGCTACCTTGCATATAAACCATTGGTTCTCCGTCTCGCGATGAATCAATTTGGGTACCATCTTGGGTTTTTACGGTAAAGTGCATTGTAACAATGGCGTTTTCTGAAATTAGCATATAACGTTATTCTCTATATTGTTAGATCGGTAAAACCCGATAATTTAATCAAGATTGTAGGGTAAAGGCTGTAATGTAAATAATTGCTCAGGGGTGTCTTTAGCCCTGAATATTTGCTCTGCAGTTGTATCATTTGGCAAAATAGCTAAGACACAAGTTCCATGTTCTAATGAAGCACTGCGTAATACTGTACCACTTCGTCGCCAGTTATCACCCATTTTAGCCTCTAAAATGTCGCCTGCAAGTACTGAAGTGGTATTCTCGGACTTCAGGATAAAAGCTGCTCGTTTGTTTTTTCCCAAATACTTTGTTCGCGCAACGACTTCTTGGCCCATGTAACAGCCTTTGTCAAAACTAATTGCCTGGAGAGCTTGCAAATTCATCATTTGAGGTACGAATTGTTCAGATGTGGCAGCCTGAATATTTGCTAAACCACTGAGTATATCTGCCGCTTCCCAATACTTTTCTGCCATTTCTGACGTGGTCAGTTGTTGCGTCAATTGTTGCGCGAGTTTATCGTGCGCTAGAACCAAATATCTAGTGTGTGGCGTATCAAATCGAATCACTTTGCCTTGTTGTGTGGACACAACTTGCAAATGTTTGTCAGGGATCACCCCAAAGTGGGCTTCGATTGCCTGTTCTGACTGGGCACCTGATAAACCGAAATAATGCCATTGGTTCGATGAGTCGCTAAACTCTACCTTTGAAAATACGCCGTATTTTTTGAGTTCTGCCAAGGACGCTGGGATACTTTCGCGGTGACACAGTAAATCGACTCCATTAGTCGTTTTTAGGGCATGAAAAATATTCCACGTTTTACCTTTGAAATCACAGTGACAACCAAGTTGGCTCTGATCTTCAGTTAACGATTCCATGTCGTTAGTGACTTTTCCTTGCAGATAACTCACTGCCTCTTCACCTTCAACGGAAATTATTCCCAAGTGACTTAGTTCACCACAAAAACTATCAGGTGTTGAAAAACTAGACTGCATATTTGCTAATACCTTGTTAATCTATCTATCTTGTCCACTATAATGGGGTTTTGCGACTCAGATGCAAGTCTATCGTTAATTTGTCTGAGATTTTTTACGATAATCAGAATACAATTGCCGTAAGCTAATTATGCAAGACTCTGTTGAGTAAAATAGCTATCCCATTTTGTTTAATGTTATTACCTGGAGCCAGGATGTTTGATAAAAAAAGAGTGTCTAGATTGAAGTGGGCATGTCGACGAGGCATGCTTGAACTTGACGTCCTTTTTATGCCGTTTGTTGAGGAAGCCTTTGACGATTTAGATGAATCTCAACAATTGGTGTTTGAACGTTTATTGACCAGTGATGATCCTGATTTATTTGCATGGTTCATGGGGCATCAAGAGTGCGAAGATCCCGAACTTGCGCAAATGGTTGAACATATCTTGAGTCGTGTCAAAGTATAGAATTAGCATTGCAAAGAGCCGTCTAATGATTTGCCTGCAAATCAGTTGGATAAGCTTTTTGATGTTAACCTTTTGGTTCTGGAAAGCCTCGGTGATTCCTGAGCAAATCATGCTACAAACTATCGCAACGCTTGTTACATTGTTATTCGGCATTCGCTGGATATTCAAAACCCAAGGCGATGCTTCGATAAGCGTCATGAGTCTGAGTTCTGTTGGCGAAGTGAATTGGTTGCAAGGCGCTTCCTCAGGATGCTATCGAATCAGCCAAAAAAGTAAAATTTGCGGTGCTTTTATCTGCTTGCACTTTCAAAAAAGTATACTTAATAAACCGCCAATGTTTATGTGGCTAGCCAAAGACCAAGTTTCTGAGCATGATTTCAGACGACTATGTCGCATTGTTCTGCGCTGCCAGCAACAATCATTGGACAGTTAATGTGTTTGAAGAGTGATTAATTAAATATGTTGGATTTCCTAAAAGCGGGGCTAAAAAGAAGCCAACCTTTGGTGTTCGATTCTGCACTTTTACCGAATGTAGAACTGGGCGTTCGTCAGAAGCTCGGTAGGGTAGATGAATCGAAAATACAGGCTTACCACAAAGTCGTGCACTGGCAAGAAACGCAATCAACCCCATTACATCCTTGTTTTTTACATTTGTATGCCTTCAAACAACATATGCAGTTAATGCTTGATGACCGATTTCCTTTTGCGCTTTTGGGCATTGTCCACTTAAGCAATAAGATCGACGTTCTTACTGCGCTAGATCTTTCAATGGATGTGGAACTTGAAAGTAACATAGTTAGCTTTGAACGACATATAAAAGGCATTAGCTTCAAAATAGAATCTAAATTTTATCAGCAACAGCAACTAATATGGCACTCAGAGAGTGAGCTATTAGCGGTTGATAAAAAATCCTTCAGTGGAAAATCCCATTCTCGACCTTACCAGCTACAAAGCGGCTCATTACTTGTTAATCAATGGCATTGTGATTCTGCTGTTGGCCGCAAGTATGGTAAAGTTTCTGGCGATTTTAATCCAATACACTTGAGTCAAACCAGCGCCAAATTATTTGGTTTTAAGTCGGCCATTGCTCACGGAATGTGGAGCAAGGCGAGGAGTATTTCAGAGTTTCAAGAACATATTGGCGATGAGTTCAGCGTTGCAGTTAACTTTATAAAGCCATTGTTTTTGCCATCTGATGTATCTTTGTGGAAATCAGACGACGACACTGCTGTTATTCAATTCTCGCTGACCAGTGATGACGCTAAGGTGTGTCATTTGCAAGGACAAATGACGTTTTAGCGAAAATGCAAAGAGATTAATAATAGGCCAGTAACCTTCCTATTATTAATCAATAGTACGACCGGTTAAGAGTCCAGTCGTCGAGATGGTGTGCTGCTTCGGCCTGCAAGAACGGTTACTTCGGCCTTTTCCAAGGTATCTGGGTAATCAAGGTTATAATGCAGTCCGCGACTTTCTTTACGACTCATGGCACAGCGAACGATGAGTTCTGCCACTGTGACTAGGTTTCGCAACTCCAGTAAATTATTGCTCACTCGGAAGTTAGCATAATAATCATGAATTTCTTGTTGCAACAATTCTATTCTACGAAGCGCTCGTTCTAATCGTTTATTGGTGCGCACTATACCAACGTAATCCCACATAAATAGACGCAGCTCATGCCAGTTATGTTGAATCACTACTTCCTCATCTGAGTTGCCCACTTGACTTTCATCCCATGCCGGAATCGATTGTTCGAAAACAGGCATATCTGCTTTGGATAAAATATCATTGGCGGCGGCATGCGCAAAGACAACGCATTCCAGTAGCGAATTACTGGCCATGCGGTTCGCACCATGCAAACCCGTGTAGGCGACTTCACCTATGGCATATAAGTTATCTAAATCTGTCTTTGCATTAAAATCGGTTTTTACACCACCACAACTATAATGGGCTGCTGGTACGACAGGAATAGGGTGGCGCGTAATGTCTATACCTAAAGAACGACACTTTCGATAAATATTGGGAAAATGTTTCACAATGAAATCTGCGGATTTATGACTGATGTCTAAATACATGCAGTCCTTTCCTAGGCGTTTCATTTCGAAATCTATCGCCCGTGCGACAATATCTCGAGGTGCTAAATCGCCTCTGGGATCAAATTTATGCATAAATTTGCTGCCATCTGCATGACATAAAAATGCACCTTCTCCTCTTAGCGCTTCGGTAATGAGGAAGTTTTTGGCTTCAGGGTGGAACAAACAGGTTGGATGAAATTGATTGAATTCCATATTTGCCACAGAACAACCTGCACGCCAAGCCATTGCGATACCGTCACCGCTGGAAACATCAGGATTCGATGTATATTGGTAGACCTTACTGGCACCGCCTGTTGCTAGCGCGGTAAAACGACTGCGGATAAATTCAACATGTTCTTTTTTACGGTTCCATACATATGCGCCCAAACATTGATTGGGAGCGCCTTCATGACGGACTAAATCGATAGCATTGTAACGTTCAAACAGATGAATGTTGGGATGCTGCATAACGGCTTCTTGCAATGAAGTTTGCACTGCGAAGCCTGTTGCATCGGCTGCATGTAAAATTCGACGGTGGCTATGTCCGCCTTCTCTGGTTAAATGATAACGGGCGTTTCCTTGTTCATCTTTTTCCTGATCGAAGGGAACACCGTAATTAATTAACCACTGCATACACTGTTTAGCTTGTTTAGCGGTAAAGCGAACAGCGTCCTCTTCACACAGCCCAGCCCCCGCTTCAAGGGTATCTTTTACATGGGATTCGATAGAGTCTTGTTCATCAAATACAGCGGCTATACCGCCTTGTGCATACCGGGTAGAGCCCTCTGACAATGTACTTTTACTTAGTACTATTACATTATATTTGTCAGCTAACTTTAATGCTAAAGAAAGGCCTGCCGCGCCACTTCCAATAATCAAAACGTCACAACGATGTTCAACAGTAGAGCTCATATAGTACAATAGCCAATTGGAATTAATTTGCAGACCCTATCAGAATTGACAGCTTGTGAAAATAAGCCTTTGAATAGAAAGTTTGTAATAATTTAATTTAAATCGAACTTTTCGCAAAACGCACAGTCTATATTTGTGCTTGCAGGAGCCGTGGTAGTATTTGTATAAGGAGTGATGGCTCGAATGAGCGAGCAGATAACGGATCAACAGATTGTTGAAAAAGTGCAGCGCGGAGATAAAAATGCGTTTGGTTTGTTGGTCACTAAGTACCAACACAAAGTCGCGCATTTGGTTTCACGTTATGTCAAAAATTCAGGTGATGTAGCTGATGTGACCCAAGAAGCGTTTATTAAAGCTTATAGAGCTTTACCTAACTTTCGGGGCGAAAGTGCATTTTACACTTGGCTTTACAGAATTGCGGTTAACAGTGCAAAGAATTATTTAGTTTCGCAGGGAAGAAAACCCCCTGCCAGTGATGTGGATGCAGAAGAAGCAGATTATTACGACGGAAGTGATGCGTTAAAGGAACAAAACTCCCCTGAACGCAGTCTGATGTCAGAAGAACTTGAAAAAGTGTTATTTGATACACTGGATAAATTGCCCGAAGATTTACGCATGGCTATAACATTACGTGAGTTGGAAGGGTTGAGCTATGAAGACATAGCCAATGTGATGGACTGCCCAGTTGGAACAGTTCGATCAAGAATTTTTAGAGCGCGAGAGGCGATAGATAAAGTCTTAAACCCGCTCTTAGAAAGATAAATAAATGACATTTGTAAAAAAATGTTGAAGAATGAAGCGTTAATTCAGGAACCTTTTATGACGCATAAGCATGAAAATTTGTCGGCATTTATTGACGGTGAGAGTCAAGATGATAACTTTGTCTCGAATATCCTCAATGATGATGAAATGGGTGCCAAATGGCAGCGTTATCACATTATTCGTCAATCTATGCGTAAAGAAATGCCAATAAGCGCGGATTTTGACATAAGCGCATCTATTGCCGCTGCGTTGGAGTCTGAACCTGCTATTTTAGCGCCTAAACGTACTTGGCGTGATTTACCGGTTATCAGCAATGTGGTCCCACTAGTTCGTTCCGGCGGGCAATTAGCAATAGCAGCTTCTGTTGCCGTTGCAGTGGTTGTCGGTGTGCAGCAGCTTAATCAAGAAGATCAACAGATTTTTAATCCTGCACCAGCGTCATACCCTGGCATACAAGGGGGATTATCTCCGGTAAGCTTGGAACAAACGCAGGTTACACCAGCGGTAAGTGTTCGTGACCACCAACGTCGTATTAACGCGTTTATCAACGACCACATGGAGCAAGTCTTGCTCAAAGATAGCCAACGTTATCTGCAAGACGAAAGTGCTTTGGTAGATGAAGTTAAAACTGAAGCTAATCAACCAGAAGTAAACCAAGAACGTGAGAAACTTCCTGAATAAATACTTTCTGCAGCCCAACTATCTTTGGGCTGCTTTTCTATTTTTTAGTTGTGTCAAACTGGCTAGTGCACAAGTTGGATTAATTCAAGATCCAAACGTTTTAATGTGGCTAGATAAAATGGCAGATGCTAAAGCAAATCTTAATTACACTGCTTCTTATGTTTTGTCTAAACCTGGTGCGGATCCGCAACCTTATCTGTGGCGTCATGGTGTTAACCAAGATGGCATTGAGATGGAGCAGTTAGATCAGTTGAATGGGCCGGGCCGCGAAGTTGTTCGGGTTGGTGAAAAGGTCAGTTATTTCGAGTCTCACCGCACACCTTATAGCTTAGCTTCAGGGTATATCATTGGACCTATGCCGAATGTGCTGTTAACAGATCCGAAATCTTTATTAAGTTCTTATGACTTTGTGATCATCGGAAAAAGTCGAATTTCCGGTAAAGCAGCGCAACAAATTCGTATGATAAGCAAAGATAAAAGCCGTTTTGGCTATAATCTCTGGTTAGATCAACAAACCGGTTTACCGTTAAAAATCAACGTGGTTGATTTGAATGGTCAAAAAGTTGAACAAATTCAAGTTACAGCGTTAAGCGTTACTGAACAACCAGATCCTTATTTCGCCAAATTAGAAACAGCAACTATGCCTGCTGTAATCGAGCTGGCGCCAGTCGAAGATACAGAGCAACATTGGCAAGTTGAGTTTATTCCCGTTGGTATGCAACAAATAAAACATACTGTTCGTCAGCTTCCTGATAATTCAGGTTTGCTAGAATATTTAATGTTAAGTGATGGCTTAGTTGATATTTCAGTTTATATGCAACAAGCAACGGCTTCTTCAGCGGAAAGTGATATCGTTGCACGCTTTGGTTCAGATATTTATTATTCAAGAAAACAGGGAGCTGTTTTGGTTACGGTGATTGGCAAAATTCCAGCCAGTACAGCTAATTCTATTGCTACTTCGGTAACACAGGTGCAATAAAGTGATTGAAGAAATTGGCGTTATTACTGCAGTAGATAAAGATCATATTTGGGTTGAAACTGAAGTAAAGTCAACATGTGGCGGTTGTCAGGCTCAAGATAACTGCGGTACTGGTGTTGTTGCCAAAGTTTTTACACCGAAGAAAGAACAACTCATCCTCAGGTGCCATCAAGCGGCGAAGGTAGGGCAAAGAGTAAAACTTGGGGTGGCGGAAAATCAACTTTTGACCGCTTCTGCATTAATTTATTTATTGCCTCTAGTGGTGATGATTGCTACCGCAATTGGCGCTCAATATTTGTTGCCATTAATTGACTTAAAGCATGAGCTTTGGGTTGTAGGAGCTGCTTTTATTACCACATTTATCACTTTTAAATATCTTAAACAATATGCAAATCAGCCAAATACGAATAGGTTCCAACCTAAATTATTGGCTATTTTACCGGCTCAAGACACCCCAACAATCACTAACCCAAAGTGATCCAATGGGTTAAAAAAGAGCGGCTTAATTAAACCGATGTGCAGTGCAAAAGATGTTAGCGTCGAATCATTCTTGACCTATATATTTTACTAAAAATCCCTTTATCGCTATGCATTAAAATCAATTGTTCGGGTATTCGTCAGAACATTATCGCAATGTGCACCAGAACACTGTAAAATCCCCGCCAAATATTTTTTTACTAGTTCCTACTCATTTATTAAGAGGTAGGAACGCTAGCTGTAGGTAACAGTCTTAAACTATGCAACATAAGCACATTCGTAACTTTTCCATAATAGCCCATATTGACCATGGTAAATCGACCCTTTCGGATCGACTTATTCAGCATTGTGGCGGTTTGACCCAACGTGAGATGTCTGAGCAAGTCTTGGATTCTATGGACATTGAGCGGGAACGGGGTATTACGATAAAAGCCCAAAGTGTGACCTTAAATTACACTGCTAAAGATGGTGAAACTTACCAGTTAAATTTCATCGATACGCCAGGACATGTTGATTTTACCTATGAAGTATCTCGTTCACTAGCAGCATGTGAAGGCGCGCTATTAGTTGTAGATGCGGGGCAAGGTGTTGAAGCGCAGACATTAGCAAACTGTTATACCGCCATCGATTTAGATATGGAAGTGGTTCCTATTCTAAATAAAATTGATCTTCCTCAAGCTGAGCCTGATCGCGTTGCCGAAGAAATAGAAGATATCGTAGGAATTGATGCTATCGATGCAGTGCGCTGCTCTGCCAAAACTGGGGTTGGGATTGAAGATGTTCTGGAGGTGATTGTTCGTCAAGTTCCTCCTCCTGAAGGTGACCCTGACGCACCACTAAAAGCGCTTATTGTCGATTCTTGGTTTGATAACTATCAAGGTGTTGTGTCTTTAGTGCGGGTAATGGAAGGCAAGCTAACCGCTAAAGACAAAATACAAATCATGTCAAATGGTGCGGTACATCAAGTTGACAATGTGGGCATATTCACCCCTAAACAAACCAAGACAGGCGAGCTTAAAACCGGTGAAGTGGGTTACATCATTGCGGGTATTAAAGATATTCAAGGTGCACCTGTTGGCGATACAATTACCTTAGCTAAAAATCCTGCTGAGAAGGCACTACCTGGTTTCCAAAAAATTAAACCACAAGTATATGCTGGTTTGTTCCCGGTTAGCTCAGATGAATACGAAGATTTTCGCGATGCTTTGGCGAAACTGACCTTAAATGATGCGTCATTGTTTTATGAACCTGAAAGTTCATCTGCACTGGGCTTTGGATTCCGTATTGGATTCTTGGGTATGCTGCACATGGAGATTATTCAAGAACGTTTAGAAAGAGAATACGATCTAGACTTGATTACCACAGCGCCAACGGTGGTGTATGAAGTTGAAACCACCAAAGGCGAGTTACTCAAGGTAGATAATCCTTCTAAATTGCCACCTCTTAACGACATTGCACAAATTCGCGAACCGATTGTTGAAGCGCATATTTTGGTGCCGCAAGATTATTTGGGCAACGTTATTACCCTATGTATCGAAAAGCGTGGCGTGCAAACCAATATGACGTACCACGGCAAACAGGTAGCGGTTATTTACGAATTGCCCATGGCCGAAGTCGTTATGGACTTCTTCGACCGTTTGAAATCAACCAGCCGTGGATTTGCATCGCTAGATTATAACTTTGTTAAGTTTAGCGCTGCCGATATGGTACGTTTAGATATTTTAATTAATGGTGAGCGAGTTGACGCTTTAGCGGTCATTACCCATAAAGATAATGCTCAAGGTCGAGGTCGTGATTTAGTTGAAAAATTACAAGAGCTGATCCCCAGACAAATGTTTGATATCGCGATTCAAGCGGCCATAGGTAATCACGTGATTGCCCGCAGCACAATAAAACAACTTCGTAAAAACGTTATAGCCAAGTGTTACGGTGGTGATGTGAGTCGTAAGAAAAAGCTTTTACAGAAGCAAAAAGAAGGTAAAAAACGTATGAAGCAAGTGGGTAATGTAGAGTTACCGCAGGATGCATTTTTAGCCGTACTCAAGGTAGGAAAATAAATGGCAAATTACTTTTCACTCTTTCTAGTTTTTTTAACTGTTGCATCAGGCTTAATTTGGTTGATAGATGCAAAGGTATTTGCACCAAAACGTCGGCAAAAAGTGGTTGCAGCGAATGATGGTAATCCATTGCCTGAAGGGGCTGAGCTACCGATTCCTTATATCGTAGATACCGCTCAGCAAATTTTTCCGGTAATTGCCTTTGTACTCATTTTACGCTCATTCTTGTATGAACCTTTCCAGATCCCTTCTGGTTCAATGATGCCAACATTATTAGTCGGGGATTTCATTTTAGTGGAAAAGTTTTCCTACGGATTGAAAGACCCTGTTACACGTACTAAATTTATTGAAACTGGGGAACCTGAACGCGGTGATGTGGTTGTTTTCAAATATCCAGAAAACCCTAAATTGGATTACATTAAGCGAGTAGTGGGATTACCTGGTGATACCATCAGTTATTCCTCAAAAGATCTTTATATCAAACCTGCATGTCCTACAGGTGAAAATTGTTTGCCTGAGTACAAAGTGGAAAGAGACTTTTTAGGGCAGTACAACTATCAAGGTTATCAGATTAATAAGCTAAGTGAGCAACTAGGTGATGTTAATCATGAGATCTTAATTTTTCCAAGAAGGCTTGATGATATCAGTCGATATTATGAGCAACGTGGCACCAAAATAGGTGAGTGGGTTGTCCCTGAAGGAAATTATTTTGTTATGGGTGATAACCGCGACAACAGCGAAGATGGCCGCTTTTGGGGATTCGTTTCAGATGACCATTTAGTTGGTAAAGCGGTCGCCATTTGGATTAGTTTTGAATTTGAACGTGCCCCAGAGGACTTTTTACCAACATGGATTCCTACCGGTGTGCGTTTTGAGCGTGTGGGTGGCATTGAATAAATGTCGCTAAACCCTTCATATCAAAAACTCTATGATCGTATCGGCTACCAATTTTTAGATGCTGATAACCTAACCTTGGCGTTAACTCATCGTAGTTACAAGAATGTCCACAACGAACGTTTGGAATACCTAGGTGATGCGGTGTTAGGTCTAGTCGTGGCCGAAGAACTATTCAAACGTTTCCCTCTTCAACCGGAGGGCAAACTCACCAGAATGAGAGCGACTTTAGTGAAAGGTGAAACTTTAGCTGAAGTGGGTAGAGAGTTTGAGCTAGGAGATATTTTGCTGCTTGGTTCTGGAGAGCTAAAAAGTGGTGGTTATCGCCGCAGTTCAATACTCGCCGATGCAGTCGAAGCAATCATTGGTGCAATTTATTTGGAGTCAGGATTAGATTGCTGTAAACGATTAATTTTGAATTGGTTCAGCTCTCGTTTTAATGATTTAGATCCAAGTGCTCATCCCAAAGACAATAAAACACAGCTTCAGGAGTTTCTCCAAGGCCGGAAGTTGCCCTTGCCGGAATACGAAGTAACCGAAGTACTAGGTAAAGATCATGACCAAATTTTTGTGGTTAGCTGTACGGTAGAAGGTCTATCTGAAAAGGTATCCGGTCGTGGCAGTTCTCGTAGGAAAGCGGAACAACAGGCAGCTAAACAGGTTTTGGAGAAATTAAAGTGATACAAGCAAAAACATATTGTGGCATGGTTGCCATTGTTGGCCGTCCCAATGTGGGTAAGTCTACGCTGCTGAATAAGCTGTTAGGACAAAAAGTCAGTATTACTTCTCGTAAGCCGCAAACAACACGCCACCGCATTATGGGAATAGATACTGAAGCTCAGCATCAAGCTATTTTTGTTGATACTCCAGGCTTGCATGTCGAAGAAAAACGCGCAATAAACAGGTTGATGAATCGTGCAGCATCAAGTTCATTGGCTGAAGTTGGTCTAGTTTTGTTTTTAGTCGAAGGTACGAAGTGGACTGAAGATGACCAAATGGTATTGAGTAAGGTCAAACAGTCAGGATTACCTTGTTGGTTGTTAATAAATAAAAGTGACAACGTAAAAGATAAAACCCAATTGATGACACATATGCAATGGCTTCAGGAACAACATAACTTTGAAAAAATTATGCCAGTTTCAGCTAAGCTAGGACGCAATGTAGAAGAGCTTCGAGAAATGGTTCATGAAACCTTACCAGAAAGCGAATTTTATTTTCCTGAGGATTACATTACCGACCGGTCGAGTCGATTTATGGCCGCAGAAATCGTTCGTGAAAAATTAATGCGCTTTACTGGTGACGAATTACCTTATTCTGTGACCGTAGAAATAGAGCAGTTTTTGCTGGCCGATAATGGTGTTTATCGTATTAATGGATTGATTCTAGTCGAACGTGAAACGCAAAAGCGTATGGTGATAGGTAAGGGCGGACAACGCCTGAAAACCATTGGAGCTGAAGCGCGAAAAGATATGGAAAACCTATTCGATAACAAAGTATTTTTAGAGCTTTGGGTCAAAGTTAAGTCTGGCTGGGCGGATGACGAGCGAGCGCTCAGAAGTCTAGGTTACGGGGATAATAATTACTAAAGACTGCGGTCTTTTGATTGGTAAACTAATTTTAAAAGGTGAATGAGATGGCGGATATTCATGGTCTCAGAAGAGATTATAATCTTGGTGAGTTACGTCAAGAAGATCTCGATTCAAACCCTATAACTCAGTTTAACCATTGGCTCAAGCTGGTAATTGATTCCGGCACTCCGGATCCAACGGCAATGACAGTTGCAACGGTTTCCGCAGATGGTCAGCCATCGCAACGTATTGTGTTGCTAAAAGATGTGGATGACAGAGGTTTTGTTTTTTATACCAACCTGGGGAGTCGAAAAGCAACTGAATTGGCCAACAATTCAAAAATATCGCTGCATTTCCCTTGGTATTTTATGGAGCGACAAGTCAAAATTTGCGGCGTTGCACAACCTCTTTCCACTGCTGAGGTGGCAAAGTACTTTTTCTCTAGACCAAAAGAAAGTCAACTTGCAGCCTGGGCATCAAAACAAAGCCAACCTATCTCTACTCGTCAAATGCTAATGAGTAAATTTGATGAAGTGAAAAAGAAATTTTCGGCTGGAGAAATTCCAGTACCTAAATTTTGGGGCGGTTATCGAGTTGTTCCTCATGAAATCGAATTCTGGCAGGGCGGAGAACACCGTTTACATAATCGGTTTGTTTATACCTTAGACAACTCTAACAGTACTTCAGAGACTGATAGTCGAGATTGGCAGATCCAGCGTTTAATGCCTTAAAGGAGCTTTGGCGGTAATGATTGATAGCCACTGCCATTTAGACTTTGAAGTCTTTGATGTCGACAGAATGGCGGTTCTGAACCGTTGTTTACAAGTTGGTGTAAATAAAATCCTTATCCCAGGTACGCTTGCGAGTCGTTGGCAGTCACTTATTGAATTATGCAACAACACATCAATGCTAGAGTATGCGTTGGGTGTACATCCTTATTTTATTGAGCAAAGCGCCCAAGCCGATATCGATTCTCTTAACCTTTTCATCGAACAGCATCCAGAAGTGCGCGCCGTCGGGGAAATTGGTCTTGATTTTCATGACTCTGACCAACAAAATCAAACAAAACAACAAAGCTTCTTCACTGAACAACTCAATATCGCCAATCACTTTAAGCTACCGGCTATTATCCATCACCGCCGTTCTCATAATGCGATCATCCGCACTTTAAAACAGCAAAAATTCCAACAAGGTGGTGCAATACATGCGTTTTCTGGCAGTTATCAGGAAGCTCAAAGCTACTTGGACTTGGGATTCAAATTGGGATTTGGCGGCGTCATAACCTATCCTCGGGCGAGTAAGACTAGAGAGGTACTGAAAAAAATTCCGCTAAGCGCTGTTTTGTTGGAAACTGATGCCCCTGATATGCCCATTTGCGGCCGGCAGGGGAAACGTAATAGTCCTGAGTATTTGCCTGAAATAGCCCAGCACATTGCCACTATCAAAGGAGTAGGGGTAGAGCAGGTCATCAAACAAACATCGCTTAACAGCTGCGAACTTTTTGCGTTCAATGACGAAAAGAATTAGAGCTTTGGGTTTGCTGTTACAGCATTTTGTTATTTTCGGTTAGATTTCTCTACTTTCTCATAATGGCGAAAGCGTAATTTGTAGTAGGCCCTAGTAATCAGCAGCCCAACTAGACCAGCAAGCAACATCAAAACTAAAAGCTGTTTATAAATTTGGTTTTGATATTCTCGGTGAAACAGCATCACTTGCTGTTTATCGAGTAATAAACGCACGTAACCCAGCACGTTGTCATCTAAAACAACTTCTTCGACAAATACCAGAGGAAACTCATCTTCGAGTAAAAAGCTCGCCAATACGGATGCATTTTGCTCGTTGCTTTCAACTACCTCACCATTGCGGTTATAAACTGAAACACCGGCGACATGTTTGTCTTTGGATAGCAGGTTTATGTAACTTAGAATTTGTTCATTTTGCTTTTGTTGCAAATGAGGCGCAATTAAATCCGCTGTGAACTTGGCTAAACTGCGACCTAACTGGGTAGATTGATTGTTGTGCCAATTTTGTGATTGATCAGTATTTAATAACCAAATATTCACGCAAATAGCAGCGGCCACCACCAGTAAGGTGAGATTTGCCACTCGCTTAAAAATTGAGTAATTACTGGGGACTTTTTGGGCTGATTCAGCCAATCCGAATTTTGTTATATCCATGCCCAAGACAATAAGACAATTTGTCACGTTTGCCAATATGAGTTGTTGTTTTATTTACGAATTTAAGTGCACCTTGTTAATTGTTCTATGTCATAGGGATATCTTATTGCGTCACTTATTGATTTCGGTAGAATCCCTGTCCTAAATAATATTCCGGTGGGTTAATTGTGCTATCGACCAAATTATCAAAAGAAGAATGGCTATCTTCCAAATATCTGACCAATCTTCATCATAAAAATGTGAATTTCACATTACCAGGTGAGCTTCAATTTGAATTGGCTGAGACCAGTGAAGCAAGTTCTCAGCAATTGGTGCTATTTTCAGAAAGCTTGAATTTAGAAAAATTGTTTCAGGTTCAAACGGCATTGGCAGATGTGCTGAGTATTCAGGTATTTCAGCCTGGTTATGAAGGAAGCAATGGTTGCGCGTTTGAAGCAGAAGTTGAAGTTAAACCTTCATCAGACTTAGCGGCTGTTATTGAATCTACAGCGGTTAGCTTCCAAGTAGATATTAGTCTTCTAAAACAGCGGCCTACGTTGGCAAAGCCAGGGTTATTAGTCATGGATATGGACAGCACTGTGATTGGTATTGAGTGTATCGATGAAATCGCAAAATTGGCTGGTGTGGGGACTCAGGTCTCAGAAGTAACCGAATTAGCCATGCAAGGTAAGCTTGATTTTGCTCAGAGCCTTAATAGCCGAGTGGCGTGTTTAAAAGGAGCTGATGAGTTAATTCTGAAACAAGTTCGTGATGCTATTCCGATCAACCCTGGGATCAGTCGTTTATTAGCAAAGTTAAAAAAAGCGAACTGGAAATTAGCGATAGCGTCAGGCGGTTTTACCTTCTTTGCAGATTATCTTGCTGAACGCTTAGGCTTAGATTATGCCATTTCCAATCAACTAGAGATTGTAGAGGGTAAACTGACTGGAAAAGTTCTAGGTGACATTATCGGTGCACAAAGTAAAGCCGACACCCTCAATTTATTGGCTGAGCGTTATCAAATCGATGCGTCTCAAACCATTGCTCTAGGAGATGGAGCCAATGATTTGGTTATGATGAAGCAAGCGGCACTGGGAGTGGCTTATCATGCTAAACCCGTTGTTCGCCAACAAGCTGACGCTGCCCTTAGGTTTTGCGCGGCAGATGGTCTGCTCGCCTTATTGAAGAGTTAGTCTTATCAAAAAAGTAATCTGGCATTGTGTTAAAATCATAGGCTGTATAGAACTTGCTTTAGTGCGTTTATTAAATCAGTTCGTTTATTAAATCGTGATTAACAAAAGAAAATAATTATGTCTAACTCTGTAAATACTGGTTCTAATCTCGACAGCTCTGTGCTTGCAAAAGTACGTGTAGTATTAGTGAATACCTCGCATACAGGCAACATTGGTTCAACTGCTAGAGCGATGAAAACCATGGGCTTGAGTCAATTAGTATTAGTAGACCCTATCGATAAGCCGGATGGCAAAGCGAGCGCACTCGCCGCGGGGGCGGGAGATGTGTTAGCAAATGCAAAAATTGTCTCAACCTTAGAAGAGGCGGTGAAAGATTGCGGTTTAGTTGTGGGAACCAGTGCCCGCTCACGGACATTGTCATGGCCGATGCTTGAGCCAAGAGGGTGTGGAGAAAAATTGATTAGTGAGGTAGAAAAGTACCCAGTAGCCTTGGTCTTTGGACGTGAAAACAATGGTTTAAGTAATGAAGAATTACAGCAATGTCATTTCCATGTGTGTATACCAGCGAATCCAGAGTACAGCTCACTTAATTTAGCAGCCGCGGTTCAAACTTTGTGTTACGAAATTAGGATGGCCTATTTAAACAAATCACGTATCGGAGATGAGCCGAATGAATACCCATTGGCCGATGATTTAGAGCGTTTTTATAGTCATTTGGAACAAACCCTATCAAAAACGAATTTCATCATTCCGCAACATCCCGGTATGGTGATGACCAAATTAAGACGTCTATTCAATCGCGCCCGTCCTGAAACCCAAGAACTGAATATATTAAGAGGTATTTTGGCGTCAGTGGATAAGTCGATTAAAGCCAAAGATTAGGATTTTCCAAAGTAATAATATGTTTGAGCGAATAAAAGAAGATATCCAAAGTGTATTTCATCGAGATCCTGCTGCTCGTACTACTTTTGAGGTACTGACTAATTATCCAGGTTTGCATGCTATTTGGTTACATCGTGTTGCTCATAAACTTTGGAAATCTAATTGGCTCTGGCTTGCCCGCAGCATTTCCACCTTTTCACGTTGGATGACCGGTATTGAAATACACCCAGGTGCAACACTAGGTCGACGTTTTTTTATCGATCATGGCATGGGTGTAGTGATTGGAGAAACTGCTGAGATTGGTAACGATGTGACACTTTATCACGGTGTGACTCTAGGCGGCACAAGTTGGAACGGTGGCAAGCGTCATCCTACTTTAGAAGACAATGTAGTCGTTGGCGCTGGAGCCAAAGTGCTTGGTCCTATCACTATGCATAAAGGTGCAAAAGTTGGATCAAATTCTGTCGTGGTTAAGGATGTACCCGAAAATGCCACTGTTATTGGTATTCCGGGCAGAATAGTCGTTCAAAAACAGCAAAAAGATCAGGATAAACATCAGCGGCGTGATAAAATCGCGCGCAAATACGGTTTTGATGCCTATGCAGTAGCCCCAGATAATCCCGATCCGGTAGCGAACGCCATTGGTGTAATGTTAGATCATGTGCATTTGATTGACACTAAAGTGGAAGAAATGTGTAAAGAAATTAATAAAATGGGCGGGAAAGTGTGCGGAGATTCTTTGCCTTCTATTAATTTGGATAACTTCCAAGACTCTGATCTTGTTGATGATTATCAAAAAGCCAAAGACGCGTTTGACCCATCAATCTGACAATTACAACTCCTTGGTAATACTTGACTAATTTACTAGGTCTAATACTTGACTAAATTAGTCGGGTATGTGAGAATTCATGGTATCTTGTTAACTGGTATTTTCTATGAAACTTACTTCCAAAGGCCGATATGCTGTAACTGCAATGCTAGACGTTGCATTACATTCCCGTAGAGGGCCGGTCTCGTTAGCCGATATTTCGGAGCGTCAGGAAATTTCATTGTCTTATTTAGAACAATTGTTCTCACGTTTAAGAAAAGAAAATCTTGTACAGAGTGTTCGTGGTCCAGGTGGCGGTTATAAGTTAGGCCGTGTACCTGAAGAAATCGCAGTAGGCGAAGTTATACGTGCGGTAGACGAGTCAGTCGATGCAACACGATGCCAAGGCAATTCTGATTGCCAAGGTGGAGAGAGATGTCTTACTCATAGCCTCTGGCATGATTTGAGTGAACGAATTAGTCAATTCCTGAACAATATTACGTTAGGTGAACTAATGGCCAAACAAGACGTAAAAACTGTAGCAGGAAGACAAGACAGAACTAAACAACTTAATACTGTTGTTGCAAATGAAATTGAAATTAGCTTGCAACTATAAGTGGAGCCTAAAATGAGCAATATTAATTTACCTATCTATTTGGATTATTCGGCAACCACTCCGGTTGATCCCCGTGTAGCCCAAAAAATGATGGAATGTTTAACCCTAGAAGGCAATTTCGGTAATCCGGCTTCTCGTTCCCATAAATTTGGATGGATCGCTGAAGAAGCCATTGACCTTGCCAGAAATCAAATTGCTGATTTGGTAAATGCTGATCCACGAGAAATCGTGTTTACTTCGGGTGCAACAGAGTCCAATAATTTAGCAATTAAGGGGGCTGCTCACTTTTATAGTAAGAAAGGTAAGCACATTATTACCCTGAAAACTGAACATAAAGCGGTACTTGATACTTGTCGTCAATTAGAGCGAGAAGGGTTTGAAGTAACTTATATGGATCCAAAACCAAACGGTTTATTGGATTTAGAAGAATTTAAAGCGAATTTACGTCCAGATACTGTGCTCGTTAGTATCATGCACGTAAATAATGAAATCGGTGTGATTCAGGATATTCAACAAATTGGTGAAATTTGTAGAGACAACAAAACCTTGTTTCATGTTGATGCGGCGCAAAGTGCCGGTAAAATTGAAATAGATTTACAGGCCTTGAAAGTCGATTTAATGTCTTTCTCTGCGCACAAAATATATGGTCCAAAAGGCATAGGTGCCCTGTATGTTCGTCGTAAGCCGCGGGTAAGAATTGAAGCCCAAATGCACGGTGGCGGACATGAAAGAGGCATGCGTTCAGGCACGTTGGCAACTCACCAAATCGTTGGTATGGGTGAAGCGTTCCGTATTGCTAAAGAAGAAATGGCTGAAGAAAATGCGCGAATTTTAAAACTTCGCGACCGTCTCTGGAATGGCCTAAAAGACATCGAAGAAGTCTATCTAAATGGCGATCTTGATCAGCGTATAACAGGTAACTTAAATGTGAGTTTTGCCTATGTTGAAGGTGAGTCATTAATTATGGCACTCAAAGACATGGCAGTATCTTCAGGTTCAGCTTGTACTTCAGCAAGTTTGGAGCCGTCTTATGTGCTCAGAGCTTTAGGACTAAATGATGAATTAGCTCACAGCTCGATTCGATTCAGTATTGGTAGATTTACCACTGAAGAAGAAATCGATCACGTTGTTAGTGTGGTGCAAAATGCAATCGACAAACTACGTGAAATGTCACCGCTTTGGGATATGTTTAAAGACGGTGTAGATCTGACTAAAGTTGAATGGGTTCACCACTAATAGGTGAATCGATCAAATTGGAATTAACGCGAGAAATCGTAATTTAAGAGGTAAGTAACATGGCTTACAGTGAAAAAGTAATCGATCATTACGAAAATCCACGCAACGTTGGTGGATTTGATAAAAACGACCCAACTATCGCCACTGGAATGGTAGGAGCGCCTGCTTGTGGTGATGTGATGAAACTACAACTTAAAGTTGGTGAAAACGGTTTAATCGAAGACGCCAAATTTAAAACATATGGTTGCGGATCTGCCATCGCATCAAGTTCGTTGGTAACAGAGTGGGTTAAGGGTAAGACGCTAGATGAAGCTGTAACAATTAAAAATACAGACATCGCTGAAGAGCTTGCATTGCCACCTGTAAAAATCCACTGTTCAATTTTAGCGGAAGATGCAATCAAAGCCGCTGTGGAAGATTACAAGTCTAAGCATTCTAAAGCTTAATAAAGAAAGTGATAGGAGCCAGTTTTGGGAATTAAAGTGTCAGACGCCGCTGCAAAGCGGGCTAGAACATTTCTAGAAGGCCGTGGAAAAGGAGTAGGTTTACGCCTTGGCGTGAAAACTACTGGTTGTTCCGGTTTAGCTTATGTTTTGGAGTTTGTCGACGAACTAAACGCTGATGATGAAGTATTTGAAGACAATGGTGTAAAAATTATCATTGACGCGAAAAGCTTGGTTTATCTTGACGGTACAGAACTAGACTTCGCTAAAGAAGGGTTAAATGAAGGATTTTTATTCAATAACCCGAATGCGAACGGCGAGTGTGGTTGCGGCGAAAGCTTTAATGTTTAAAGCTTTTGTTGGCAACTGTTGTACTATTCATTTGATTGAAAGAAAAACAAAGTTATGAACTTCTTCGCGCTTTTTGGGCTTCCAGAGAGATATCAGATAGATAACGCCAAATTGGCCAATGTTTATCAATCGCTGGCTAAAGTGACCCATCCAGATAAATTTTCTAACGCTGGTGGTCAAGAAAAACTCATGGCTGTGCAAAAAAACGCACAGATTAATGACGGCTATCAAATTCTCAAAAATCCGCTTTCTCGCGCTGAACATATGTTGGAGCTAAGAGGTATTTCGCTGCAACATGAAACGCAGACAATGCAAGATCCGGTCTTTTTAATGCAGCAAATGGAATGGCGAGAACAGTTATCCGAGATAGAGAGTGCTGCGGAACCTGAGCAGGTTCTAACAACACTGGATGAAGATGTCGCGATACATACAAAACAACACTTTGAAGCGTTGCAAGAATTACTCGAAAAACAAACCGAAGAAGCAAATAATCTAGCTGCAGCTGAAGTCAGAAAATTGAAGTTTTTGAATAAGTTACATAAAGAAATTGAACTGAAAGAAGATGCATTGTTTGACGATTAGCGCGACTGCGATTCACTAAAATTAAAAAGCGAGTTAGAACCAATTATGGCATTACTGCAAATTGCTGAGCCGGGTCAGACGGCTGCACCACATCAACGTAAACTAGCCGTTGGCATTGATCTAGGTACTACCAACTCTTTAGTCGCCACAGTACGAAGTGGATCTCCCGAAACATTGCCAGACCACCTTGGTCAACATATTTTACCTTCAGTTGTTCAGTATGCTAACGACGGAATTGTTGTCGGTGAGCAGGCAAAACAATCGGCAAATTTAGATCCGGCCAACACGATAGTATCAATCAAACGTTTGATGGGAAGAAGTCTGGAAGATATCCAGAGTCAGTACCCGAACTTACCTTATGAATTTGTCTCAAATGATGGGCAAATCTCCATTCAAGTACCAGGTGCTGTGGTTAACCCCATCCAAGTTTCAGCTGAGATTTTGAGCAATCTAAAAGCCCGTGCTGAAGACTCCTTAGGAGATGAGCTCACTGGGGCTGTGGTTACTGTACCAGCCTATTTTGATGATGCTCAACGCCAAGGCACAAAGGATGCGGCGCAATTGGCCGGATTACACGTTTTACGTCTGTTGAATGAACCCACTGCAGCGGCAATAGCTTACGGTTTAGATTCTGGACAAGAAGGTGTCATAGCTATTTATGATCTAGGTGGTGGCACCTTCGATATTTCCATTTTGCGTTTGTCAAAAGGTGTATTTGAAGTATTAGCTACCGGCGGGGATACCGCGCTAGGTGGAGATGATTTTGACCAGTTGTTATTTGAACATATTTGTGAAAAAGCAAATTTAACGGGCAAAATCTCCAAAGGTTTAAGACGTCGTTTACTTGATGACGCTAAACAAGCTAAAGAAGCACTCAGTAACGATTCTGCGGTGGACATTGAGTTCAAAGATGACAACGGCGAAACACATCAAGTGGTGATTAGCTGTATGACTTTCGAGTCGTTGATTGAACCACTAATTAAAAAATCTTTACGGGCGTGTAGACGAGCTGTCAAAGATGCAGAAATTGGAATCGATGAAGTACTGCAAGTCGTGATGGTGGGGGGCTCTACTCGAGTGCCTTCGGTTCGACATAAGGTGGGAGAATTTTTTGGTAAAACGCCATTAACCTCCATCGATCCAGACAAAGTGGTTGCCATAGGTGCGGCCATTCAAGCTGATATATTAGCCGGCAACAAACCTGACAGTGAAATGTTGCTACTGGACGTATTGCCCTTATCCTTGGGAATTGAAACCATGGGTGGGTTGACCGAAAAAATTGTCGCGCGAAATACCACTATCCCTGTGGCCAAGGCGCAAGAATTTACCACCTTCAAAGACGGTCAAACCGCGATGATGGTGCATGTGCTGCAAGGGGAGCGAGAGCTGGTTAAAGATTGTCGCTCGTTAGCTAAATTCAATTTAACAGGTATTCCACCAATGACGGCTGGGGCGGCACATATTCGTGTCACTTTTCAGGTTGATGCGGATGGTCTACTAAATGTCACCGCTATGGAAAAGTCCACTGGTGTGAAAGCCGAGATTCAGGTTAAACCTTCTTATGGTCTCAAAGACGAAGAAGTGGCCGACATGCTCAAAGCCTCAATGCAATATGCTAAAGAGGATATGCAAGCTAGAATGCTTAAAGAGCAACAAGTGGAAGCCACACGAGTAGCAGAGACGTTGAATAGTGCACTTCAAAAAGACGGTGATGAGCTGCTCAGCGCGGAAGAAAAAGCGGCTATTGATGATGCTATGTCTACCATGTTAAAGCTGGCTCAAGGCGAAGATATAGATGCCATTAAACAGGCGATCGAAAAAGTCGACAACATTAGCCAAGAATTTGCCGCTAGACGAATGGACAAGTCAATAAATCAAGCACTGACTGGTCATTCAGTTAACGATATTTAAGGAGCAGTAATGCCACAAATTATATTTTTACCCCACGCAGAATTGTGTCCAGATGGCGCTGTTTTGGAAGCCGATAAAGGCACTTCTGTATTGGATGTTGCTTTAAAAAATGGTATCGGAATTGAACATGCGTGCGAAAAAGTATGTGCATGTACCACATGCCATGTCCTGATCCGAGAAGGATTAGAGTCCTTAGGCGAAGCAGATGATTTGGAAGAAGATATGTTAGATAAGGCTTGGGGACTTGAACCTGAATCTCGCTTGGGTTGTCAGGCTGTTGTTCAAGACGAAGATTTGGTTGTTGAAATTCCAAAATATACAGTCAATCAGGTAAGTGAAGGACATTAATTTTCGTTCGCTCATTTAGATAAAAAAACCCGGAAATTCCGGGTTTTTTAGTTTTTATAAGGCGTGTATTTAACCTAATTACTTTTCAGTAACTTGATACACAGTAACTGTACCACTGACTTCATTACCAATAATAAGCAATGCATTGCCATTTGGACTTTGTTCTGCTGATACAAACTTGATGCTTTCTGGACCCAGATCACCAGACTCTGCCACCTCGGAACAATCCATGCCTTCTGCTTCATCACAAGGGTTATCCAGGTCGTCATCCAATTCAAAGTCGGTATTGAAGTCGCGGTTATTATTGTGTGCAACAAAAGCGACATTGAAAGGATTGGTAACGTCATAGGTGAACAAATCACCGGAACGCTCTAAACCAATAAACGCGTAGGTACGACCATTAATTTCGCCAACTGCAATAGCCTCAGGCTCGCCGCCTTTATCATCAGAACGGTTATCACCTTTATTTTCGGTGTGCGCGCTGTTGAAATCGTTACCTAAGATTGCAGCGGATATCTTTTCGAAGTCATCACCGGAGTCAAAGACTTGATTAATGTTTTGATCCCAAATTGAGAAAGAGCGAGAACCGTAAGCATAAAGTGCTTCATAAACGCCGTCTTGGTCCGCATCACCTAACGCAGTGGTTACTTTGAGGCGGCCTAAACCATCATCAGCACCACTAGCGTCGTAGATTGCTTGTAACTCATCAGAAAGCTGCATATTCAGCTCATCTGGGTCAATGATATCTTCGACTCGAACTTCTTCGCTATATGCGTTCCAATCTTTGGAGTCACCTTCGTTAGCCGATAAAATAAAAGTCGCGCCATTCCATTGGTATGTGGCAATCGTGTCTGGTTGATACATTCCGAATAAGCCAGGTACATTGCTAAAGCTTGGGATTTCATCTTTATTAGTGAAATCTAATTCATACGTTCCCCAATCTTTGAAACCTAAGCCTTTAACTTCAATAGTCATATCATTCAAATCAATAATACCAATGGCATTGGCTTCTTGTAGTGAAACATAGGCTTTCTTACCATCAGCACTCATTGCAATATACTCAGGTTCTAAATCTTGCGCTACGCTAGTGCCATCTGGTCCTGCAAATTTGACACCTGTAGATGCGAGCAATGCTCTGCGCTCTTCATCTGTATCATAATCTTCGTCATCTAAAGTATCGTTGGAGAACACCATGTCGGTAGTCAAGTTTATGGTTTGAGCTAAATCGGCCGGAACCATGTCTGTTATCGATACAACGGAAATACTACCTTCTGGGTCAACATCGTAATCGCTATCAGGCTCACCTTCATTGGCAATCAGGGCCAAACTGCCATCTTCACTGAATGTTACCATGTCGGGTAGAGCACCGGTTAGAACTGCTTTTAAGAAGGTTCCTTGACCTAAGGCATCTAATGAATAGAACAATACTGCGCCATTATCTGTTTTCGTTTCTCCCTCTACAGCAAGGGCCAGCAAATCGCCGTTTATAGCAATTGAATTAGCCACACCAAGTGCCACGGTTTGGTCTATGCCGTCTGCATCTTTTACGCTAACGCTACTAGGGAAAGTGAATGCTTGTGAAGTCAAGCTAGTATCTGTTATTGGATTGCCTACTGCAGCCGTTGGTATACTGCTTAAGGAAATAACCTCTACTTGGTTTAGAGCGGCATTAATCGCAAATGCAGATTGTGATGTTGCATGGAACTGGACAATTTCGGCGGCACTTTTACCGTATATCTCGACGCCACCTGCAGAGAATCTGCCAACCACTTCAATCGCTAACTCGCGAGGTAAACTCTGACCATCAACTCCATTTGTACCGTCAGTGCCATCTGTCCCTGCGATACCTTGTGCACCTGTTGCGCCATCTTGACCATCGTCACCATCAAGAGTACATCCACCTAATGCAGTTACCACTGCTAGGGCAACTAGACCTAATTTTAATTTTTTTAGCTGATCTTTCATTATTGTTCCGTTATCGATATGTGATTGAAATCAGCCGGTTACATTAAGAGTTGGAAATTAAATATTTGCTACACTTGTATGAAGTAATTGTGACGATTAATCGTTTAGCTGACTTTTAATGGCAAATTCGAGTGGGATTATTGGTGTTTCTTTCAGCACTGTTGATCTTTTGTTACAGCTTAAATAAAAATATTTAGCCAATTTGTCAGATAAATTAGTCATTGAGGGCAAAGTTGCATATAATCCGCGCGGAAATTTTATCTAATACTTTTTTATGTAATCGGAGACCTGTCAATGGCCTTAGAACGTACTTTTTCAATCATCAAACCAGACGCCGTAGCAAAAAATGTTATCGGTGCGATCTATAATCGTTTCGAGTCAGCGGGTTTGCGCATCGTTGCTTCTAAAATGTTGCATTTAAGCAAAGAACAAGCAGAAGGATTTTACGCAGAACACAGTGAGCGTCCTTTCTTTGGTGCTCTAGTTTCTTTCATGACATCTGGCCCAGTTATGGTTCAGGTTTTAGAAGGCGAGAACGCTGTTTTACGTCATCGTGAAATCATGGGTGCTACTAACCCTGCAGAAGCATTAGCCGGTACTCTTCGTGCTGATTACGCTGCTTCTATTGATGAAAACGCAGTACACGGTTCTGATGCTACAGAATCTGCTGCTCGTGAGATTGCTTACTTCTTCTCTGACGAAGAAATCTGCCCACGCACACGATAAGCAAATAGCTTTATTCAAAAGGGGAGCTTTGCTCCCCTTTTGTCGTAGTAAAGTTAGCTTATAAATTGTACAATTCGTTTAGTTTTAATTGAGGTTGTTTGTTTTATGTCTGTAGTCCATCAAGTGGCTAAAACCAATTTGTTAGATTTTAATCGCCAAGGGATGCGAGAGTTCTTTGCGTCTATGGGCGAAAAACCATTTCGTGCCGATCAAATGATGAAATGGATTTATCAGCAAGGTGAAACAGACTTCGAAAAAATGACTAACTTCAATAAGTCATTGCGCGCTAAATTAATTGAGCGTTGTGAAATTCGTGCACCAGAAATTGCTTATCAACAAAATGCGACTGATGGGACTATCAAGTTTGCGTTGAAATTAGATGGTGGGCAAGAAGTAGAAACTGTTTGGATACCAGATGGCGATCGCGCAACCCTATGCGTATCTTCGCAAGTAGGCTGCGCATTAGAATGTACGTTTTGCTCTACCGCGCAACAAGGTTTCAACCGTAATTTGACTGTATCTGAGATTATTGGACAGGTATGGCGAGTCGCAATCACTATTGGTTTATCAAAAGACACCGCGAAACGACCTATTACCAATGTTGTTATGATGGGCATGGGCGAACCATTGTTGAATTTGAAACATGTGGTGCCAGCGATGGAAATCATGCTGGATGATCTTGGTTTTGGTTTGTCCAAACGCAGAGTGACATTAAGTACCTCCGGTGTAGTGCCAGCGCTGGATAAACTTGGCGATATGATTGATGTGGCGCTGGCAATTTCTTTGCACGCTCCGACCAATGATTTGCGAGATGAAATAGTACCGGTTAACAAAAAATACCCGATTGAAGAGTTTTTAGCTGGTGTTAGACGCTACTTGGCTAAGTCTAATGCGAATCAGGGGAAAGTAACTGTAGAGTATGTAATGTTAAACGGCATTAACGACAGTACTGATCAGGCGCACCTTTTAGCTAAAGTGCTTAAAGAGACACCTTGTAAAATTAACCTGATACCTTTCAATCCTTATCCTGGATCACCCTATACGTGTTCAAGTAATTCTCGAATTGATCGCTTTGCTAAAGTGCTTATGGATTACGGCATAACAGTAGTGGTGCGAAGAACGCGCGGTGATGATATTGATGCTGCGTGTGGGCAATTAGTTGGTGACGTGGTGGATCGCACTAAACGTATGCTGAAAAAACAGCAGAAAGGCGAACAAATTTCAGTAAAAATTGCCAACTAATTGGATTAGTACCCAACAAGCAGTTAGCATAGGTCAATCTAAATAATCCCTAACGTAAGTGAGTTATATGCGTAGTTTTTTGATTATCGCAATGATATTTCTCTCCGCTTGTGTGAGCGAGCCTTTACCTGAAGGTTTTAAAGCGAGTGATGACTTCGATCCCATAGCAGCGGCTAAAAATAGAATTTCATTGGGCTTAACTTATTTAAAAAATGGCAATTTTAGTCAGGCTAAATTTAATTTAGATAAGGCCCTAAAATTTGCTCCCCGCCTTGCTGATGCGCACTTTAGTATGGCCTATTACTATCAGCAAGTAGATGAAATAGCGCTCGCTGATGAAGCCTACCAAAAAGCCTTGGCTTTCGATCCGAAAAACCCCGACATTGCTAATTCTTATGGTGCTTTTTTATGTGAAAATGGCCAATACGTTGAAGCAAAAGAGTATTTCCTTAAAGCCGTTAATAGCGCAAATTATATTTCGACCGCAGAAACCTATGAAAATTTAGCCTTATGCAGCCAAAGTCAGGGACAGATAGAGGACGCTTTGACTTATCTACAAAGCTCGTTGAATCATCAGCCGTCCAGAGCCAAAGCCTTAAAATTACTCGTTGAGTTGCAAATGCAACAGCAACAGTGGGAAGAGGCAAAACTAAATTTGCGACGTTTGGAGAAAAACTCCAGAGTTACGCCTGACACCTTGTGGATGTCAATTATCATTGAGCAAGCTTTAAATAATAATGATGTAGCAAAAGGCTATGGAGACATGTTAATCGGTATGTACCCGTCTCATCCTAATACATTAAAATATATTCAGAATAGACAAAATCTAGCTAATTTAGTAAGCACTCAAAAAGTCTCTAAAAAGCTCAAACCAAATACCAACAAGATAGAAAATCAAGTACCGCAAACGCCTGTTTCAGATCCGCTTAATGCTGACAATGGTCAACCCCAGAATCTGCAGCCAAATAATGACAAACAAAGCGAAGCGCTGGTGAATAAAACCGTAACTCCGGTGGTAAATGCGCAAACAAACCAATCAAGCAAAACTAAAGAGCAACAAAAGCTAAATAAACAATCGACTGCTGATGATTATCCAGTTGACGATATGCAAGCTCAAGAAAACCTTCAACAAGGCAAGGATTTAGAGTCAGCACAAGAAATAGCATCACAAGCTAAAAAAGAGACAGTGCAGCAATATCATGTTGTACAGAAAGGCGAAAATTTATATCGCATTTCGTTGAAGTATAATGTCAAAATACAGAGCCTGATAGATTGGAATGATCTTGCAGATGCCTCGTCTATACATGTAGGAAAAAAGTTGATAGTGATTGATCCCCAAGCGGTAGAACAGAAATGACAGAAGAACAACTAGAACAACCAGTAAACGTCAAAGGACCTGGTGCGATTTTAAAAGAGGCGCGAGAAAAAGCTGGGCTAAAATCAGCGGATATTGCTAATAAATTACATCTCAAAGTGAATATTATTGAAGCGATAGAGTCGGATGAATACGATCCTAAAATCTCAATGACATTCACCAAAGGGTATCTAAAGTTATATGCCAAACAAGTTAATGTAAAAGAAGATATCATTCTTGAAGCATTTGCTTCTCAAACTGAAGTGGAAAAAGAGCCCGCAAAATTACAAAGCTTTTCAAAGCGAGTGGCTAAACAAGCCAGTGATGACCGATTAATGTTAATAACTTACGGCATAGTAGTGGCACTTTTAGCATTAGTAGTCATCTGGTGGTTACAGCAAGACTCTCCTGACAGCACTGGCTCAGATACAAGCCAAGTTATTGAAGCGCTCGAAACGCAAAATGCGAGCGACTCAACAGCGAGTTTAAATATGCAAACTGATTCTGAAGATAATGCTATTTCGGAACAGCCTACAGCAGATGATTTAATCATTAGCGCGCAAATCGCGCAGGATAGTGCCAATCTTCCTGAACAAAATGAGTCTGGTGTCGACGAGTCTATCAATGCGCTAAATGCTGAACAGCCTGAGATCCCAAGCACTTTTGAACAGCAGCAAAATGCAATTGATAACATTGAGTTGGTGTTTGAATTTTCAGACAATTGTTGGATGAACCTTGTCGATGCAACGGGCGAAGCAATCGCCTATGGAGTGAAAAAACAAGGCCGAGTAATGACGGTTTCAGGTGTTGCTCCTTTCGAAGTAACGTTAGGGGCTCCAGATGTGGTGCAGATTAGTTATGACGGCGTGCGGGTAGACATGTCTCGATTTGAAGCTGGGAAGTCAGCTAAATTTTCACTGCCATTTGCTTCATAGTTAAAGGTACTTATATGTTTTCTGAATCTCCTATTAAACGTCGTAAATCAACCCGTATTAATGTTGGAAATGTTCCTATTGGTGATGGCGCTCCCATTGCTGTGCAATCAATGACAAATACTCACACTACTGATGTTGATGCCACTGTGGCACAAATTAATCGTATCGTTGCTGTGGGTGGTGAAATTGTGAGGGTATCTGTCCCAACAATGGATGCTGCTGAGGCATTTAAACTCATTCGTCAGCAAGTGAAAGTGCCACTTATTGCCGACATCCATTTTGACTACCGAATTGCTTTGAAAGTAGCTGAATATGGCGTTGATTGTTTACGAATCAATCCCGGGAATATCGGTAGTATGGATCGTGTACGTTCTGTTGTTGATTGCGCTAAAGATAACAATATTCCAATTCGAATTGGTGTGAACGGTGGTTCTTTGGAAAAAGAACTACAAGAAAAATACGGCGAACCTACGCCTGAAGCTTTGGTCGAATCAGCCATGCGTCATGTGGATATTTTAGACAAGTTGAATTTTGACCAATTTAAAGTCAGTGTTAAAGCATCTGATGTATTTTTGGCGGTTGGTGCTTATCGTGAACTAGCTAAAAAAATTGACCAACCTTTGCATTTGGGTATCACTGAAGCTGGCGGTTTCCGCTCAGGTGCGGTGAAGAGTTCTGTTGGTTTGGGAATGTTATTAGCAGAAGGTATTGGTGACACAATTCGGATTTCACTGGCAGCTGATCCCATTGAAGAAATAAAAGTTGGTTTCGATATATTGAAGTCGCTACGGATACGTTCTAGAGGGATAAACTTTATAGCTTGTCCAAGCTGCTCTCGTCAAGAATTCGATGTGATTGCTACGGTAAATGCGCTAGAACAACGGGTTGAAGATATTTTAACGCCTATGGACGTCTCTATTATTGGCTGCGTGGTGAATGGGCCAGGTGAAGCGGAAGTTTCAGACCTAGGACTTACCGGTGCTCGCAATATGAGTGGTTTTTATTTAGATGGGAAGCGTCAAAAAGAGCGTTTGTCGAACGATGATTTAGTTGATCAACTCGAAAAACGCATTAGAGCCAAAGCATCACAACTGGACGTGAAGCGAAAGATTGATGTAAAGCAGGTGGGATAAAATTTTTTAGCACTTGTAACACCACTATCAAAGCCCCTATAATACGGGGCTTTTTTATTAGGGTATTGGCAAATTGAGAGCCAATACAGAAACGAATTTCAGAGTACGTATTTAGTGACAAAACAAATTCAAGCAGTTCGCGGGATGAATGATTGCTTACCCGCTGATTCAGGTGTTTGGCAATGGGTAGAGGATAAGATCCGCAGTGTGGTTGGCTCTTACGGCTACCAAGAATTGCGTACCCCTATTGTAGAGAGTACTGACTTATTTAAACGCTCCATCGGTGAAGTGACTGATATCGTTGAAAAAGAGATGTACACCTTTGAAGATCGCAATGGTGATAGCTTAACCCTTAGACCTGAAAATACTGCAAGTTGTGTTCGTGCAGGCAATCAACACGGTCTTATTTATAATCAACAGCAACGTATTTGGTACATGGGTCCCATGTTTCGCCATGAACGTCCACAAAAAGGACGTTATCGGCAATTTCATCAATTTGGTGTAGAGACCTTCGGTCTAAATGGACCCGATATCGATGTTGAAGTGATTATGCTCAGCGCGCGTTTATGGAAAGTGTTCGGTATCAGTGAGCATGTAACCCTGGAAATAAATTCGTTAGGCTCGAACCAAGTACGAGCGAACTATCGCGATGCCTTGGTCGAATATTTAAGCGCACGAAAATCACAACTGGATGAAGATAGTTTACGCCGGTTGGAATCCAATCCACTGCGAGTTTTGGACAGTAAAAATCCAGATGTGCAGGCAGCTATTAAAGATGCGCCAACCTTGTTAGATTATTTGGATGATGAATCCAAAACCCATTTTGAATCTTTGTGTTCGAAATTAACTGATATGGGCATTCAATACCGGATTAATCCACGCTTGGTTCGTGGTTTAGATTATTATAATCGTACGGTTTTTGAGTGGGTAACTGAAAGTCTTGGCTCGCAAGGCACAGTGTGTGCTGGTGGCCGATACGATGGTTTGGTAGAACAATTGGGTGGTAAACCTAGCACAGCTGTAGGCTTTGCAATGGGGATTGAACGACTCGTTCTGATGTTACAAACTTTAGGATTAACTTCAGATGTACCTGACCCCGTTGATATTTATGTGACTGCCCTTGGAGATTCTACGGAACTTTACGCCATGAAATTGTCTGAGCAATTGAGAGATTCTTCTCCACAGCTTCGAGTTCAGTTACATTGTGGCGGCGGAAACTTAAAAAAGCAGATGAAACGCGCAGATAAAAGCGCTGCACCAATCGTTATTGTGATTGGTGAAAACGAAATGAATGAAAATAAAGTTGTGGTTAAATACCTCCGTGAAGACATTCCGCAGGTAACCATTTCCAGTGATGAACTGGGCACAGTTTTAGCTCAATATTTTAAAATATAAGATAAAGTACAATAACGTATTATCGGTTGTACGAGGAAAATCAAATGGAAGAATTTGCAACAGAAGAACAACAAGTAGAAGCGATTAAACGTTTTTGGCGTGAGAATGGCTTGGCAATTGCAGTTGGCGTTATTTTAGGTGTAGGTGGTTTGTACGGTTGGAGATATTACAACGATACGCAAATTGCTGAAAAAGAAGCAGCTTCGCGTTCGTATGAGCAGTTAAGTGCCACTTTGACATCTGAAAACACGCAAAAAGCGGAAGCATTTGTTGCAGGTAACAAAGGCGGCTACTCTATACTAACAGCATTACAATTGGCTAAATTGTCAGTTGAAGAGGGCGATTTAGAAAAAGCCGCGAGTCATCTGAAATATGTGGCAAATAACGCCGATGATGAAGCAATTAAAAGCGTCGCTAATTTGCGTTTGGCAAGAGTACAAAATTCGCTAAGTCAATTTGACCAAGCCATGGCTAGTTTAGATTTAGTTACTCAACCTGCATTCGTTGCGCAAGTAGATGAGATTAAGGGTGATATTTACGTTAATCAATCTAAATTTGACGCTGCTAAAGAAGCATATAGTGCATCGTTAGACGCTAACGCTAATAATCAGCTAGTGAAAATGAAGTTGGACAACTTAGCGGTTGTTATCAATGGGTAATATCAGTATGGGTTTAAGTTGGATTAAGGTGGTTACATTTATAAGTGTAATGACACTAGCAGGTTGTTCAACTATTTCTGGCTGGTTTATGGACGACGAAGAAATTGAAATCCGCACCCTAAAACCAATAGAGTCGAAGTTTACTGCTACTCAGTTATGGTCACACGATTTAACTGGTGGAATTGATAAATTCTATTCAAGATTACGTCCTGCTGTTGCTTACGACAAAGTGTTTGCGGCCAGTCGTCAAGGTATAGTCGCAGCTTATGAACTAGAATCAGGTAAGCAAGTCTGGAAACGTGATTTCGCCGAATATCCTAATGAAAATTGGTACAGTTTTATTACTAATTTGTGGTCTGATGGTATTACAGCGAAAATTTCTGGCGGCTTAACCGTTATATATGAAACTGTATATTTGGGTTCTGAGAATGGCGAAGTGTTCGCTTTAGATGCCAATACCGGCGAAACCAAATGGGTTACTAAAGTACGCGGGGAAATTATTGCTTCTCCGGCAGTGGATGAAAATGTCGTATTGGTAAATACAGGTTCAGGCACTTTGTTTGCATTGGATGCGAACACCGGCGAACAATTATGGATGTTCGAGTCTGACGTTCCCGCACTTAGTTTACGGGGAATCTCTGCTCCTGTAGCCGTTAACGGTGGTGCGCTAGTGGGTACCGCTACAGGCAAATTAGTCGTCAATATTCTAGGCAGCGGCCAAACTGCTTGGGAACAAACCATTTCTGCGCCCTCTGGTGCAACTGAACTGGAACGTATAGTTGATATTGATAGTCAACCTCTAGTAGTCGGCCCTAATGTCTACGTCATTTCATTTGATGGGACCTTAGCTGCTGTTGAATTACGCAGTGGTCGAATTATTTGGAAGCGTGAATATAACTCTTACAGACGTTTGGGGATTGATGGCAATAGCTTGTTTGTAACTGATAAGAATAGCAACATATATAGCATTGACCGTCGTAACGGCGTTGAGTTGTGGAGTCAAGGTGGACTTAAAAAACGTAACTTAACCTCTCCTGAGTCTATTGGTAATTATTTGGTCGTGGGTGATAAGTATGGATTCTTGCATTGGTTAGATAAAACCGATGGAACAATTGTGTCACGTATGGATGTAGGTGGCGACGATGAAGATGAAGGGATTTATGTAGCGCCAGTTGCGTTTGGCGATAAGATATACACTCAGACTAGAGATGGTGAATTAATCGCTATAGCTGTACCTGTAATCTAATCAACTTTTGTTGATTTGGAATCATCGATTGTGTAAGTTCACTGATATTAACTCGCTTGGATTACCTTGCTAGATAGAAAGTGAACTTCATAGCCTAAGTACGAACTAATCACGGCTCAACTATCTAATTTAGATACTTGAGCCGTAACTATTTTATTGGAAAGATAATATGTTACCTGTCATCGCTCTCGTGGGTCGTCCTAATGTAGGAAAATCTACTCTTTTTAATCGGCTTACAAATAGTCGAGATGCATTGGTTGCCGATTATCCCGGGTTAACTCGTGACCGTAAATATGGTCAAGCCAAATATGAAGGCTTACAGTTTATTGTGGTAGATACCGGCGGTATCAGCGGGGACGAACAGGGAATCGATGCAGAGATGGCAGAACAATCGTTGTTAGCCATTGATGAAGCGCATGTGGTGCTATTTTTAGTGGATGCTAGAGCGGGTTTAACCCCTGCTGATATCGGTATAGCTAATCATTTGCGCAAACAAGAAAAAACCGTTTATGTGGTCGCTAACAAAGTGGATGGTATTGACGGTGACAGTGAAACTGCAGAGTTTTATTCTTTAGGGTTAGGTGATGTTTCACAAGTAGCAGCGGCTCACGGTCGAGGTGTTACTCAACTGTTAGAAAAGTCGTTAAAGCCAATTGAAAAGCTTTATCCAGATATGCACATACCTGAAGTCGTGCGTAACGATGACGGTGAAAATGCTGAAGCAGAGTTGCTACGTTTACAGAGCTTGCCGATTAAGTTGGCGATTGTGGGCAAACCCAATGTTGGGAAGTCGACCTTAACCAACCGTATTTTAGGTGAAGAACGCGTTGTTGTGTTCGATATGCCTGGCACTACCCGAGACAGTATCTTTATTCCAATGGAACGAGACGGACGTGAATACGTATTGATTGATACGGCCGGTGTTCGTAAACGTAAAAAAGTATCTGATGCCGTAGAAAAATTCTCCATCATTAAAACCTTACAAGCCATTGAAGAAGCGAATGTTGTTTTGTTATGCATTGACGCTAGAGAAGGTATAGCGGATCAAGATTTGAGTTTACTCGGTTTTGTTCTTAATGCCGGACGCTCTTTGGTCATAGCCGTTAATAAATGGGACGGTTTATCAAAAGATATCAAAGATGATATTAAACGAGAGCTAGACCGTCGTTTAGGTTTTGTCGACTTTGCCAGAATTCACTTTATCTCTGCGTTACATGGAACCGGAGTAGGGCATTTGTTTGAATCTGTGCAAGAAGCGTATGCTTCTGCTACTAAACGAATCAACACCTCCATGCTCACTCGAATCATGGAAATGGCTCAAGAAGACCATCAACCGCCGATGGTACGTGGTCGAAGAGTTAAAATGAAATATGCTCATGCTGGAGGATATAATCCGCCGGTCATCATTATTCATGGAAACCAAGTAGAAGACTTACCTTCAGCTTATAAGCGTTATATGATGAACTACTATCGTAAGTCATTACAAACTATGGGAACGCCAATACGAGTCGAGTTTAAAGAAGGGGCTAACCCATTCGAAGGCAAGACCAACAAGCTTACGTTATCACAACAGCGTAAACGCAAGCGTTTAATGACTCATCATAAAAAGCCCTAACTAGAGCTAACCTAGTGGACACTGGCAGTTGCTACAAACTGCCAGCTGTTACACTTTATTTCCCCGTTACTAAGCTATTGACCGAGCCATCATGAAATCGGGTGGTTATCTCATCATCTTGTTTTAACTGACTACTGTTTTTAATGATTTCACTGCCTTTGTAGGTAATGCTATAGCCACGGGACAGGGTCGAAAGCGGGCTTACGCTATCCAGTAATTCAGAGGCCTTGGCAAGCTGAAGTTGTTTACTGACTATAAAGTTTGTTGTCGATTTATTCAGTTGATTAATCAGAATTTTATTATTTTCCATTAATCTTTCTAGCCTATTGATTGGCGAGCGATTATGTAGTCGCTGTGTTATCCGTTGCACTTTATTCGCACTGTCTTGGAATTTGCGCTTAAATCTATGCTCTAACAACATCTGCATTTGATCCAAATGTTGGCTTTGTTGTTTGATTCGATTTTCCGGGTGGAGCGTCTTTAATTGTTGGCTAGAAATTTGCGATCTGTGTTTATGAAATTGAGTTTGACCGACCATGCTGCGGTGTAATCGCGACTTTAAATTTTGTAAGCTTTGTAGCACTTCTAAAATATCTGAACTGACTAACTCTGCAGCTGCAGAAGGAGTAGGGGCGCGCACATCTGCCACAAAATCAGCAATGGTGACGTCAACTTCATGGCCAACAGCGCTGATGGTTGGAATGACACAGGAAAATATCTTTCTAGCTAGGCTTTCATCGTTAAAGCACCATAAATCCTCAAGAGAACCGCCGCCTCGACCAATAATAAGAACGTCTACTTCATTTCGTTGTACCGCTTTATCTATTGCTTGGCAAAGCTGCATAGGAGCTAATTCGCCTTGTACTTGAGATGGGTACACAATGACAGAAATGAGTGGGTTTCTGCGTTTTAATACCGTTAAAATGTCGTGCAATGCGGCACCGGTTGCTGATGTAATTACGCCAACTCGCTGAATTGTCTCAGGCAGTGATTTTTTGTGTGATGTGGCGAATAGCCCTTCTTCAGCGAGTTTGATTTTTAACATTTCAAATTGCTGTTTTAATTGACCCTCACCTTCTGGTTCCATGAAATCGACAACAATTTGATAATCACCACGGGCTTCGTAAAGACCCACTGACGCACGAACTAATATCTTGTCACCTTCTTTGGGACGCACTTTTATACGAGAGTTTGCACCACGAAACATGGCCGCTTTAACTTGGGCGCGGGCATCCTTGAGGGTAAAATACCAATGCCCAGAAGCAGCCGCGACAAAATTAGAAATCTCTGCAGATAACCAAATTTGACCAATTTCTGACTCCAACACCGAACGGGCGAGTCGATTTAATTGGCTAACAGTAAATATATTTTTTGAAGAGTTAGATTGGTTTGGCATAAATTCCTTGAATATTGAACTGTTTCCCCCTAATTCCTCCAAAAATGTTGGCCTTCAAAGGAACGTTAAAAGGCAATATTTTTAGCAAAATGGAGAATAATGCAAATAAATGTATACGGTAAATTGATTAACACCAAAAACTTTTGAAATTTTACTACAAATTCAGTTTACCTGATAACGCAAAACCGCTACAATCACGCCGCAATTAAAACCCGCTAAATATAGGTGTAATTGCATGTTGAGGATTGCTAAAGAAGCCCTGACTTTTGATGATGTACTCTTAGTTCCTGGGCACTCCACTGTGTTACCTCACACTGCCGATCTGCGCACCAGATTAACCCGCAGTGTATCATTGAATATCCCATTAATCTCTGCCGCCATGGATACTGTTTCTGAGGCACGGTTAGCTATTGCCCTTGCACAAGAAGGCGGAATGGGATTCATCCATAAAAATATGGCTATTGAAGAACAAGCTAATCACGTTCGTGCTGTTAAAAAATACGAAAGTGGAGTGGTATCGGATCCCGTAACCGTAAGTTCTCAAGCCACCTTGGGCGAGATCAATGCCCTTAGTAAATATCATGGTTTCTCAGGTTTTCCTGTCGTTGATGATGATAATAATCTAATCGGAATTGTAACTGGCCGTGATTTGCGTTTTGAAAATAAACTTGATCAACCTGTGTCTAGCGTGATGACGCCCAAAGAACGATTGGTTACCGTGCCCGAAGGCGCAGCCTCTGACGAAGTGCTAGAACTGATGCATGAACACCGCGTTGAAAAAATTCTAGTGGTCGATGATGCGTTCAAACTCAAAGGCATGATAACGGTTAAAGATTTCCAGAAAGCCGAAAATAAACCTAATGCTTGTAAAGATGAATTAGGTCGTTTGCGTGTTGGCGCAGCTGTCGGTGTCGGTCCTGGAACAGAAGAACGTATTCAAGCCTTAGTTGAAGCTGGAGTAGATGTTTTATTAATAGACACCTCCCATGGTCATTCTCAAGGCGTTTTAGACCGCGTAGCTGCAACCCGTAAGGCATTTCCTGATATTCAAATTATTGCAGGTAATGTTGCCACAGCTGAGGGGGCTTTAGCCCTTGCTGATGCCGGTGTTGATGCCGTGAAAGTTGGGATCGGCCCAGGTTCAATTTGTACAACTCGTATTGTGACAGGTTGTGGAGTACCGCAAATAACCGCAGTAGCAGATGCAGTAGAGGCCCTTGAAGGTCGAGATATTCCTGTGATCGCTGACGGTGGTATTCGTTTCTCCGGCGATATTGCCAAAGCCTTAGTGGCAGGTGCAAGTTGTGTCATGGTCGGTAGTATGCTGGCCGGAACCGAAGAAGCACCAGGTGAAGTTGAGTTATATCAAGGTCGTTATTATAAGTCTTATCGTGGTATGGGGTCACTTGGCGCTATGAATCAAAGCCATGGCTCTTCTGATCGTTATTTCCAAGATACTAAATCAGAAGAAAAAATGGTGCCTGAAGGGATTGAAGGCCGGGTTGCTTACAAAGGTCCAATTTCTAACATTATCCATCAACAAATGGGTGGGTTACGCTCAGCAATGGGACTAACCGGAAGCGCTACGATTGATATTTTACGTACCAAACCACAATTTGTAAAAGTGACGGCAGCAGGTATGGGAGAATCCCATGTACATGATGTCAGCATCACCAAAGAAGCGCCTAATTACCGTTTAGGCTAATGTAGCTAGTTGTTCAATCTTAGGTATTGGCGTTGATGCCAATACCTGCTTTTATACTATTAACACGAGATTTTCCATGACCACTAATATTCATGATCAACGTATTTTAATTCTTGATTTTGGTTCTCAATATACCCAACTTATAGCCCGTCGCGTACGAGAAATTGGCGTTTATTGTGAGCTTTGGGCATGGGATGTAAGTGAAGAGCAAATTAAACAGTTTAATCCAAATGGGATTATTCTTTCTGGCGGTCCCGAATCAGTAACTGAAGCTAATTCACCACGAGCGCCTGAATACGTATTTAATGCTGGGGTTCCAGTATTTGGTATTTGTTACGGTATGCAAACTATGGCGGCCCAGTTGGGCGGAAAAGTTTTAGGTTCTGATAAGCGCGAGTTTGGTTACGCACAAGTTGAAGTGATCGAAAATATTCCTTTGTTAGCAAACATTGAAGACCATATTGGTAGCAACGGAAATGGCTTGTTAGATGTGTGGATGAGTCATGGCGACAAAGTTTTAGAAATACCGGAAGGCTTTGTTACTGGTGCACAAACCGCAAGTTGTCCTCATGCCGCAATGTTTGACGTGTCTCGCCAATTTTATGGTGTTCAATTTCATCCAGAAGTCACTCATACCCGTCAAGGAATGCGCATCTTGTCTCATTTTGTGATGGATATTTGTGGGTGTCAGAAATTGTGGACGGCAGCGAGTATTATTGAAGATGCAGTTGAGCGAATTAAGCGAAAAGTCGGTGACGATCAAGTTATTCTAGGATTATCTGGCGGCGTTGATTCCTCAGTAACCGCAATGTTGCTACATCAAGCAATTGGTAAAAACCTCACCTGTGTATTTGTTGACAATGGCTTGCTGCGACTCAATGAAGGTGAACAGGTCATGGAAATGTTCGGTGATCATTTTGGTCTCAACATTATAAAAATTGACGCTGAACCACGCTTTTTAGCCGCCCTTGAAGGGGAAGAAGACCCAGAAGCTAAACGCAAAATAATCGGTCGTGAATTTGTTGGTGTGTTTGATGAAGAATCGAGAAAGTTAAAAAATGCCAAGTGGCTTGCGCAAGGCACTATTTATCCAGACGTCATCGAGTCAGCAGGTTCAGCAACCGGTAAAGCCCACGTTATCAAATCACATCACAATGTGGGGGGGTTACCCGATGATATGGAAATGGGACTAGTTGAACCATTGCGCGAACTGTTTAAAGATGAGGTACGCAAAATTGGTTTAGAATTAGGCTTACCTTACGACATGCTTTATCGTCACCCTTTCCCGGGACCTGGTTTAGGGGTTCGCGTATTAGGAGAGGTGAAAAAAGAATACTGTGATTTACTGCGTCGAGCCGATGCAATCTTCATCGAAGAATTACATAATGCTGATTTGTACCACAAAGTGAGTCAAGCTTTTACCGTATTTCTACCTGTGCGCTCAGTTGGTGTGATGGGCGATGCGAGAAAGTATGATTGGGTGGTTTCCCTACGTGCAGTAGAAACCATTGATTTTATGACCGCTCACTGGGCACATTTACCTTATGACTTTTTAGGTAAAGTATCTAATCGCATCATTAATGAAATTGATGGCATTTCTCGCGTGGTTTATGACATCTCTGGTAAACCACCTGCTACCATTGAGTGGGAATAATAGCTTCCAACAAACTACATCTGGCAATATTTAGCCATATCAAAATAAATCTCAAAGCCCAGCGTTCGCGCTGGGCTTTTGGGTTGTGTAGCAGAACAAACCTAATTATTGAGCTTGGTTAGGCAGGTGTAACCTTAGTAGAGGTAGCAGGCCAATACGCCCAGACAAGAGAATAGGCTACAAGCAGGCGCACACTTGTAGGAGGTATTGCACATTATCCTTGCCGATCTAGCCTGCGCATCGCCCAAAGCCCTAAAATTGGCCCCGGGAGTAACCACCATACTACCCAAACCCCTTGCCATTGCCACAGTGCTGTGGTCAACGCAATTGATGGAATGGTCAAAGCAAAGCCTATAGCATTTAACATGGCCAAGGTTGAACCGATACGTTCTGTTGGAGCTGTTTGAGCAGCCAGAGCCGATAGCTGAGGCGAATCCGCAATAACTGTCAGGCCCCAAATACAGAGTAAAACTAACATCACTTTTGGCGGCAAAAAGGCAACCAATGGATAAATCATACAGATAAGTCCGGAGGACCCAAGAGCCAAGCGCGCCACAGACAGACTTCCTATACGTCTGCTCAGTGCTCCACCACCCACACAGCCCACCAGACCTAGCGCGATGATGGAAAACGATATCAATGGGTTCGATAAACTCTGAATGTCGAGACGTCCCATTTCACGAGACACCATAAATGGAATAAGGGTCCACATTGCATAAAGCTCCCAGCTGTGGCCAAAGTAGCCGATTGCCACTGCGCGGAAACGCCTTTCAGTTAAGGCTGCTAGCCCATCTCGTAGTCGTACTTTATTACTTGAAGACGGTAGGTGTGGGCCATCACCTAGAGCAAAGATAGCCACGCCACCTAGCAAAGCCAACCCAGAAGCGCCCAGAAGTGTCCATTCCCAAGGTAACCCGAAAGTCGCGCCACGCAATAGATGAGGTAGAGCAGTGCCTAGTGTTAACATTCCTACTAGCCATGCTAGAGCGGCCCCGACATATTTAGGTGTCCATCCAATCACTAGCTTCATACCAAGAGGGTAGATACCGGCTAAGCACAGACCGGTAAAAAAACGTAATAGCAGATCAAATGGTGGATGGGCTGCCACCAACACAAAGCTGGCATTTGCTAACGCACCAGCTAAACAGGAAAGGGCGAAAATGCGGCTGGCGCGTAATCGATCAGCCAGACCTGTGGTGGCAATAAATAGGGTACCAGTAATGAAACCAGCCTGAACAGTGAGAGTTAACCATCCAAGATCTTTCTCTGTTAGCCCAACATCATGAATGAGAGCCAAGCCCACCCCATTAACCGAGAACCAAAGCGAAGTTCCACATAGCTGAGCGAGCACGACAATGAATAGCGGATGACTTCGAATAAAGTAGGTCATTTCTCTCACCATATTCAACAAAAGAAAAATGCCCCCAATTCAGCCTAAGCCTATTAACAAAGCTAGGATTAGAGGGCGAGACTTTTATGCTGAGCAACTTCGATTGAGGGCAACGTCATCACAAGAAAAGGAGCGATTCGCAACAGGATCATCATCGATTACCTGATTCGCTAATTTAGACGTGACTGACTTAACCTGTTTATAGCCCGTTTTTAGCAGAAATGTTGGTGCACGGCCGTAGCTTTTAATACCAACAACATAAAGACCGGTTTCTGGGTGAGAAAGCTCAGCGGCGCCATGCTCAGGAACTGAACCACAACTATGAAGATTAGGATCAATAAGTGGACCGAGATTAACCGGACTTTGCGTAGCAGGATCAATGGAGGTACGCAATTCAGATAGCAACTGAAGGTTAGGGCGAAACCCAGTAGCTGCAATGATTTTATCTACTGGCGGTAGTTGAGATGAATGGCTTTTTACGATCAGTTTGTCATTTTCACAGTTGATTTTTTCTATTGCTATATTAGTAAATACCTCGATTTTTCCTTCATCCAGTAATTTTTGGATATGAACTTCGAGGCTTCTACGTTCTTGCAGCTCATCATTTTTTGGTGAGCGCACAATGTTATCGACGGAGGAGCCGCGTATTCCCCATAGAACCCGCATGCCATCAGTTTGATCAGAGAGTTTGACTAAATCCTGTAATGCGTTAAATGCCGAATGGCCGCCACCGATGACGAGTACGGACTTGCCTGCGTACTGTTTATTGCAACAACCGAGAATATCAGGCACACCGTAAGTAATTGATTGCGAAGCCGTAAGCTCACCAATAGCTGGAATACCATGAGCGCCAAGCCAGTTGGGTGTCTGATAGGTACCAGAGGCATCGATTACGGCCTGGACAAGGATATCGCGATCACCTTCGGGGTTTGAAACACGCACCACGAATGGCGCGCGCTCCCGCATTTCATTGCGTAAAATATCGTGATATTGGCGGCTGACGTTAACAACACGGGTATTCAAATGTAGGTGAGGGGCAACCTTCTCGTGGGACGCTAAAGGCAACACATAGCGTTCAAGCAGTTCGCTTCCGGTTGGAAATGCGCTCAGATCCGGTTCGTCCCAGCCCTGTTTCTTAAGTAGAGAAACCGCTTTGGGATCCATGTTGTATGACCAAGGCGAAAACATACGCACATGACCCCAACTTGCTAGGTTGGAACCGGCACAATCACCTGATTCAAAAATAATGGGTGTAAGCCCTGCGTCGAGCAAGTTAACTGCTGAACTTAAACCGATAGGACCGGCGCCAATAACGGCGATAGGCAAGTTTTCGTTATTGTAATTCATAGGTAAACCTCTAAATAATGTTGTTACTAACAACAATGTAGTTAAAAAAATAGTTTAAGTGCCGAGTCGGGCCCGCGCTGCTACAGTTAGCTTTTCTAACAGCACAGTAGCAGCATCGACCACTTCATCAGAGATGTCAGATATCATGGACGCTTCTTCTGCAATCAGACTTTTATGTATGGTGGAATAAAGCGCATGACCCTCAGGACTCAACGACAGCTGAACTGCGCGCTGATCAAGGGGATCTAAGGTCTTGAGTGCATAACCTTTACGCAGCAGTGAATCAACTACGCGACTTGCAGTACTTTTATCAAGGCACATATCTTCAGCTAACGCTTTAAGCCTTAAAGGACCACGTTTTACAAGCGTTTCGAGGGCGTAGCACTGAGCGACCGACACGTTATGACAGCATATGCTTTCACGATCACGGAACTGATGTACACGGATTAACTGGTTAACTGCTTCGTAGAGCGCTTCTGCGCGCTTAAGCTTTGAGTCCATCGGAAAGTCTCTAAATTATGTTGTTAGTGACAACAATATCCTAGCGGTAAATTTTCTGCAAGCCCTGGAGCTTGTTCAATCACAATGGCGAACGCTCGGCGCGGTCCAATCAAATGAAATATCGGGTTACTCAAGCCGCAAACAATAAAAAATCTGAGCATGGCATTAATAACTGATATTTTTAATGAATGATTGAATACGATAGGAGCATAATATCCGACTATGTTTAGGTCTCAGCTAAGGAACTTATTGATATTGTGAAGGGAATTAGAAATTGTAGACTTAACTGTCCCGTTTAAACCAACAGCAGAGCATTTTGCTTCGATATTCCAATAATTTGCGTCCTGGTCGGGCGGTAACCAGCAAGCTATTTTATTCTCGTTGATTTTAAACTGGGAATCGTAACGAGTCTGTAGGGTACAATAAAGGCGATATTACTATCGCCTTTTTATGGGGGTTACGCCGCTTTATTGCGCTCTAAATTATCAAATTCCCGTTTAAGCACATACTTTTCATCGGTAACAATGGCTTCAAGTACCGCAATTCGTTCTTGCATCACCGTGAGCTGTTGTTTTAATTCGTCGTTTTCTTGCTGAGGTTGGGTCTCCTGTTTGACTTCTTTTTTATCTTTACCGGTTAATTTAATAATGGTCCAGCATATGATTGCGATAATGACGATGGCGGTTAAATTCATAGCGTAGTCTCCTTTGACTGGCTTAGTGTTAGCGTATTGGTATGTTATGCCGTTATAATCTTGTTTTGCATATTTTTAACCAACTTTTATTTTCTTTTTATTTCAATGATTTACGTTTTTACATGGACTTCAGTTGATAAGTTTATTAGTTAAATAAACAACTTTTTGAGTAAATTAACCAATGTTTTTAGTGATATTAGAATGGCAATCCTAAATCCCCCAGATGAAATTCACATGCAAGATGAGTATTGGATGAACTATGCTCTATCGTTGGCAGATAATGCGTGGAAAATTGGCGAAGTACCGGTTGGTGCAGTGTTGATCAAGGATAATAAGTTGGTTTCCCAAGGCTGGAACCAGTCGATCAATTTACATGATCCATCTGCTCACGCAGAAATGATAGCCATTCGAGAAGGAGGGAAAGTCCTAAATAACTATCGCATGGTGGATTGTACTCTCTATGTTACGTTAGAGCCTTGTCCCATGTGTGCAGGGTTGCTTGTTCATTCTCGAATAAAACGTTTAGTATTTGGCGCAAAAGATTATAAAACGGGGTTTGCTGGTAGTTTGATGAACTTACTCAACGATGAAAGATTGAACCATCAAATCGAAGTACAAGGTGATGTTCTAGCTGCTCAGTGTGCAACTAAAATATCAGACTTTTTTAAGATGCGTCGAGAGCAGAAAAAAGCCCAAAAGCAATTAGCTAAAATTCAAAATGGGACAAACTGACGAACCACAAATTTTAAAATTTTGCTTAGAAGCATTGTTTTCAAATGATACAGGTGATTTGGTATTTTACGCTGTAGGTATTGTGGTAAGCAAAGAGGATGTTTGAACTTAAAGGCAGTTTGAAAGCACAGACAATATGAAAAACAAAATTGCCCTTGGCGCTTTCTAGCTGAAGCTTATTTTAGCTCGCTTCAGCAAAGGTTTCTTGTAAATCAAATTGTTGAAAATTTTGACGCCTAACTAATACTTTCTGGTGTACTTTTTTCAACATTAGTCTTCTTCGGCTACTATTGCCGGGTTTCATTTTTCTGTTTAGTGTATTTCTTTTTCTCATGGTAACTCCTGTGAGGATTATTCTCCTATTTTGTTTAAATAAAACGCGTTAATTACTATAGACAGTTAAATTTCCCATTAGTTTCATAAATATTTAAATTGAAACAAATGAATCATTTAGTTGTTATTAGCTTGGCATGCAAATATGACTGCTATATGACAAGTCAATAAACAGCGTAAATTTTGGATGGTTTAGTTTTCTTGAGCTTGAGCTTGAGCTGCGTCTTCAGCTTCATCGAGGGTTTCGGCATCCTGCCCGTCTAGCCACATTAATGTATCATAGTACCGCCGTATGTTGTCAACATAAGTAACAGCTTCATCCCCTCGTGCATATCCATAACGGGTGGTTTTGTAGTATTTTTTCTGACGTAATTGAGGTAAACGTTTTTTAACGTCTATCCACATATCGGGGTTGCCACCTTGTCTTTGGGTCAGTACCCGCGCATCTTCTAAATGGCCTAGTCCTATATTGTAAGACGCCAAGGCAAACCAAATTCGATCAGGCTCTTGAATGCGTGCAGGAATTCGACTTAATAAATTGGCAAAGTATTCTGCTCCGCCACGAATGCTTTGTTCCGGGTCTAATCGAGACTCAATTCCTAAATCTTCTGCTGTTGCTAAAGTTAACATCATCATCCCGCGGACACCGGTTGGGGATTTTGCTTTCGGATTCCAGTGACTTTCCTGATAGCTCATTGCTGCTAACAATCGCCAATCTAAATTTTGCGCATGTTGCTCAAACCATTGTCTAAAATTGGGTAAATTAGTTCTTGCTGAGCGAATAAATTCGCGGGTATCAACATAGTTAAATTGTCTTACATGACCAAAGTACTTATCTTCTAACGCGGCAAGGGTGCCATTTGATTGAATTAGGCCAAAGTATTCGATAAGGGCCGCTAATAAAGAATCATCTTGGCTCTTATCTAAGGCCCATGCCACCCCTTGTTCTTTGCTAATGGTGAATCCAATACTGAGTTCAGGGTGTCTTCTGCGCAGCACTGCTAATATATTAGAATCTACTATGGTGTAGGCAAGTTCATCGTTTAACACCATTTCCATTAGTTCTTCTGCGTCTTTGTCATCTGTTTCTTGCCAGCTCAGCTGTGGATGAAAAGGTTTAAATTCCCGTAATGTTTCTGCATGGCTGCTACCGGCAATGACTAACATTTCTTCGGTTAGATCTGTGGCACTCCTAGGGCGTTCATTACCTTGTTTGAACACCACTTTTTGGCTGATATTTTGATACGCAGGACCAAAGCGGAATAATTCTGCTCGTTCATTGGTTACGCTAATCCCTGCAGCAATTAAATCTAGGTGATGATTAGCAAGTTGCGGAAATAGTTCGTTTAGAGTGTAGTAAGGGAAAACTTCCAGCCGCACGCCTAGATAGCTAGCGAAGCCGCTGGCTAGTTCATATTCAAATCCCTCTGGTCCTACTGGGCCATTGAAATACGTCGTTAAACCATAATTGGTTCCAACTTTGAGTACACCTTGATCTAAGATGCGTGCCAATGTACTGGATTGTTGCGGTTTTTCGCATGCACTGAGCACGAGCACTAAGTTCAGTAGTAAAAACCGTAAAACTGTTTTCTTCACAGATTCCCTTTTAAAACAGGTTAATTCCCTCATTGTGACGAAATTGTTTGAATTCATCTAGGGGAATAATGCAATTGAACACTAAAAACTTTCAAATCAGACCGATTGATGCTTATCAATAGATTGATTTTACACTATAATTCGCGCCTCAAAACTTCCTGAAATCGTGAACTTTGGCAGACTAAATGGTCAAGTTCCAGTAACTTTGGTAATAGCCTATGCTAGTCCTTCGTGGTGCCCCTGCGCTATCTGATTTTCGTGTTGAAAAATTACTTCAACGTTTTACTTCTGCTCAACTTCCCATTGCTGAAATTTATGCTGAGTTTGTGCATTTTGCACAAATTGAGTCGGACATAACCTCAGAGCAGACACAAGTTTTAACTCAATTACTCACCTATGGTCCAGCTATTCCAGCTCATGATCCAGAAGGAGAGCTAATATTAGTGGTGCCAAGACCTGGGACTATTTCTCCATGGTCTTCTAAAGCGACTGATATTGCACACAATTGTGGACTCAAAGAAGTTAAACGAATAGAGCGAGGCTGCGCATACTATTTAAAATTTGCTGCTGAGTTAAGCGCAGAACAACACGCAGAATTGCAACAAATATTACATGACCGTATGACAGAAGCGGTAATGTCTGATTTTGACCAAGTTGAAATGTTATTTGTAGAGGATTCGCCGAAACCTTATAGCAGCGTGGATGTGATTGCAGGTGGCCGAGAAGCCTTAAGCGCAGCCAATGTTGAAATGGGTCTTGCCCTTGCCGATGACGAGATTGACTACTTAGTTGAAAATTTCCAGCGTCTAGGTCGTAATCCAAACGACATTGAACTTTACATGTTTGCCCAAGCCAACTCTGAGCACTGTCGACATAAAATTTTCAATGCCGATTGGACGATTGATGGCGCTAAACAGTCTAAATCGCTGTTCAAAATGATTAAAAATACCTTTGAGTTGAATCCTGATTTTGTGCATTCAGCATACAGTGATAACGCAGCGGTAATGGAAGGATGGAAAGCGGGTCGCTTTTTCCCTGACCCAGAATCCCATGAGTACGAATATCATCATGAAAATATTGATATTTTGATGAAAGTGGAAACCCATAACCACCCAACCGCTATTTCTCCTTTTTCAGGCGCAGCTACAGGTTCTGGCGGTGAGATTCGTGATGAAGGTGCCACTGGAAGAGGTTCTAAGCCGAAAGCTGGGTTAGTGGGGTTCAGTGTCTCAAACCTAAATATTCCTGGATATGCGCTGCCTTGGGAAACGGCTTATGGTAAACCTGAGCGAATTGTTGATGCATTGGAAATTATGCAGCAAGGACCTTTAGGTGGTGCTGCGTTTAATAACGAATTTGGTCGCCCGAATATTCTTGGTTATTTCCGTACTTATGAACAGCAGGTAAATAGTTTCAATGGTGTGGAAGTACGTGGTTATCATAAACCAATTATGTTGGCTGGTGGATTAGGAAATATTCGTCAATCGCATACTCAAAAAGGCGAAATCACCGTTGGAGCAAAGTTAATTGCGCTAGGTGGACCGGCCATGAACATTGGACTAGGGGGAGGCGCTGCTTCTTCCATGACATCTGGTGAATCTAATGAGGATTTGGATTTTGCATCTGTGCAACGGGGTAACCCAGAAATGGAGCGACGTTGTCAGGAAGTTATCGATCGTTGTTGGCAGTTAGGTGACAATAATCCTATTCAGTTTATTCATGATGTTGGCGCTGGTGGTTTATCAAATGCCTTCCCTGAATTGGTGAATGACGGTGGTCGCGGTGGTAAATTTGAACTCAGAAATGTGCCCAATGACGAACCCGGTATGGCTCCCCATGAAATTTGGTGTAACGAATCACAGGAACGCTACGTATTATCCGTGGCCCCTGACAAGCTGCCATTATTTGAATCTATTTGTCGTCGTGAAAGAGCTCCTTTTGCGGTTGTTGGCGAAGCCACACAAGAGCCTCATTTGGCATTGCATGATGACCACTTCAATGACTTACCAATTGATTTGCCATTAGACGTATTGTTGGGTAAACCACCGAAAATGCATCGTGATGTGACCTCTAAAAAAGCCGCAGGGGATGACTTTAAAGCCGAATCTGTAGACATAAATGAAGCAGCGGAACGTCTTTTACGTTTGCCTACTGTGGCAGAAAAAACCTTCTTAATCACTATTGGTGACCGCAGCGTCACGGGATTAGTGAGTCGTGATCAAATGGTCGGCCCTTGGCAAATTCCGGTGGCTGACGTTGCAGTGACAGCGTCTTCATTTGATAGCTATCAAGGTGAAGCAATGTCGGTTGGTGAACGCACACCTATTGCACTATTGAATCACGGAGCGTCAGCACGAATGGCAGTTGGTGAATCTTTAACTAACATTGCTGCAGCAGATATTGGCTCATTGAATCGCATCAAACTGTCTGCCAATTGGATGGCAGCAGCCGGACACCCGGGTGAAGATGCAGGTTTATATGAAGCTGTGAAGGCCGTTGGTGAAGAGCTATGTCCTGAACTGGGCTTAACTATTCCGGTTGGAAAAGATTCAATGTCAATGAAATCCCAATGGCAAGAAGAGCAGCCAGATGGGCAACAAGACAAGGCGGTAACTTCACCATTGTCATTAATTATCACCGCCTTTGGTGCGGTCCGAGATATCCGTAATACGCTAACTCCGCAGCTAAGAACCGATAAGGGTGATACACTTTTATTATGTTTAGATTTGGGGGAAGGACGCAATCGTATCGGTGGTTCTTGTTTGGCTCAGGTATACAGTCAGTTAGGTAATCAAGCTCCTGATGTCACTAAGCCTAAATTACTAAAATCTTTCTTTGAAGCAATGCAAACTTTGGTGCATCAAGAGTTATTGTTGGCATATCACGATAGATCTGATGGTGGTTTGTTCACTACTTTGGTTGAAATGGCTTTTGCTGGACATACAGGCATTGACGTTCAATTAGATAGTTTCAAGGGGGATGCGCAGTCAGTATTGTTTAACGAAGAATTAGGCGCAGTGGTTCAGGTGACGAAATCCAACTTAGATAAAGTCAACCAAGTGCTAAGTCAACATAATCTTACTGAAGTCACCCATGTAGTTGGAAGTCTAAACAATTCAGACAGAATTGAAATTAGTCATAAACAACAAAAAGTCATATCACAAGAGCGCGGCTACTATCGTCTGATTTGGGCAGAAACCACAGACAAGATGCAACGCTTAAGAGATAACCCTGAATGTGTGGACCAAGAGTGGCAAGCCAAAGGGAATGCGCAGGATCCAGGTTTACATTGTGAGCTAAGCTACGACATCAATGAAGATGTTGCTGCACCTTATATTTCGAAAGGTATTAAACCTAAAATCGCTATTTTACGTGAGCAAGGTGTTAACTCTCAAAACGAAATGGCCGCTGCATTCAATCGCGCAGGTTTTAACGCAATTGATGTGCATATGAGTGATGTTATCGGTCAGAACGTCGCGTTAGATCAGTTTGCTGGTTTGGTTGCCTGTGGTGGTTTCTCATATGGTGATGTGCTGGGAGCAGGGGAAGGATGGGCTAAGTCCATTTTGTTTAATAACTATGCCCGGGATCAATTTGAACAGTTCTTCCATCGGCAAGATTCGTTTAGCTTAGGCGTATGTAATGGTTGTCAAATGCTTTCAAATTTGAAATCTCTGATTCCTGGTGCTGATTTATGGCCGCATTTTGTAACGAACCAATCGGAACGATTTGAAGCGCGAGTGTCGATGTTGGAAGTTCAAGAGAGTAAATCAATATTCTTTGCTGGCATGCAGGGTTCACGTTTACCCATAGCTGTTTCACATGGCGAGGGAAGAGCAGAATTTAAACATACTGGTCATCTTCGACAAGTTCAAAATAATCAACATGTTGCGTTGAAATATGTGGATAATTGGGGAAATGTCACAGAACAGTATCCAGCCAACCCGAATGGTTCTCCGGACGGGATTTCAGGACTCACCTCCAGTGATGGTCGTGCCACTATTATGATGCCGCATCCTGAGCGAGTGTTTAGAGCCGTGGCAAATTCGTGGCAAGCAGACGAGTGGCAAGAAGATGGTCCTTGGATGAGAATGTTTAGAAATGCACGAGTCTTTGCTGGCTAACCACAAAGAAAGCGATTTACTACAATTACGAATCTAAAAAATCTAAAAGCGCCTAATTTTTTAGGCGCTTTTTTAATGAATTATAGTTGTACGTTAGATCGTTGATTTAATTAAATAATCCTTTGTCAATTGGGAAAAACGGGTTTAGACTAAAGTCTAATCTAGGTGTAGTTATCAGAGATGATATTTTTACCAAATGGACTTGCATAAACTTACCGACAACAATTACTATTTTAAAATAATAATAAGAGAAATAAAATGAATCGTTCGTCAAAAGGGTTTGGTTTAACGGGTGTTTTTGCCACTGTACTTTTCCTAGTTGTTTTAGCCGTTGTTAGCACTCCCGCAAGTTCTAAAACCATTTCTACTGAGAGTAAACAGGAACAAATTTAAAGAGGTTTTAGGTTTTACAAAGCTTATTTGAGATCATTTGCATATGGACTTGATCCTAAATCTGATGTTATTTCTTTCGATGTAACTCTCTATTCAAAGCCTTATCTGTTTCACTTTTTTTCAGTAAAACATACACAGAGGCAACGCCACCATGGTGTTTTTGCGCCGTATGAAAGGCTAAAACTTGTGGCATTTGCTGTAACCATTTGTTCACATAACTTTTTAGAAATGCTGAGAACGGCTGACTGTTCAAACCTATTCCATGTTTTATTAATAACGTTCTAATACCTTTTTGCTGGGATTGCAGAACTGTTTCAAACATTGCTTGTCTTGCTTGTTCAAATTTATACTGCTGGATATTAAGGGTTGCGTCGATCTTGTATTTGCCTAAACGTAAATTTTTAAATACACCTTCTTGAACTCCCGACTTTTTGTAAATAAGGTGATCGTAGGGGTCTAAAGGTTCTACGTACTCGGTAACCAAATAATTTTGAGCTAAATTTAACTCTCTTTGCAAAGCTTCACGTTTTAAGCTTTGTGCGAGGGTAGGCTTGGTTTTCAAGGTGATTACTGTATCTTGTTTAGGAAGTGGTTTGACATCCTGCATCGCATCCAAAAACGTCGAAATATCTTGTTCATTTTGTTTAGCCATATCATCTCCTATCGATATTTAATGATTCACTTAACCTAGTTTTAAATTAACGGCTATGCTTTCGGTGCTAACTAGTTTTATGTCACAATTAGCGAAAAAGTTCACTAGGAAAATAAATGAAAAGTATTCGTTATCTTGCATTTTTATGGATATCTACTTTGCTGGCATGTTCAAATCCGGAGCAACCCGCTGAAATCAAAGCACCACAAACACCACAACAAACTTCCAAACAAACGCAAATAGACCATGCTAAAGATTATCATTCTTTTGCAAATCCGGATGTTGTGAAAGTGTCACACATCGATTTGGATTTAACCGCTGATTTTGACAAACAACAATTGATAGGCACAGCAACACTTACTTATCAAAAAGTTGATGAGCAAGGGAAAACCCTGATTTTGGATACTCGGGGATTAACCATTTTAGAGGTGAATTCAGGAAATACACCGGTTGCTTTCGAGCTTCAAAAAGAAGTTCCAAATCTGGGCTCAGCGCTGCACATTACGTTGCCCGAACAAGGTAATCAAGTCAGCATAAGTTACCACACCTCAAAAGATGCGTCAGGCGCTCAGTGGTTAACACCAGAACAAACTGCCGGTAAACAGTATCCATTTTTATTTACCCAAGCACAGGCTGTTCATGCTCGTAGTTTCATTCCATTACAAGACTCACCACAGGTGAGAGTGACCTATACAGCCACTATTCGCACGCCTAAAGAATTGCTCGCGGTGATGAGTGCTGCAAATGATCCTGTTACACCCCGAGACGGCGTTTATGAATTTAATATGCCGCAACCTATACCTTCTTATTTAATCGCACTGGCAATAGGTGATCTGCATTTTAAACCTATGGGCGAGCGCACAGGTGTTTACGCTGAGCCATCAATACTCGATGCCGCGGCGAGTGAGTTCGAAGACACCGAGAGTATGTTAGAAGCGACTGAGAAAACCTATGGGCCCTATAGTTGGGATCGTTACGATTTATTGATTTTACCGCCGTCATTTCCATTTGGTGGCATGGAAAATCCGCGTCTTTCCTTCATTACCCCAACGGTCATTGCGGGAGACAAAAGTCTAGTGTCTCTAATTGCTCATGAGCTTGCACACAGTTGGTCTGGCAACACAGTGACGAATGCGACTTGGCGGGATCTATGGTTAAACGAAGGTTTTACCACTTATTTAACCTATCGGATTATGGAAATGATCTACGGAACAGACCGCTACAATATGGAAGCGGTTTTGGGATACCAAGACTTACAAGCCGATATTGCTGCGTTACCTGAAAATGATGAAATTCTGGCGATTGATTTACGAGGACGTAATCCTGATGACGTATTTTCAAATATTCCTTACGAAAAGGGCGCTTTATTTCTTCGCGAAATCGAACAAAAAGTAGGGCGAGATAATTTCGATAAGTTTCTACTTGAATATTTTAATCATTTTGCGTTCAAAAGTATTACAACCGATCAATTTGTGAGCTATTTGGATCAAACGTTACTGACTACTTACGCAGATGTTTTAGACAAAGAGCGTATTCATCAATGGATTTTTGAACCGGGTATTCCAGATGGAGCACCCATGCCAGAATCAGATGCATTTAGTAAAGTTGATACAGTACGTGATGCTTGGTTAGAGGGAAGTTTAAGCGCTAAACAGATTAATACTCAAGATTGGACTGTTCATCAATGGCTGTACTTTTTAAATAATATGCCACAGAAGCTAAACGATATGCAGTTGGTTGAACTTGATAGTACCTTCCAATTAACGGCGAGTAAGAACAATGAAATTGCTCACAGCTGGTTATTAATCGCAGTGAAAAATGAATATAAACCTGCCTATGAGAGACTCTATAGTTATTTGGTCGGAATTGGTCGCAATAAGTTAGTCAAACCTTTGTATCGAGAGTTAGCTAAAACTGTAGAAGGTAAAGCATTTGCCAAACGCGCATTTGAAGAGGCTAAGCCTGGTTATCATCCATTGACAGTGCATGTTAATCAGGGATTTGTTGAATAACAAAGGGCAGCAGTGAAGTTGTTTTAAATAAAAAGGGAGCTGATAAGGCTCCCTTTTTGATCTTTATTTAGTTACTTAAGAGAAACTACTAATCCACTTCTCAATAGATAATGCTTCAATCACAAACTCAACAGAAAGTGCGGCTAAAATCATCCCCATAATGCGGGTAAGAATAGAGGCTCCACCAGAGCCGATAATGCGTATGATTTTTCCAGACAGCAGCAACAATACAAGGGTGATAAGCAATACACTTAACATCACCAAAGCGGTAGTAATTTGTTCTTCAATAGGATGAGTATAATTATCGGTTAATAGGATAACTGCTAAAATTGCTCCTGGAGAGGCAGTAGCTGGAATCGCCAAAGGGAACACGGCCATATCATGATCTTTATCCATTTCTTTACGGCTTGAATTATCATCAAAAATCATTTTAATTCCAAACAGAAATAAAATGATGCCGCCGGCCACTTTAAAAGACAACAGACTAATTCCCATTGCCGTTAGGATGATTTGACCAACTACAATTGCTCCCAAAAGTACCAAGCTGGAATAAATTATTGTTTTGAATGCTGTTTTACGGCGCTCTGCTGGCGTAAGGCTACTGGTTAACCCAGCAAAAAGCGCCATAGTGCCTATTGGGTCAACAGTTGCCCAAATAATTAAAAAGTCATTTATTGTTTGTTCCATCATGCTGTATTTACTTCTCGGTCAAAATATCGAATGTTGATCGCATCAAACCTGATAGTTTGATCATCGGTTAAAAAATGGGGTCAAAAAGGCTATTTCAAGGCAGGTATTATGCTTGAGATCTTGATAACAAAATCTTACAAACTAATTTCCAACTAGAACTTAAGCGCAATTGTAAACTTTTTTGCCTCACTTTTCGTAAATTAATTGGTCATCGGTTGGATTGTATCGAAGCTGAGTAACCTGTATAAATGCTACTTACCATTTGTTATTGTTTAAATGGGATTTGTTGATTCATTTACAACTATATCTGTTCGTCATTTAGTTAAAAAATGCTTAATACTGGCATTAAAAGCTATTAAGAAAATTATTGGAAAGTTTAACTAAGATATTAAGGAAAGTACTTGATTGATATTACTGCTGGACTGGTTTTGGTTGGATTGTTATCCATTTTTTGTCAATATTTTGCCTATCGCATAAAACTACCCGCAATCTTACCTCTGTTAATTGTTGGGATTATAGTTGGCCCCGTTACCGGTGTAATTAATGCCGACCAAATCTTTGGTGACTTATTGTTTCCTGTGGTGTCGTTGTCTGTCGCGATTATTCTCTTTGAAGGTGCGTTAACACTAAGGTTTGAAGATTTACGCGGACACGGTTCGATGGTTCGAAATTTGTGTACATCAGGAGCGGTTTTGACCTGGTGTTTAGTGGCTGTGATCACCCATTTAGTTTTAGATATGTCTTGGGAAATGGCATTTCTATTTGGTGCAATTGTTACCGTGACTGGACCAACCGTTATTGTTCCCATGCTGCGTACCGTCAGACCAAGCAATAAATTAGCAAATATTCTGCGTTGGGAAGGGATTATTATTGATCCTATAGGCGCCTTGTTAGCAGTGTTGGTATACGAATATATTATTTCTACGCAGGATGCGCTGAGTCACACTCTATGGGCATTTAGCATAACAGTAGGGATAGGTCTTGGTGTTGGTGCTGTAATGGGGTATTTGCTCGGACTTGCCCTGAGACGAAATCTCATTCCTCATTATTTACGCAATACCGCTGTGCTTACCTTGATGTTAGGCGCATTTGCCGGTTCAAACATGATGGCTCACGAGTCTGGATTACTCACTGTGACAATTATGGGGATGTGGTTGGCTAATATGCGCGATGTTGATGTCGATGACATACTAGAATTTAAAGAAACCTTAAGTGTACTGTTAATTTCTGGCTTGTTTATCTTATTGGCCTCGAGGATTCAGTTGGATTCCATTCTCAATGTAGGCTGGGGCGCGATCATTGTTTTATTGGCAATAATGTTTGTTGTCAGGCCAATTTCGGTGATGGTTTCTTCCCTGAAAACAGGTTTAAATTGGCGCGAACAAGCATTCTTAAGTTGGGTTGCACCCAGAGGAATTGTTGCTGCGGCAGTATCTGCTTTGTTTTCATTGAAGTTAGAGGCGCTTAATTATGCGCAAATTGAAGTACTAGTACCTTTAGTTTTTCTCGTGATCATTTCTACCGTTGTGGTGCAGAGTTTAACCGCCGTTCACGTGGCCCAATGGCTTGGCATTCGTGCCCCTAAACCAAATGGGTATTTGATCTTTGGAGGGGGTGAATTTTGTAGAATGTTTGCCAAAGAACTGATGGATAATGATGTAAATGTGTGTGTAGCCGATACAAACTGGGACTCTATTCGGTCCGCTAGAATGCTGAATATTCCCACTTACTTTGGTAATCCAATGTCTGAACATGCTTCACGGACCTTGGATTTCACCCTATTTGGCAGAGTGCTGGTCATGTCGCCTTACCGCCAATTAAATCCTATGGTGACCTTTCATTTCGAAGATGAAATGGGGAAAGGAACTGTATTAGGTTTAAGTAATAATGAGCAACAACAAAGACCTAGCCATCAAGTATCAGAATCCTATGCGAAAAAATTGGGATTATTCGCGGACGGAATTACCTATGGAAAGTTAGCAAGTTGGGTGGCCAAAGGTGCCAAAATCAAAACAACTCGGTTAACGGAAAGTTTTTCCATGGAAGATTATTTGCAAGAATACGAGGGTAATTTATTGCTTTTGTGCGCATTTGATAGTCACAATAAATTACGGATGATTACGAACAAAAAATCGTTAGAGCCCAAAGCGGGGTGGCGAATAATGAGCTTAGTGATCCCCAAACAAATAGAATCAGAAACGGCTGTTAAATCTAAGGATGATAAGTCATAAAGATGGTGAGAAATTTATATATTACCTTGAAAAATTCCATCATTTTGCTAGTTACCTACTCATATAATGAATAACCGAATTAATAACCCAAGTATGGATATTGGTGTATTTGTAAAAACTGAAACAGCGGAACTTCATCGTTCAGTAGAAAGTGATTTGTCTAGGTTTCTATTTCATAGAAACCTGAGCTGCAATACCTATTTGCAAATTCTACAGGCATTTTATGCAAGTTATGTGGCAATGTGTAATGGTCTAATTATTCAAAACACTTTGTTGGAGGTATGATATCAAAAACCAACGAGGTAAAGATGAAGAAGTATACAGCCGAATTTAAACTAGAATGTGTTGAGTTGAT
>NZ_BAABWR010000008.1:0-195400 GCF_040370605.1 Aliiglaciecola sp. NS0011-25
TGAGTATGGCGATAAGAACTAACAGGCAATGCACCAGATGCATAACACGCTGGATCATATTCGGCACCAGCTCCGCCATAAGGGAAGGTGATTGAACTTACACAACCATCAATGGGTGACAAAGCAACGCCAGTAGCATCCACAAAGTAGATTGTCGACAACGCACTGCCACCTTCTACGGTATTGCCAGAAACCAACTCAGAATGAGGCTGATCCGTGCCATCAGCTTCCACATCCACTAGGTATTGAGGGATCCAATCGCCACGACCTTCATTGTAATGATAATAGGCATTAGCATTGACGACTACAGAACCGAAATCATGCTCTAATTCAACATAAGCAAACCGATTTTCACGTAGTGTCGACCAGCCTTTACGATATAATTGATCGATATAGGGAATCCCAGTCCATTCAGACGTTAAGCGATCCCAATCTGGATTTTGAACAAACTGATCCAAACTAACTCGTTGGTAGTTGTCTTCATGGGCATCATCCCAAGAAAAATATGCGGTTAAATCAGTGTCGCCATAACTGCTTATGATTTTTGCGGCAATGTGATCGCGAGTATTTTCAGCCGATTGATTAACCCAATCGGTATTGCTAGAACTTGAAACACTAAACCACGCATAAGTATCTTTAGCTATTTCGCCGGTTTCATAACGCACAAACATTTTTTGCGCATCGAAATCACCCAATGTGGTACTAAAAATCATTTGTTCTTCAGTGCCAGGCTCAATAGTTACGAAATTTAATGTGCCGCCTAGGGCTTCGTTAGAACGAGATGCTATATCAGATGTACCTTGAGACACTTCAACAGTTGCAAGATTTTCAGTGTCGATATAACGATTCGCTTTAGCGCCACCACCATAGTTGGAATTACCATTGGCAATACCATCGACGGTGATACCAATCTGCTGTTGATCTAGACTTAACTGGAATCCTCGAATAGAAACAGTGGTTGACCAATCATCTGTTCCGAAGGTATCCCCTTCATTAATTAATACACCAGGTAAATTATCGATAACGGACAGAACACTGGTAAGCGAACTTTGCTGCAATAACATCGTCTCCGATGTCTGGTTATTGGCATAAGAAACACTTTTACCGATAACACTGATTTCTTCTATTTCAGCTTCTTGGGTGTTTTCTTGGGCATACGAATGCTGTGCAAATAATGCAGCTGCCACGAGCATTCCAAGACTCGAATAATGAAAAGGTAATTGTTTATTGTTGCGCACCATGGTTCCCTTTTTGTATTTAATTTTCGGGCGCTAGAGTGCTAGGAAGTGATGACAATAGAGTTTAATTTCAGTGACATTTTAAAGAAGGTTTTACTACACAAAATTTACGATACAAAAAATTAGTTACTAAAAAACATAATCTTACATAGATTACCTCAAGTGCTTTTCAGCTCTTATTCATAACTATAAGTATTCAAATGTTGTGTCTTTGTGGATAAACAAGCACATTATGCTTTCTTTTATAAGTTGGGAGAATGTTATGCTTAAATTATATGGGTTTGCCGTTAGCAATTACTTCAATATGGTGAAATTGGCCGCTGATCTAAAAAAAATCGATTACCAAGAAGTGATAACCTACCCAAATCAAACACCAGAATATTTAGCTATATCCCCTACGGGCAAAGTGCCTGCGTTAGAAACGGAACATGGTGTCTTGATTGAAACCAATGTCATTTTAGAATACCTAGATGATAATTATTCTGGCATCAAATTATATCCCGAAGACCCATTTCAGAAAGCCAAAACCAAAGAGCTGATAAAAATGCTTGAGCTTTATATGGAATTGCCTGCAAGGCGTTGTATGGCAGAAGCTTTTTGGGGTGTACCAGGAGAGGATATCACTAAAAAAGAAGTTAAACGTGCACTATTAAACGGCATGCAGTCACTCTCTAGAGTCGCTTCTTTTTCTCCATATATCGCTGGCGACCAGTTTACCGCTGCAGATATTTTCTTTTTGTATTCTGCTGATATAGCGCTGCCAATAGCAACTAAGTTATTTGATATCGACTTATTAGCCGAAGTGCCTGGAGCCAAGGAACTATTAGCCAAATTAAACGAAATGCCAGAAGCAAAAGTGATTGCTCAAGCTAGAGTTGAAGCTATGCCCGCATTTAATGCATACTTGCAAAAAGCCTTTCAGAAATAGGCACACAACCTAGTCTGATCCCTGCCTTAATATTGGAGAACTCAATGAAGAGAACTCGTGTTGCATTAACTGCCTTAGCAGTGGTGTTACTTGGTTATACTGGTGTTCGCATTTTTGTACCAAGCTATTTGGAACAACAAATGAACAAAGTGGAGCCGGTTGACACCATCACGATCAGTCAAGATGCTCAAGCATTTCATAATTCGTTAATAGTAGGCGATTGGCATGCTGATTCACTGCTGTGGAACAGGGATTTGTCTGAGCACGGGCAAACTGGACATGTGGACATTCCGCGTTTGCAGCAAGGTAATGTTGCGTTACAAATGTTTACTACTGTAACCAAATCGCCAGTGGGACTAAATTACGAAGAAAATAACACAGATGCCGCAGACAACATTACTCGATTAGCATTAGTTCAAGGTTGGCCGATGGACACCTGGACTAGCTTAACTGCAAGGGCATTATTTCAAGCTGATAAACTTTTAGAACAAGCGCAAGAGCATGCAAACGATTTTGTTGTGGTCACTTCGCAAACAACACTAGCGACATTTTTAGAAAAGCGTCTACAACATCCTAAGTTGGTTGCTGGGCTTTTGGGAACAGAAGGTTCTCACGCGTTAGATGGAGAGTTGGAGAACATTCAAGTTCTGTACAACAAAGGTTTTCGAATGATGAGCTTGCAACACTTTTTTGACAACAAATTAGGCGGCTCATTGCATGGCACAAGCCAAATGGGCTTAACTGAATTTGGTAAACAGGCTGTCAAAAAAATGCAGCAGTTAGACATTATTGTCGATGTATCCCATTCATCTGAACAAACCGTTAAAGATGTGCTAGCAATTAGCACCTCGCCGCTAGTAGTTAGTCACACAGGCTTCTATGGTCACTGTCAATCAAAACGCAATATTAATGATGGCTTAATGCAACAAATTGCCCAAGCTGGAGGCCTTATTGCTGTTGGTCATTGGGATGGTGCCATATGTAGTACTCAACCAACAGATATAGCAGATGCGATCATTTATGGCATCAACTTGGTTGGCGATGAGCACGTTTCTCTAGGTTCAGATTTTGATGGTGCTGTCACTACGGCATTCGATACCAGCCAGTTGGCACTCATCACTCAGTCCCTTTTAAACAAAGGTGTGTCAAAGGAATCTATAAGCAAGGTCATGGGTGGGAATATGCTGCAATTTTTGCAGACTAATTTACCGGTTAACTAAGCCTGCCCTAAAAGATCCATTTTAAGCGAATGCAGAATGTGACTTTCGTCACTTGTGAAGTATCACCCGCTCGATAATATTGGGATACTAAACATTAAGCAGGCAGTTTATATGGATCTTTCAACACCAATTTTACAAGCTAAAAACCTCAAAAAATCATACGCAGCAATTGAAGCTATTAAAGGCGTTAATTTTAGTATTCAAGGTGCTGGCGTATTTGCCATTTTAGGTCAGAACGGTGCAGGAAAAACATCTCTCATTAAATGTGCGCTAGGTTTAGAAAAAATCTCCTCCGGTGACATGCAAATAATGGGGCATCAACCCGGCTCTATGAATGCTAAACGTCAAACTGGGGTCATTTTACAAGACTCAGACTTGCCAGATTTGCTAACAATTCGCGAGCAAATAACGCTATTTGCAAGCTATTATCCCGCCCCATTTTCAGTACAGCAAACCATTGAAATGTGTGAACTTGAAGGCTTTGCAGATAAGCGTTATAAAAAATTATCTGGCGGTCAAAAAAGGCGTGCGCAGTTTGCCTTAGCCATAGTTGGTAACCCCCAATTAATCTTCTTAGACGAACCCACTACGGGTTTAGACATTGAAGCCAGACGAAATATGTGGGCTATCATTCGGCAGTTTGCCAAACAAGGCAAAAGCATAGTACTCACCACTCATTATCTAGAAGAGGCCGAAAATTTAGCCGACAGAATCATGATTATGAACTCAGGTTTAATAGTGGCTGATGCTTCGCCTAATGAAATCAAAAAGCAAACTAGCGGCTCAATTATTCGCTGTGAAACTCAAATTCCGGCAGATAAGTTGCGTGTTATAACCGGCGTGACTTCCGTTTCGAAATCAGGACGCTTTAGTGAAATTCGCAGTAAAAACGTCAATCTATCACTGTCAGAAATATTGAATTTAGATTCCCAAATTGCTGACCTTACCGTTAGCCAACCCAAATTAGAAGACGTGTTCAGTCACCTTAGCCAAGGAGATAAATTATGAACAGGATAGTCGCCTCTTTTGTATTGGAAACCGGTGCCGAATTGCTAAAAGCCTTTCGCGCACCTGAATTCATCTTTCCCACATTAGGGATGCCAGTGGCATTTTATACATTATTTGCCATCCTAATTCCCGGCAGTAATAGTTCGCCAGGTTATTTACTAGCCACTTACGGCGTATTTGCCGTTATGGGACCTGCAATATTTGGATTTGGAATTAGTGTGGCAAACGAGCGGGATAAAGGCTGGTTAGATCTGAAATTAGCAGCGCCTAGCCAAGGCTTCAGTTACATAGGTGCGAAGATCTGTAGCACCCTTTTGTTTTCAAGTATGTCATTGGCAATCATGTATATAATCGCCGGTTTCGGGGCGGCTGTAGCGTTGCCTCAAAGTACCTGGGCATTGATGTTAATTACCCACATTGTTGCCACTTTGCCATTTATCTTAATCGGTTTAATTGTTGGCTTTGTTTGCAATGGTAATGCGTCCGTAGCGGTTTCCAATATCATTTTTCTAGCTTTTGCGGCGTTAGGGGGATTATGGGTCCCAATCATGCTATTCCCACCAGGCATGCAAACTTTTGCACACTTATTACCCACCTATCATCTGAGCGAAATTGCATTGCATATTATAGGTGCCCCAGGGGAACGAGATTTGCTCTACAACATGCTAGCAATTTTAATCATGAGCGCGGTACTGTTAGCGATAACCGCATTGGCTTGGTCTAAACAACGTAATCACTAGAACAAATGAGGGAATAATTTAATGATTAAATATATTTTTGCAGTGGTCACAGCCCTAGTAGTTAGCATTTTAGTTCTTTTAGTTTTTATTTTACCCACTCCTACGAGCTTAGCCGATGCGACAAAAGTGGGAACGGCAAGTCAATCGCACAACACAATACTGCTAAAAACCTAAGCGTTTTTGATGACCACATGCTAATTGAATACACTAACATATTAATGAAAGACTAAGGGTGACAATACAAAGGAAGCGGCTGGCTTAAAACGTTGTGGTGAAAGCCTCCTGCAAATAACGAAGCGGTGAAAGGCACACTGCTATATCCAACTATTGCTCGGTTTGTTTTAACAAGGCTTCCAACTTTTCGGTCTTTTCTCTCGCGCTTTCAAGTAGCTGTTGTTCCTCGATTTTTCTTTTTTCTGCGGCTAGTGAGATTAGGTCTTTTTCAGATTGCGCCATTTCCAGCTCAGCACGGTTTTCCAATGAGCTGAGTGTCTGTTCGATTTCAGTGTGTGAATCGGTTATTAACTTTTTTTCAGCTTCAAGCTCAATAACCTGGTCACCCTTTTGTTGTTCCATAAGCAAACTCTCTGGACTTTTTGACTGCTCAGTCTCTGACGAATTAGGGCTACAAGCCGCTATCGTTATAAATGACAGTATGAAGAGCATATTTATACGCATGTCTAGTTCCTAACATTACAATTACATTGGAGCTGGGTTATTATCATATGATGTTTATTGAGGGTAATGAAGCCTAGGTTGTAATGCAAACCACCAAAACGTGCCATTTTAAAATTATTGCTTTGCTGGCAGCTCTTCCTGCTACCTATGTTTTAGCAGACGTATTACAACCCTCGACTATAACCTTAGTAGATACTCAATATAATAGTACCACTTGGGCGGCCAGTAATTTACAGGACGGTGATTCAAACACTCACTGGTTATCTAGCAAATTAAGCAACAACATTAATTTCCAACTCAACGACAGCAACGAAGCATACTGTGTAGAAGAATTTGAATTAACCAATTATGGTAAAGATTCAAGTTCACTAAAACAATTTATGTTACTCACCACTTCAGACAGCTCTTTAAGTGCCGACTCTGGTACTGATGGATGGCGTCCAATCGTAGCTGAGCAAAACCCCACTGCAAAAATTGATTATTTGAGTTGGGCGCAAGGGGCTCGATTGGTATCGGTGGACAGTGAATACAATAGCACAACCTATGGTGCGAAAAACCTTAACGACGGCAGCAACAAATCAAGATGGTTGTCGAAAAAATCGAATAACACCATTGAGTTTAATTTTGATACCGACTGGAATGGCAACGCTGGAAATTCAATCCCCATCAGTGAAATACAAATTACAAACTACGGTAACGATGATCGCTCAGTAAAAGAATTCCAAATTGAAGTTACCACTGATGGTGTAACTTGGAACAAACTTGAAGTCCCCGGCTCAGTCGCGGGTGATGACGACTATATTTACTCCAGGACACATAATGGTGGTGTATTAGGCACTGTTGATAGCGAATACAACGCCACTACCTGGGCTGCTGAGAATATGCAGGATGGCGATGACAACTCACTTTGGTTAAGTCGCAAAAATAATAACACTATCGAATTTTCTTTTGACCCAAATAGTAATGGTACAACTGGAGCCGAAGGAGATACTGATGATATCTTTACCTTTAGTAAATTTAACCTAAGAAACTATGGAGCGCACACTCGTTCAGTACAACAGTTTCAAATTGCAGTGCAAACTCTGAGTGACCCAAGTTGGCAAAAAATTTATGTGCCGGGCTCAGCTATTGGTGATAACGATTTTAATTTTGCTATGTCCCATAATGGCGGTACTTTGGTCGAGATCGATAGCGAATTGAATTCCACCTCTTGGGGTGCTGACAATATTCACGATGGTGACGCAAATAGTAGATGGCTAAGCTCGAATGGAAATAACACCCTAGCCTTCCAATTTGACGTTGACGAAGATGGCTTAATGGGTACGGCAACAGACTATTTCACCCTCGAAAGCTTCCGATTACGAAACTATGGAAATGACGATCGGTCAATTAAGCAGTTTCAAGTTTCAGTCAAAACCGCCTCAAATCCAACATGGCAAAAAATAGCGGTACCTGGTTCCACAAGTGGCGAAGCAAATTATAACTTCGCTTTGTCCTTTCAAGGCGGCACCTTAACTAGTATCGACAGCGAGCTTAATTCCACGTCATGGGCTGCGAAAAATATTCATGACGGTGACGATAACTCGTTTTGGTTAAGTAATAAAAGTAACAATTTCTTTGAATTTCAATTTGATGCTGATGGGGACGGCTCACTCGCCACTGCCGCGGATCAATTTACCTTACAAAGTTTTTATTTGAAAAACTATGGAAACGATGACCGCGCTATCAACGAGTTCCAAGTAGCGGTTAAGACATCAGCAAATCCAAACTGGCAAAAACTCAGTGTGCCAGGCTCTGTCATTGGCGAACCTGACTATAATTTTGCTTTAGCGCAACAAGGTGGGACCTTAGTCAATATTGATAGCCAATATAACGCCACCTCCTATGCAGCTGCAAATCTACATGACGGCGACTTAAACTCATCTTGGTTAAGTAGTAAAAGTAACAATACCTTGGACTTCCAATTTGATCTCGATGATGACGGTAATTTATCAGGAGCCGGGGACAGATTTAAACTTGAAAGCTTCAATTTAGTTAACTACGGCAATAACGATATTTCAATTAAGTACTTTCAAATTGAAGTTAAAACCCTTTCTAATCCAGATTGGATAAAAATTCCTGTCGCTGGCTCAGTGGCCAACGAACCAAATCACAATTTCTCATTGAGCTATCACGGTGGTAGCTTAACTACTCTAGATAGTGAGTATAACTCTACCTCTTACGCCGCCAAAAATTTACACGATGGTGACCAAAGCAATCAATGGTTGTCCTCCAAACAAAATAATACCTTAGCCTTTACTTTTGACACCGATAATGACGGTACCAATGGAGATCCGATTAATTTCGATACTTTCTCTCTGGTTAATTACGGTAACAATATATCAGTACAGACCTTTGAACTTGATATTCAAATTTCAAACGGTCCATGGCAAACCATCAATGCCCCAGACGGCGGGACGACTTTTACCGCCAACATGGATAATGATTTGCAAACTTGGTCTGTCGGCGCTTATAACAATGTCACAGCTACACGCATACGTACCTTAAGTAATTACGGACACTCTACCTTCACGGGCGCCAGAGAATTAACCTTTTCAGGTGATTCAGTTGGACCTACCTATACTTATACTGCCGCTAAAAATGACGACGGTGAAAGCTTCAGCATAGATCCAGCTTATCAGTTTGAAAATATAACGGATGTGCGCTTACGCACAATCTCCAACTATGGTCATTCTAGTTATATTGGCGCGAAAGAATTTAAACTTTTAGGGCCATCGGTTAGTGAAAGTAAGACGTTTAAAGCAGCAATGCATAGCAATGGTGAATTGTTCAGCCTAGATAGTGAAGACATCCCCGTTAACGTCACAGATGTGAAGCTCATCACTATTAGTAATCACGGCGATCCATCCTATATCGGTGCTCGTGAATTTGAGCTGCTGGGATTGTCAGTAGCCCAAAGCAAAACCTTCACAGCGGCTATGAACGATAGTCTTCAGACTTTTACTCTAGACCCTGCCGATGTGCCAACTGATGTAACCGATGTGAAACTAGTAACCATTAGTAATCACGGTGACAATACCTACATTGGGGCCAGAGAATTTGAACTACTTGGCCCATCAATTACCAGAACGAAAATTTTTACCGCGGCCATGCATTCAAACGGAGAAACTTTTCAGTTAGATGAAGATGACATTCCTGAGGAAGTCACTGCAGTCAAGTTAATAACCATCAACAATCACGGTGATACATCTTACATCGGGCTACGTGAATTTGAAGTAATCGGGGAATCGGTTACTCCATCAACCACCTTTAGTGTGCCAATGTCAGCAGCACCATATGACATAGTATTGGATGAGGAAGATGAAGTTACAGATGTAATAGGAGCACGTTTAGTAACCATTAAAAATCACGGTGACCCAAGTTATACAGGTATCGCTGATTTTAAATTACTGGGCACAGCAATTACCCCAAGCTACATATTTACTGCTGAAAATACGACTTTATTACAGAGTTATGATTTTGATCCTATCACCACCAATATTCTGCGTTTCCGTAGCTTGAACAATTATGGAAGCTCATCTTACGTAAGGGCCACTGATTTTAAATTAAATGAAGGGGTCTGCAAAAACGCGCAGTGGCGGATGGATGAAACCAGCTGGAATGGTACGGCAAACGAAGTAAAAGATAGCACTAACAGTGGTTACGACGCAGTTTCAGTGGGTTACGGGGTGGGTACTGATCCAACTACATCTGCGATGAGCCCCGCCCTTGAGGGCGATCCAGGTTCATGTGGGTATGGAGAATTCGATGGCGTTGATGATTATATTGTTAGTGCAAATGGAGACAGTTTAGACGAGTTAACAGCCATGACGTTATCAGCGTGGATTAAAGCCAGTAGTTTTAATCAAACCAATGGCACGGATTCACGGGGGGTGTTTTCAAAAGGACCTGATGGTGTTGACGGCGTTTCTTATGGTGCTTTTTTTACCAACTCTGGCGGCAACCGACTGTATGTAGACATAGATGGGGCGAATGACAGATTTCAATCGAACACCAGTTTTGTGGTTGATACTTGGTATCATATTGCTATTGTTTTCGATGGTACCCAAGACGAATCAGAAAGAGTAAAACTATATGTTAATGGTACTCTTGACGGTACTTTTTCTGAGTCCAGTAGCCTAATTCCTAATACTTCCGGGGATTTTTATATTGGTAATTTATATTCATCGGCAAATCAGAAAAGCGTTTTCCATGGGGCCATTGATGAGGTAAACCTGAGGCCGACGGCTTTGAATGCGGCAGAAGTATCTAGCCTTATGGGCACAACCCGCTCTTGTACTGTGCCACTACATCATATCCAAATTGAACATGATGGAGATGGTTTAACCTGCAGCGCTGAACCTGTTACGCTCAAAGCCTGTGCCAATCTAGACTGTACAGATTTAGTCCCCATAGACGTCAATGTAACCCTGTCAGCCACGGGAAGTCCGTCTACATGGAGTAATAATCCAATCACTATTCCCAGTGGTGAAACTGTCAGTGTCGAGTTTAACCATACAACCGCAGAAACAATCACCCTATCAGCCGAAACAGATGTTCCAGCAATGAGTGATCTAGAGTGTATACCTGATTGTGATATTGTTTTTTCCAGCGGTGGTTACCTGCTTAGCTTAGAAGATCACACTGCATGCAGCACCACAAACTTAACAATTCAAGCGGTTAAGGTCGGTGACAGTAGTACCAGTTGTGCGGCTGCGGAAAATGGCGATTTATCCCTAGATCTAGTTTTCAATTATGCAAATCCAACCACTGGAACCAAGGTACCCACTTTAGATTCCACCGCCATGGCTGCCGCCTCAGTTACTCAGAATAGAATCATCAATTTTGATGAATCCGGAACGGCAGTATTAAGTTTTGAATACCAAGACGCCGGTAAAATTAGCATTGAAGTAAATGACGCAAGTGGCAACGGGTTGGCTTCTTCAACAGTAACAACGGTAGTTAGCCCGGCTAAATTAATTGTTGCCAGCCCTGATGCTAATGCAGAATGTACAACAAACGATGCTAGCTGCAATGTATTTAAAAAAGCCGGTGAAGACTTTAATTTATCAGTCGCCGCTGCATGTAGTGACGGTACCATTACACCCAACTTTGAATTGAAGAATATTCCCCTTACAGTAGATACTGTTGCACCGTTAACGGGTAACTCGGTGAGTTTAGGGGTGGCAAACATCAGTATTGATACAGCCGACAACGGCGTAAAATTAGAAACAAATCAAAGTGTTTCAGAAGTAGGTGTATTTACTATAACGGCAACACCGCCAGTTAATGGTTATTTTGGTAAAACTATTGATGTCGCAACAAGTGAAAGTATCGGTAGGTTTACCCCAGCGTATTTTGACTTAGAGACAGTATTTGATGGATTTCTGTCTGGAGGCGATCCTTTTGTCTATACTGGACAGATGAACATTGCAAGCCCTGCTTCAGGTCAAATTAGCTACGCGACTGAACCTGAATTCACCATAACGGCCAAATCTTTAGATGGGCATACAACGTTAAACTATACCGGTGATTTCGTAAATTTAGATGAGTCCAATATTGTTAGAGTCAGTCCCACCGAAGATTCAAGCCAAATTGGTGCCGATGCCACTACTAATGTCTCTTTGAGCGCAAATCTAAAATCGCCGACGATAACCGAAATGAATGGGGTAATTAGTTACCAATTTAACTCAACCGATAATTTTATTTATGAGCGTAATGCCAACGCGTTAGTTGAACCATTTACAAGTAACCTAAGTTTGAAGGTTACATCGGTTATAGATGCAGATGGAATTGCGGCAAACGATTCAGATGGAAATGCTGCCAACGGGGTACTTGAATTGCTACCATTCGGCGAAGAAGTGCGTTTTGGTCGATGGGTTTTGAAGAATAACTACGGCCCAGAAACCACTTCATTGAATATCCCGATGCAAATCGAGTATTGGGATGGAAGTCGTTTTGTTATCAGTAGCGAAGATAATTTCACTCGCTTCGACGCAGCAACCGACGTCAACATAACCGATATAAGTCTAGCTCCAGGCACTACTAGCGCGTCAGGCGCAGGTACGTTCGAGTCGGGACGTGCAGAATTCCTCCTTTCTCCACCTGGAGTTAATAACCAAGGTGATGTGCAAATTGAGTTTGAAGTCCCAACTTGGTTACAATTTGATTGGAGCGATATCGACTCTAACTATGACGGCCCATATACTGAGAATCCGTCCTCGGTAGCGACTTTTGGCATATTTCATGGCAACGATCGAATGATTCATTGGCGCGAAAAATCAAATTGATGATTTGTGCATTTTAACCAGTGCACACCTTGATTTAAAATTTTGAGTAGCCTGCAAAATAAGCAGGCTCATAACACCAGTGAAAATATGCCTGTCTATCCTTCACCATCTTTCATTTACGTCTAATTGGCAATTTTTAGCTTTGCTGATATGCCATTTTCAGCCAATCAATCAGTTCTTCATCTACTTGATTTATATCAGTGATTTTAATCCGATGAGACACCATCGAATTGAAACTACCAGAAGCTTCCAATCGCCCCTGAGGCTCGACATTTTTAAGATTAAGACCAAGGTCAACACGGGTTTTAGTGGAAGGTTGAATGAGTGCAAATTGCTTATTGCGCCGCAAGCTAATATAAGACTTTTTTGGCGCTATTTGCATTTCACTCAAACTATCGAGAGCTTTAATAATAGTTGAGTATATTATTTTCAAATGTTGCTTAGAGCCACTATATTGCGTCTCTATTAAGTCTGTTTCGTTTGACGGAGTTGCATTACGATTGAGATAGTCATGGGCGATTAAATTAGCAAAACCGTGGGTCACAGCGAACTCAGTTTTCAACATTTTAACTATTTGACCATGCTTTTCATACTGTCCTTTGGTGATGATTTCAAACCAGCTGTTCATGGCCTTTCCGGTTTTCTGCTCCACGTTGTTGCGCATGGTTTGCGCCATTTCTTCTGGAGTTGCCATAACTATTCTCCCAATTGTGATTATCTGTTTATTAACGAGTCATTATCATTAACCATTTAGAGCGGCCAATGCTCACTTTTACATTTACTTGGCACAGTAAAAGACAAAGCGCCAATCATGAATAGCATAAGTTGATACTTAAATGGCGGTTTGCCATGCTCAACGACACCTTTTAAAGTGTTTAAAATAAACGGGACACCTTGCTCCATGTATTTTGCAGTTTTCGTTGCAACCGGCATATCTTCATTAATAAGGGTAAATTCAGTTCCCCCGTCCACTTCCTTCAACTTATAAGTCACCTTGCAATAAGGATCGTCTAAACTGGTAAATTTAAAGGAATGGGAGTAGGTATAGGGAGGATCGAATTCCAGCACTTCCCCTACTACCGAGGTATATTTACCATTTTTACCAGTGCGCATTCTTATAGCTGCACCCTGTTCAAGCCCAGGGGTGTCCAAACGAGCATTAAAAAACTGAGCTTGTAGACCGTCTGTTTTAGTTAGTTGTTGCCAGACTTTATCTATTGGCGCCGCAATAAAAATTTTATGAACACTTTTTGTCTTGTTCTGGCTCATTTTCATCATCCTGCAATTGTTGTTCGATTTGGTTTTTAAAGCCGGTTAAACGGGATGCCATAAAACGACTATATTCATCCGTCCAGCGATCATAAATTTGTTGAATGGGTATGACGTTAAAATAATGGTGTTTAGATGTACCAATCTTTTCAGTAACTAACAAATTGGCCTGTTCTAGTATTTTTAAGTGTTTCATTATCGCCACCCTGCTCATAGCGAACTGACGACTAATATCATTCACCAGACAAGCGGGATTATTCTTCACAAAATCAAGAATTTGACGTCGAGTTTTATTTGCAAGCGCGCTGAAAGTATTGTCCATAACCATTATGTAACCATTAAGTTACATATAAAATAGCGGATATGTTTTCCAAACGCAAGTTTTACAAAAAGTGACAATGTGAATAGCGAAAGAGGAAATAACTTTTGGCTAAAACTCATTAGGTTGTGGTACGCACATAGATACACACATAGCATCCATAAAAATGTCAGTTCTCGCTAATGGTAATGGAGTTATGAGTCTAGGTTTCTGATCAGACTTTAAATAATTCACTTGAAAATAAGAATGATTATCAATAAGATTGAAGCGTTAGATTAACAAACACGGTTTGAACACTATGTCCGCTGCTCGTATTTTAATCATTGAAGATGATATGACACTAAGTGACCAAATCGCTAGGTTGCTCGAAGAAAAAGGTTTCGCTACTGAACAATGCCTCGATGGCAAAAAAGGCATGTTAACCGCCATTCACAGAAGTTTCGATCTCATTTTGTTAGATGTACTGCTTCCTTCGCTTAATGGTTTTTCAGTTTTAAATCAATTAAGAAAAGTAAAACAAACACCGGTTATGATGATAACCGCCTGCGGAGCTGAACAAGAGCGCATCGAAGGCTATCGTAAAGGTGCTGACGATTATCTGCCAAAACCATTTAATTTCACCGAAATGATGCTCCGTGTAGAAGCGTTGTTGCGGCGTAGCCATTTGCAATCAGAGCGAGCCAATCAATCAACCCAACTCAAGGTTGACGAGTTGTATCTGGATCGAAATAAACAGCAGGTTATATTCGCTAACGAGCACGTCGAATTGACCCCCATCCAATTTAGATTGCTTTGGATTTTACTCGAGAACCAAAACGAAGTGATGAGTAAAGCTTATTTATATCAAAGCGTTTTATATCGAGCTTTTAGTCGATACGACAGAAGTTTAGATATGCATGTTAGTCGAATTCGCAAAAAATTAGTCGATGCTGGTATGTCACCTGAACGTCTTGCCACCATTCATGGCAAGGGCTATCGGTTTATATGAGAAACCCTCTGTTTTGGCGTCTTTGCGCTATCATCGCTGTGGGTACTGTTTTGCTGTTTTTAGCGATTTCCTGGTTAACAAACCATACCGAAACGAGTATGAGCTTTATTGCTAAAGAACATCAACAACAATTACTAGAATACGGTAAGCATGCTGAGCAGATTTTACAGCAACAAGGGGAAGTAGCTCTTGCTCAGTGGTTAAAAGAACTACAGCAAAAAGAAAATACTTGGGCTGCTGTAGTAACTTCTAAGATTACTCCTTTTGCGGATAGCAAACTTTCAAATACATTTGTCGATCGGTTTCAACTAGGTAGAAGCGTTGAATGGAAGGTTCATTTGTACTTTCAAGAGAACCCAACTATTGAAGTGCCTTTTTCTGACTCATCAACTCACTTTTTAATTCGACTTCCGCAAAGAATGCGCCCTGGAGCATTGCTTACTTATGCAAAAGTTTTACTGCAAATCGCCCTGCCCTTAATTTTGTTATGTATTCTAAGTTTTGTTCTTTACCAGCATGTAATGGCACCGTTGCGAAGGCTAGAAAATGCCACTAAAGCGTTCAGTGAAGGGAATCTTGATGCCAGAATAAATATATCTGAACTGCACCGAAATGATGAATTGACAAGGCTTGCAGGTACCTTTGACCAAATGGCTGAAAGAATAAGCCAACTCATCAATAATCAACGACAACTTCTTGCTGACTTATCCCACGAATTGCGCACACCACTCACAAGGATTGATATGGCAGTGGACTTCGTCGAACAGCAAATCAATCCACAGCAAGCCATCGAACGCCTGCGCTATGAAGCCAGTACAATGCGCAATTTAGTCGAAGATACGCTGACTCTAGCATGGCTCAATACCGAATCTCCGCGATTAGATTCAGATGACTTTGACTTAGTGGAGTTAATTCAAGTCATTTGTGATGACGCGCGTTTTGAATATCCCAACAGAAAACTAATCACTCAGCTTCCTGACAAAGGACTCATTACCAAAAGTAGTCAGCTAGCGTTAGGACAAGCGATTGAAAATATCATTCGCAACGGTTTACGCCATACGCCAGAAGAAAGCGAAGTTGAAGTGTCCCTGACACAAACTCTGAGCGGATTTAAATTAATGATTAAGGATCAAGGTCCCGGAGTCCCAGAAGAAATGCTATCTGACATATTCAAACCTTTCTTCCGTGTTGATAAAGCTAGAGCCACAAATTCAATATTGAATGATACGAACACAAATCGAGGATTCGGACTTGGCTTAGCTTTAGCGTACCGACAAATTGCAGCTGTAGGTGGCTGTATTACCGCAGTCAACCATTATTCTGAAAGTGGCAGGCTCAGTGGCTTACAAATAATAATCACCCTACCGAATTAGTCTAATACACCAATGCGGCCAATTATTTACCAATTAGTCGCCGCCACGCGAGTACAATCCCTGTGTAAACCAAAATACAAGCGAGCAATGACGCTACACCTGCTATTGTCTGACCAATAAATCCAAAGTATTCACCAGTATGCAAGAAGCGAGCAGTCCCCCAAGCTTGGCCGCCACTGGACCAGTCCTCTTTTCTCAGTATCTTTGATATATCACCATTTCGCGTATCAAAATACAACGAATAAGCGAGTTCCTGTCTATGACCTATGGACTTGTCGATATAAAAACGCGCCTCATGTTCACTATCGCCTATTTCCATCCACATAGAATACCAATCCTGATAACCATTATCTAAGGCATGCTGTTTTGCTTTTGTGAACAAGTCCTCATAAAGCACCTCGTCGGCCGCTAAACTTGTTACTTCAGGATGTTGTTCTCGTTGCGGCACACTTTCACCAAACGCACCATATAATGCGGTATTGGCCCAAGAGAAATGAAATATAGTGGCAGTAGAGGAAATCACCAACAAAACCGGTAAACACCAAATTCCAAATACGAAATGCCATTGACGATTACGATGATGATGGTTTCGATAACCTTTGGGCAATAGCAAATTTTGTTTAACTAATTTCCAATTAAATCGTTTTGGCAACCATAAATACAATCCACTGAGGAGTAAAAAAATAAATACTAAATTGGCATACGCGGTGATATTTTTACCAATTACTTTGGCCTCGCCTACTAGTGACAAATAGCGATGAAAGTCGGTGACCAAATGAAAAAACTCGGTAACACTACCCTCACCATGGCGTAATACTTCACCAGTATATGGGTGTAACAAGTAACTATTTTTACCCGCCCAGACTGGAATTGCCGCGCCTTCTCGATTTACCCAACGTACATAAATATGGGGCTCATCAGGTTTTAACCTTTGTACAGCAGCTACGGCTTGATCAGTAGTGATGCGCGCTATGCTGACATTAGGTTGTACAGCATAAGACATTTCACTTAGTTCTTTCAGTTGCCTTTCGTATGTTAATAGCACACCACTAAAAGACATGAAGAATACAAAAATACCAGCCACTAAACCTAAGCTCAAGTGGGTCCAAAAGACCCACCTCTTAAAGGATTTTAAAAACATCTCGACTTATCAACAATTAAGTTAAAAATCGTAAGATATTGATATTCTTATATCTCTACCGGCTTCATAAGGGCCAATAACGGTTGCGAAGACCTCGCTATAATCACCTACACTTGAATGATCAATATACTGCTCATTAAATAAGTTAGTGACCGCAACATTGAGTATAAGACTATTATTGAGTTGCCAATTTGCATACATATCTACAGTGGTATAACTGGGTTTGTTAAGTCGGTAAAGGGAATCTGTCCAACCTAAATCTACTGCTTGATGCAGCGTATCTATGTCTATTGACTCAACTTTAGTCACACTGAAGCCAACTGAGGCATCGGTATTGATATCGTAATCTAAACCAGCTACCCAAGTATTGCCTCGACTATTTCCTAAACCAACAAATTCATAGCCATTGAGATCGATAGAAGAATAACTCTCACTATATATACCATCTCTAGGTTCAAGTTCGGTTTGTGTATGGGAAAACCCTAGAAACAAGTCAAATGAATTCCAACGATAGGCCAAATCGAACTCGACACCGCTGCTTTCTAAGGTACCAATATTATTAAATACTGAATTTCCTTCATAACCTTCGAAAATAACATCATCTAATGACGAATCATATACACTGAATTTGGCATTCAGGTTAGTGGAGCTATATTCCACTGAGGCTTCCAAATTTTCTACCGTTTCAGGAACTAAGTCCTCGGCAACGACTGGAATATCTGAGCCATCATATAAGTAACCGTCAATGGTAAATCCATCCCCGATTTGCTTACCTCTAGCGGCTTGCGCATAGCCTAAGCCAAGAGTCCAAGATTCGGTCAACTCATAAGCTAGACCAATATTAAAGCTCACTTCTGAATCATCTAAAGAAGAGGCGCTTTCAGTTATCGGAGTACCGTAATATTCGTCCAATAATATTTTTTGCTGAAAGTCATAATCGTCATATCGCACACCATAACTCAGCAACAATTGCGCGGTAAGATCACTGTAGCCTTGGGCATAAATACCCAAAACACTGCCTTCCTCGGCATTTTCGGTAGCTCCTTGAGCTGGGCCACTAGTGACTTCATCACTTCGATAATCAACACCATAAACAAATTTGTGTTTGCCTGTTTCACTGGTATTGCGAAGATCAAAACCATAAGTATCAATATCCGCTAACCAATCAAATCGCCCCCCACGAAAGGATGACTTAGTTTGGAAGGCTGTCGCTTCTAGATAGATAAATTCATTGTGTGCAAAGCGATAATTAGCAACGTAAGTGTCGCGCTGAGCTTCGCTAGGGTAAAGTGCTGCGCCTTCTAAAACAGCCCAGTTTGGACGAGCTGAAAACTCACCTTCTTCATCACGTTGTTCAACACTCAAGGATAAAAAGTGATTTTCTGCAATTTCGCCACTGGCTTTTAAAAACAGCATGTCTTGATCGGCAGCCGTGCCATAAATTTCATTACCATCACCATCTTCCATATTATCCCGGTCAATCGTACTGTAATAACCGAGTAACCCCCAACTATCACTAAGTTTGCCATAGAGACTCCCGCTAAAACGTCTACCATCGTTGGAAAAATAGTTAGCTTTAATTCGGCCACCAAAGTTTTCATCTTCTGCTAATAAATCGTGTGCATCTTTGGTCTTAAATCGAATAGAACCGCCAATAGCGCCTGGGCCGCTAGTTGCTTCTCCCGCACCGGCTTGCACGTCGATTTGTTGAAGCAAATCAGGATCAATAGTTACTCGACCAATGTGGTGGAACAAGGTTGAGGTTTGTTGAGCACCATCAACAGTGACATTTAAAAACGCATCTTCTAAGCCTCGGATATAAATTTTTTGTGCCACACCAACTGCCCCCCCCACGCTAATTGAGGGTGAGTAACGAAATATATCGGCAAGATCGTTTGCTTGATACTGCTCAATTTCTTCCGCCGTAATACTCAAATTAGTGGCCGCCCCTACCACTGAAATTTTTTCTATAGATGAATTGTCTTTGTCTGTTTGAATTTGAGCATGAGACATCGTACTTGTTAATGTGCAAACGGCGCTCAGCAACGCTAGTGTTTTCAAAAAAAGCTCCTTTGGAATTTGATAAATTACAGTTCAATATTAATGAGAACTATTATCATTAGCTTTTATGAAAAATAATAGCGATTTTACATTTGTTACATTCTGCAGATGATTTCAAAGTTGGTTAAAGTCGGCATTAGTCGAGGGGATAGGTATATGCAAACTAGCTTATTTAGCAAGCTCAATAACCTTATAAAGAATTCTATGCAAATAGCGCCTTTTAGGAACGATTTGCTATTCAATAAGTAAGTTGCGTAACAAGTTTAAACGGTGCATGTTTAACATCGTTATAAGGGTTAGGTAGCATAATAGCCCAGTAATCAATTTTATTAGCTTAGGGGTTAATAGCTACAAAGGATATCTCCCCATCACTTGGATTATATGATTTCGCCTACCATGCAATTTTTGATTGTATGAAATAATAACAAAAGGAGGCGTGACGGGACCACGCATTTGACCTTGAATATAAAAATGCTCCCGAACATTTCTGTCCAGGAGCATTTAATTAGAGATTACTTTGGCTCGGTAATTGATACATCTACGCGAGCAATACATAGCAGCTTATAACCGAGTTGAATATACCTTAGAACTGGTGCACTAAACTGGTCTTAAACTTTTTGCGAATGTTATTTCGCAAAACGCTTACGCATGCTCATACCCATTAAGCCAATGCCGAACAGCAAGATAGTTGCTGGAACTGGAACGGTAGTTGGATCGTCATCTCCAGGAATATCTACAGTACCCACTGTATCACCGAAAACATAAGAATAATTAAGAGTTGCTGAGTCCCCTGCATTCAAGTCTCCAATCATAAAGCCAAGCCCGATACCATTATCCCCTGAAGAGTCGAAACCAAATGCTATTGGTGCAAAATCACCACCGAGTAAATAATCGGCAGGGTTGATTTGTGAACAACACGCACCCTCTATACCTGTATTATGTTCATAATCACTATCAGTAAACATACCGATAGTTAGACCGCTTATAACGCCAGAGGCACTGATGAAATCAGTTTGCGCCAATTCGCCAGCATCATCATAATCGCCATCATTATTTAAGTCCAACCCACGCTCATTGTTTGTGCTTGCCGAACCGCCAGAATAGTTATCTGGATCAGGGTCAATTGCTCTTGAAAATGCAAGATTAGTCATGTCATTAATAGCGGTAATCGTGGTCGTAATATTCAGGTTTTCATCGGTATCATCAAAGAAAAAGTCATGAACAATATCGAAGAAACCATTATCGGCAGTACCCGTCCAGCGAACATGGTTGTCAAATGCGCCACCACCTAGGTCAGTAATAGATACTTGGCTTACCGAATCCCCGCTAGAGTTTCTATTACCTACAGTACCGAATTGGTCAGACGATATACCAAAGCCTTCAAACGGGATCCCCGGGCGAAGATAATCTCCTCGGGCAGTATCAAAAGTTCCTGTTCCTGTTGGATCGTGGATAAGTCCAGGTACGTCGCTTTCATTCCCTAAGGTGCCATCATCTGACACTTGGGTCCAGAGGAAATTGCCTTGCATAAAAATAGGAGCGGCCGTTGCAGCCGATGCACCTAACATCGCACTTAATGTAATGCTTGCTAATGCCAGCTTTTTTGTTTTAATCATTGTTTGATTTCCTTTTTAATTTTGACAGTAATGCTTCAATCCTACCGAAGCTTCCGATGCTCACATCAATTTCGCACCTAGTTTAACTACAAGCATAGTTTAGACCAGCTCATTTTTTATACTGAAATTTCAATAATTTATTAATACCTAGATAAAAATAATTACCTCCCATAAAGGGAAATATGTAAAAAAAATTGACAAAATTTGTTTAATGAAAAAATATTTGCGACATCCAGATAACTATTAATAAGACAGAGTAAAATCACCATCACGGGTGGAGAAATGGATTTACTCTACTCGTCAGCAAATACCGGTCATCATAGCGCAAGGTTATGATTTAACTCAGGTTGCATATATTTTCTAATGCTTTTTGGCACTGATATTTCCAGCTCATGACTTGTCCCACAAATTCTATCTTTACAATAATTGAAGCCAATCTTGTCAACTATCAATAAGCCAGAAGCTAGGTATTCTATTCATGAAAAAAAGTACCAATATCAATTACAAATCTATAATGCCAACTACCCTATTCGTGATTCATTTCAGAGGAAAGATATGACTAATATTGTAATCAAAACACGCATCACAGATATGCTCGGTATTGAAAAACCTATCATACAAGCGGCGATGGGGTGGATAGCACGCTCACAGTTATCATCAGCGGTTTCAAATGCAGGCGGTATGGGCATTATTGAGACGAGTTCAGGTGAATTGGATGCCATTCGAGAAGAAATTTTAAAAATGCGCGACCTGACAGATAAACCCTTTGGAGTGAACATTGCTCAAGCGTTTGTGCGCGACCCGAATATTCTCGACTTTATTATTGATCAAGGCATTAAATTTGTTACCACATCTGCTGGCGATCCTACCAAATACACAAATAAACTCAAAGAGGCTGGCTTAACCGTGTTTCACGTTGTTCCAAATTTGAAGGGTGCATTAAAAGCAATAGAAGCTGGAGTCGATGGGCTTATTGTAGAAGGTGGTGAAGGGGGTGGTTTCAAAAACGCTGACGACGTTTCTAGCATGGTATTGATACCGCAAGTTTGTGAAGCGGTAAACGTGCCTATAGTCGCTGCTGGCGGCATTATGGACGGTCGTAGTATGGCAGCCGCCTTTGCACTTGGTGCTGACGGCGTTCTTATGGGTACTCGCATCTTAAGTGCAACAGAAAGTCCAGTTCATCAAAACTGGAAAGATGCGATTATTGCCGCTGACTCAACTGACACACTGTTTTTAAACCGCAAAGGTCCAGGACCAGCGTTAAGAGCACTGCGCACCAAACGCTCAACTCGGATTTTAGAGGAAGGTTCACCAAGTATTTTCAGCGAATTCCAAGACACACAAGCGGTATACTTTGGTGGCGATCTAGAGGCAGGAATCGCCTTAACAGGACAAGTTGCAGGGCGCATTAAAGAAACAAAATCGATTAAACAAATATTCGATGAAACTCTTGCTGAGTTTGGTGAAGTCACAGGCCGTTTAGCTGCTTTAGTAAAAAGCAATTAAAACATAAAAGAGGGTAATCATTGTTAACGGGGTCAGCACGCATAATTTAAAAAGCCGCAGTCCCCGTAGGCTTCTATAAAACAACAAGTTACTCACATTGATTAGCTGATAAAGCGGCTCATCCGCACTAAATAAGCATATTGATAAACACAACAACAATCTCCACCGTTACTCAGCTTGCTAGCTTGTCATGTTCTATCTTTGATGACCCGTGGCACTGGTTCGATTTCAACCTAAAACGAAAAAGCCCCGCATTTTCATGCAGGGCTCTTGGAATAAATGGTGCCTCGACCCGGGATCGAGACGCTCGCGCAGCAGCGGGACACGACCCGTTGCACTGGTTCATTTCAACCTAAAACGAAAAAGCCCCGCATTTTTATGCAGGGCTCTTGGAATAAATGGTGCCTCGACCCGGGATCGAGACGCACGCGCAGCAGCGGGACACGAGCCGTGGCGCTGGTTCGATTTGAATCCCAAAACGAAAAAGCCCCGAACATTTCTGTTCAGGGCTCTTGAAATAAATGGTGCCTCGACCCGGGATCGAGACGCATGCGCAGCAGCGGGACACGACCCGTGGCACTGGTTCATTTCAACATAAAACGAAAAAGCCCCGCATTTTTATGCAGGGCTCTTGGAATAAATGGTGCCTCGACCCGGGATCGAGACGCACGCACAGCAGCGGGACACGAGCCGTGGCGCTGGTTCGATTTCAACCTAAAACGAAAAAGCCCCGCATTTTCATGCAGGGCTCTTGGAATAAATGGTGCCTCGACCCGGGATCGAGACGCACGCGCAGCAGCGGGACACGACCCGTGGCACTGGTTCGATTTCAACCTAAAACGAAAAAGCCCCGCATTTTCATGCAGGGCTCTTGGAATAAATGGTGCCTCGACCCGGGATCGAACCAGGGACACGCGGATTTTCAATCCGCTGCTCTACCAACTGAGCTATCGAGGCACTGACTTTTGGTCAAATCACAACACTAAAAAGTATACTTGGTAGCGCCGTGGGTGCGTATTAAACGGATTCTTGGCTATCAAGTCAACCGATTTTTAATAAATTTTTAGTTTTAAGCGCTGTTTGTTCGAAAACTCAGCAAATCGACTTCTATTTAAGCATTATTTTAGATTACTTTACGCAGAAGGTGGAACGTATCCTTCGATATCTGGCTCTTTGCCTTCGAACAAATACCCAACCATTTGCTCTTCTAAAAACTTTCTCGCTTCGGGTTGCATCATATTGAGTTTATTTTCATTAATCAGCATGGTTTGTTTCTTTTGCCAGTCTGCCCAAGCTTCTTTGCAAATATTGTCATAAATCTTTTTGCCTAATTCCCCCGGATATAGTTGAAAGTCCAGTCCATCGGCATCTTTTTGTAGTTTTTGACAAAAAACCGTTCTGCTCATAATCAATGTATCCCAAATGTTCTATTAAAGATTTTTGCGTAGTGTACTAAAAAGTTTAATGGTTGGCGCTGCTAATCCTACTTTTGGCGGTGAATTTAAATCATACCAAAGGGTTTCTTGTTCTTCGACTCTCAAAGTGGGTGGTTTTTTGAGGTGCATCAATAGCGGTTTGATGTCTAGATGGAAGTGGCTAAAAGTGTGTCGGAATTGAGCGAGTTGTTCAATTTGGATATCACCTAAGGCTAAACTTTGTGCTTTGGATTCGGCGTCTTGCAAAGTGTCAGCTTCATATAAACCAAATAGGCCTCCCCAAATACCTGAACTTGGTCGTTTATACACAAGTACTTGATCTCGCCAAACAGGTAGCAACATTACCGTGGTTCGCACTGGAGTGGTTTTTTTAGGCTTTTTAGTGGGCAGTTCAGCTTGTGTACCTTGGGCAAACGCCAAACAAGTGGTTTGCACAGGGCAAGCATCACAATTAGGTTTAGACCGTGTACATAGAGTCGCACCTAAATCCATAATAGCTTGTGTATACAATCCTGTATCTTTGGCTGGGGTAAGGTCATCAGCGTACTCCCATAATTGTTGTTCAATGGCCTTGCTCCCTGGCCACCCATGGATTCCAAAATAACGGGTAAGAACACGCTTAACGTTGCCATCTAAAATACTCACATGTTTGCCATTGGCGATGGACAATACAGCACCGGCAGTGGAACGCCCTATACCCGATAACGCTACCATTCCCTCGAGTGTCTCAGGAAATACGCCGGCGTTAAGGTCACGTAATGTTTGCGCTGCTTTATGCAGGTTTCTGGCTCTAGCGTAATATCCTAATCCAGTCCAAAGATGCAGCACATCATCAATAGGCGCGTTGGCTAAAGCAATCACATCGGGGAAGCGTTGCATAAAGCGCTGATAAAAAGGAATCACGGTTTTAACCTGAGTTTGCTGCAACATAATTTCTGACACCCAAACTCGATAGGGGGTCTTCTGCTGCTGCCACGGCAGATCTTTTCTACCATTTTGATGGTACCAGTTCAGTAATTTTTGACTAAACGTCGAGTCAGTAGTTGGACTTTGCATAATACCTTGAATTGATTTTGCGGTTTTAACGCATCGGGTTTGTTATGATCATACTAGAATTTTATTGAAATAGATTAATGATGCTAGAAATAACCACCCCTACTATTTTTTTTCCTGGAACTTTGTGTGATGAGCGTATTTGGATCCCTTTATGGAAAAAACTGAATCTTGCCCAACGTAGTTATGTGCCTTTGCAGTGGGCCGATACATTAGAACAAATGCAGGCATTGAGCAGTGACCGTATAAACAGCTTTGAGCAAAAGGTTCATTTAGTCGGCTTTTCCATGGGCGGCTATATTGCGGCTTTAACCGCCTTGCAATTCCCAGATAAGGTAGCCTCTTTAACCTTAATTGGTTACTGTCCTGACGGCCTCAGCGCACAAGAAGTTCAGCAGCGTAAAATGCTGATAAAAATGATAGATGACAAAAAATCGGTAACCATGAACCAAGCCAGACTTGCACACTTTTTCACTCAAACTGAAATGAGAAACGCAGATTTAGTTGAGATAGTAAAAGACATGGAAAGTGATCTTGGCCCTAGCGTATTGAAAGCACACGTTCAATCAACGACGCCAAGGCCTGACCTATCGCCGAAATTGAAAACAAGTACCTTTCCGATTCATTTTATAGCAGCAGAATTGGACCAAGTAGCACCTGCTCAAGCAATTGAAGATTTTGCCAATTCATTAGCCAATGCAGATTTTAATCTCATCAATGGCACTGGACACATGATGCTATTGGCTGAACCTGATTTAATCGCGAAGCACTTGCACAAGTTATTATTCTAGCTTGGTTTCCCCCATTAAATCACCACGGCATGGCTAAATGCTAGGTTTGCGCTAGTGCAGGTATTCATTCTGAGGTAAAATGCCGCCCCATTTTAGAAAAACAATTTTTAGATAAGAGACAACATTTGCATGAGCCAGTTTAAAACTCAAGAAGAAGCCGAAGCAGCAGGCGTATACGTTCAAAAAGTACGTAGCTTTGTTAAGCGAGAAGGTCGTTTGACTAAGGGCCAAGCTAAAGCCCTTGAAGAGTTTTGGCCAACAATGGGTTTACTCCATGCAGACGGAAAATTGGACTTTACACAAGTATTTGGACGCGCTGCTCCGGTTGTTTTGGAAATTGGTTTTGGTATGGGTAAATCTTTGGTTGAAATGGCTGCCAATGAACCAGACAAAGATTTTATTGGAATTGAGGTGCACAGACCAGGTGTAGGTACATGTATGGCTGATGCCCACGAACAAAACGTAACTAATTTACGTGTTTACGAGCATGATGCAGTAGAAGTATTGGCAGATTGTATTGCCGATGAAAGTATCGACCGCCTACAGTTGTTTTTCCCTGATCCATGGCACAAAAAACGTCATCACAAGCGTCGCATCATTCAGCCTGATTTTGTTCAGAAACTTCGTTCTAAATTGAAAATAGATGGTGTGTTCCACATGGCAACCGATTGGGAGAATTATGCAGAGCACATGCTTGAAGTGATGCAATCAGCAGAAGGCTTCAAAAACTTATCGGAAAGCCAAGATTATGTCCCGCGACCAGATAACCGACCACTGACAAAGTTTGAGCAGCGTGGCCATCGCCTAGGACACGGCGTTTGGGATCTGATGTTTGCGAGGGTGAACTAATGTTATCGACCACAAGCCAAGTGCTTGTGCGTAATAAAGAGCAATTTGCAGAAGGTAGGTGGCTGTTTGTTAACCCTCCTGAAGCAGACATTTTCTCAGCATTAGATAATCCAAATATTTTTGGTTTCCATCAATTTTATGACGTATTTCAACAATGTCCGAAAAATAATAAACATTTATTTTCTGCACATTATCCTGTTGCGCTAAACCATAATCAAAACCCCGAAAAGCCAAACAGTGAGTTGTTTGACGGGGCTGTGATTTACATGCCTAAGTCGAAAGAGCACGCCGCCCTGTTAATTGCCAATATGGCTGCATGCGTCAAACCATCTGGAAATATCTTTTTGGTTGGGGAAAATAAATCCGGCATCAAGAGTGCTGATAAATTGTTTGCTAAAGTTTCCCAACGAATAAACAAAATCGATTCGGCTCGCCATTGCAGTTTATATTGCGCTTACATTGAAGAAAAACACAGTTTTGACATCACCAAATTTGTTCAATACAAAGATATTCAGGTAAATGACGTAGTATGCAAAATTGCCTTTTTACCTGGGATTTTTAATACAGGTGCACTCGATCCTGCTAGCCAACTTTTGATTGAAAACCTACCTGAAAAGCTAACAGGAAAAGTACTAGATTTTGCATCTGGTTCGGGGGTCATTGGTTGTTTTGCAGCAAAAATCAATCCTGAGATTACGCTGACACTATGTGATGTAAGCGCTTTGGCAACTTACTGTAGCGAACTAAGTTTGTCGGCCAATAATCTCAAAGCTAATGTTATTGCTTCAAATGGATTGGCTGAAATTAGCCACAAATTCAACACAGTATTAACCAATCCTCCGTTTCATACTGGGATTAAAACTGACTATAGTGTAACCGACAAATTTATCAAAGAAGTGAAGTTCGCGTTACTTCCAAAAGGCACATTAATGTTGGTGGCTAATCGCTTTTTACCCTATCCAGATATAATTAAAGGTTCGTTGCCAATGGTCTCAACAGTGGCACAAACTTCTAAATTTAACCTTTACAGAGCGCAAAAATAGAATACAGTTATTTATATAACCCATTTATCTAAGTAACTGAGTTGGTCACCTACTCTTGGGTGCCACTTGCTAGACACTCAGGTCGTCATGTAACCTGCTACTCAGTTTAAAGTAATAGTTACTTTATTCTCAAGTTTATGAATTGGAGAGATAAATATTGAAGATTCTTTTTGTAGTATCCGAAGTAGAAGACTTAGCTAAAACAGGTGGTTTGGCCGACGTGGCTAAAGCATTGCCAATCGAGCTTAAAAAACTAGGTCATGATGTCATCATAGTGATGCCCTATTACAAGCTATTAGCAGATAAGTTCGATGCGCCCATAGTCGCTTCTCAAGGTATTGTTTCAGGTAACAAAACCTATTCATTCAACGTCCGTCAATTACATATTCAAGATGTACCGGTTTTTGCTGTGGACTTCCCCGAATACTTTCATCGGGATGGTTTTTACACTGACGGCTATCACGCTTTTGCCGACAATGCGCAACGTTTCGCATTTTTTGCTGATGCTGCTTTAGCGACTAGCCGAGCCATCGATTTCCAGCCTAACATCGTGCACTGTAACGATTGGCATACTGCCTTAACACCGTATTTTTTGAAGACCGACAACAGCGGCTTTTTTGAACACAGCAAATGCATTCTAACCATCCACAACGGCGCTTTTCACGGTACTCATCGTATCGATCAAATTCCTTATGTAAGCAATCATTCTGAGTTACATAACCAGCTCGACGGAGACGCATTAAACTTTCTTAGAATTGGGATTCGCTACGCCGATAAAATTAATACGGTAAGCCCAAATTATGCGGTTGAGCTGTTAACTACCTTAGGTAGCCACATGCTTTACAATGAATTTACTGCGCGAAGAAAAGATGTGTCAGGTATTTTAAATGGATGTGATTACAGTCAATGGGATCCAGCCACCGACAAGTACATTCCTGCGAATTTTGACGTAAATAACCCAGCAGGGAAAACCGAATGTAAACGAAAATTGCAGGAAACCTCTGGCTTCGAACAAAAACCTAATGTGCCATTAATTGGTATGGTTTGTCGTCTAACCGAACAAAAGGGTTTTGGTTATATACTGCCAATTTTAGAAGATTTATTGCAACACAATGTACAACTTTTAATTGTTGGAACAGGCGACCCTTCAATAAGTGAAGTGCTGCATAGACATGCCCAAATACATCCAGACAAATTTATTTTCATTGAGACATTCAGTGTTGAATTGGCTCACTTGTTGGAAGCTGGCAGCGATTTCTTCCTAATGCCTTCTTTGTTTGAGCCTTGCGGCTTGAATCAAATGTATAGTTTGGCATATGGCACCTTGCCTATCGTTCGAGCCGTGGGTGGATTGAAAGATACGGTTATTGACGTTATTCATCAGCCGGATATTGCCACAGGCTTCGTATTTGAACACCCAGACAGTTCGGCGTTGCTTGGTTGTATTTACCGAGCTCTGTTGCATTACTACGAATACCCAGATAGCTTTAATGAAATGAAACTACGCGGTATGAATACTCGATTTACTTGGCATCAAGCAGCCTTAGAATATGAGGCGCTTTATCAGTCATGCTAACAACTATTACCTCAGGTCGTTTTAACAGTATTTTACTGACTCTGTCGCTTCTCTGGTGCATTAGCTATTCAGTTAATGCACAAGATAGTTTGCCAGAAAAATGCATTCAACTGCCTGAACGCACTAGTGTTTGCCCGAATATTTTGTACAAACGCTCGCCTGTTGATGTACCGCAGTTTGCGATCAAAGAAGGAGAGATTTTGTGTATTTGTATGGCCGACTTTGACTCTTTGCGCATACCCGCTACTGATGATGCCGGCAAGGTAGACCAGATAGTGTCTTTAACCAGAGCCTCTGTGAAATTGAATATTGACGAAAAAACCTTACTTGAAATAATTCGAAAATAGTGAAAAACACATATTTAGCCCTTGGCCTATAATTCTTTCCACTTTTATGAGCCTAAGTGTTTTCTTTTTAAACAATTTATATCACTATTATCCCTAGCAGCAGACTTGCCATCATAAGAAGCAGATTAACTATATGCTAACAGGCGGAAAAAATTTATCTTTAAAAACCCTGATTGTTTGGGTGGTAATGGCCATCACAACATCGGCGCTTGTTGTTACCTCTAGCATTTCATTAATCAATCAAATTACTAATTACAAAAATGAACTCATTCAACAAGTTATCATTTATGCTGAAATTATCAGTAACAATGCAATCTCGAGTTTAGAATTTGATGATGATTTAATAGAGGAAGAAAATTTACAAATATTAAAAGCTGCCACATTCATTGAAGCTGTGCATATTTACAGAGTAGTTGAAGGGCAAAATCCCACTTACTTCACCAGTTACAACCGTCCGGACCAAGCTCGAACGCCACCAATGTGGAAGCACATTGAGGACTTTAAAACGCCAGTTCAAACAGATAACAAATTCGAATTTATTAAACCAATTAAATTAGACGATAAGATTATCGGTTACGTGTATTTGCGCGTATCGGCAGATATTTTAAACCAATTGATTTCCAGTTCCATTGTCACCACCTTCGCCGCGTTACTCATTATATTGATAATTTGTTACCTGCTGACACTACGTTTACAAAAAACACTGGCAAACCCAATAATTAATTTAGCCACTTTAGTTCAGCGTATTTCCAGACAAAGAGATTACAAAGGTCGAGCCGAGAGTACCAACATCAAAGAGCTAGATATTCTTGGGTCTGCATTTAACGATATGCTAGATCGTACTCAGCACTATCTAAAAGAACGAGATTTTGCCGAACAAGAACAGCGAAAATTGCATGCCAGTCTAGAGGAAAAGGTGCAACTGCGAACTGTAGCCTTAAAAGCAGCGAATCAAGAACTAATTGAAACCTTAGAAAAACTTCATCAGTTCCAACGACAAATGGTCCAAAACGAAAAAATGGCTTCTTTAGGGGACATGGTTGCAGGCGTAGCACATGAAGTTAACACACCGATTGGACTCGGGGTAACAGCCTCAACAATGATGCTAGATAGGCTTAATCATATTGAAAGTGAATTCGAAGCAAAAACATTAAAAGCCAGTACGCTCTCGAAGTTTATTTCTGAGGGACAAGAAAACCTGAGCATTATCTATCGCAATTTGAATCGAGCTGCAGAGCTTATCTCCAGCTTTAAACAAGTAGCTGTTGATCAATCAAGTGAAAGCAATCGTGTATTTGCCTTTGCGCAATTACTGGATGAGATTTTGATGTCCATGCGCCCTAAACTTAAAAAATATAAACACGTAATAAGTGTTCATTGTCCAAACGACCTATATATTGAAACCAAAGCCGGACCAATTAATCAGATTATTATGAATTTAGTGATGAACTCAATCACTCATGGCTTTGAATTTATGGATGAAGGTAAAATCGACATATATATTGATTTAGTTTCAGAAAATAAAATAAAAATACGCTATGTGGATAATGGCAAAGGCATTCCAGAACCACTAAGGAAGCGGATTTTTGATCCATTTGTGACCACTAAACGTGGACAAGGTGGCAGTGGTTTGGGAATGCATTTGGTCTACAACTTAATTACCCAAGCACTGAATGGTTCTATCACCATCACCAGCGAAGTAGATAAAGGTGTTGAATTTACAATCCTTTTTCCGGTGAGAATAATCGACCCAAAAACTTTGGCAAAGGGTTCTTAAATTATGATTTTGAGAATAATTATTTTCATCACTGTGACATGGAGCACTATTGTTTATGCGCACAACAATGATTTTGAAGTGTCCGCAACGTCAATTCGTTCCACCTTCTTTTTACATGTGGTCAACTATTCGAAGTGGCAACAGTCTTTCATGAGTTTAAAGTTTTGTTTAATAGAGCAAGAGTCTCAAAAACACTATTTAATGCTAAATGAATCAGATTTACTGAATCATAATAAAAAACAGATACAGCTCCAACAAGTAGACTCTCTACCTACTGCTATTGAACAAGGCTGTAACTATATATTTGTCGATAAGTCGAGCGAGTCCAAAACTTTATACAAAGATTTGAAACAAACAAGCTTATCTATTGTCACTATTGGAGAAACTATATCTTTTATTAAAAACGGGGGATTGCTTAGCCTTATTGAAGAGTACGACAAGATAAGGATTTACGTAAATAAAGAGCAGTATGCCGATTCTCCCATAAAGTTTAGTGCAAGACTACTAAAGTATGCAAATTTCACTGGATAATAGCCTGATTTATAGATATTTTCTGTTAAACTAAATATATTGAAATAAAACGGATAAAAACAATGACGCCCAATATACTAATTGTTGAAGATGAAGTAGTAACACGGACTACTTTGAAAAGCTTATTTGAAGCTGAAGGTTATAATGTATTCGAAGCTGAAGATGGCAGCGAAATGCATGATTTTTTCGAAAATAACAACATTAACCTAGTTGTTATGGATATAAATTTACCTGGAAAGAATGGGCTGATACTTGCTCGTGAAGTCAGAGATCGCAAAAATGTCGGTTTGATATTCTTAACCGGCAGAGATAACGATGTTGACCGTATTTTAGGATTAGAGATCGGCGCGGATGATTATTTAACTAAGCCATTCAACCCTAGAGAGCTAACGATTAGAGCGCGAAATCTTTTGAATAGAACGCTCAGCAACAATGAAGATGACGATCTTCCAAGTCGCGTAAGCTTTAATGGTTGGATTTTAGATGGTGATAGTCGCAGTCTAATATCTCCTAGCCAAAACGAATTCCGTCTCCCTCGTAGTGAATTCCGCGCGTTACACTTGTTCCTAAGTAACCCTGGAAAAATCCTAACAAGAGAGCAGTTGATAATGGAAATGACAGGTCGTGAATTGCGTCCTAATGACCGTACTGTTGACGTAACAATCCGTCGTATACGTAAGCACTTCGAATCAGAAGTCAACTCAGAAGATTTGATTGTAACCATTCATGGAGAAGGCTACCGCTTCTGCGGCACCGTTGACATGTAATCGTTTCAATTTGACGTATTAGACACCGTAAAAAAGGGCTTATTAAGCCCTTTTTTACTATCTGATGAATCGCTAATGGTCACTAATTAAACGCAAATTTACCTAACTTTTTCCGTTTAGAAAGCAGAATGTTAGATGACATACAATCGATTCAAATAGTGCTTTAACTGCCAGCGAGTTGCATTTCACTTACTAAGATAGATCCTGTGTGGATACTTCCTCGAGTTTCAGCCACAGAACCAACGGCAGAAATGTTCATCAACATGTCTTTTAAGTTACCAGCAATGGTTATTTCGTGAACGGGATATTGAATCACTCCATTTTCAACCCAAAAGCCAGCCGCACCTCGAGAATAATCGCCAGTAACGATATTCACGCCTTGGCCCATTAGTTCAGTGACTAACAAGCCTGTTCCCATTTCCTTTAATAATGCATCATCAGAGTGGCCAGTATGTTTAATCAACCAATTATGAATACCACCAGCATGGCCATTAGTCTGCATCCCCATCTTTCTCGCCGAGTAACTGGTTAAAAGATAATGGTTCAATACACCCTGACTCACTATAGTCATATCTTCAGTTTTAACACCTTCATTATCGAAAGGTGAGCTGGCAAGCCCCGATTTAATATGCGGACGTTCGAGTATTTCAAACCAGCTAGGTAAAACTTGATTACCTAAACTGTCGAGCAAAAAAGATGACTTCCGGAACAAGCTGCCGCCACTAATAGCACTAACAAAATGGCCAAGTAGACCCGCAGCGACATCACGATGAAAAATAACCGGTATTTTAGCCGTCTTCAATTTACGCGCATTTAGTCTGCTTAGAGTAAATTCTGCGGCTTCTTTTCCGATTTGTGCGGCAGGCGTCATCAAATCGGCTTGACGATTAACGGTATAACTATAGTCGCGCTGCATATCACCGTTATCTTCTCCGATAACGACACAACTTAAACTGTAGCGACTACTTGGATAACCACCAATGAACCCATGACTATTGCCATACACCTTCATACCAATATTAGCGTTGTATGAAGCACCGTCTGAATTGGTAATTCTAGGGTCGAAGCCCAAGGCTGCCTCTTCGGCTAAAATAGCTTGCTGAATCCCGTGTTGCGTATCGAGTTCAATCGGATGGTACATATCCAAGTTTGGATAGTCATAGGCCATTAAAGCCTCATCAGCAGGACCTGAGTAGGGGTCTTCACTGGTGTACTTAGCAATTTCACAGGCTTTTTCTACTGCTAAAGTCAGCGCATTTATACTCAAATCTGCAGTTGATGCACTGCCCTTACGTTGACCAAAATAAACACTGATACCTAAACCACCATCGTTGGTGAATTCAACTGTTTCTACTTCTTTTAACCGAGTGGATACGGAAATCCCCTCAACTTTCGACATGCTAGCTTCTGCATGACTGGCCCCTTTCTGCTTAGCCAATGCCAAAACGTCTTCAACTGCTTGTTGAATTTGGGCTAATTGTTGCTCCATTTGCATATAAGACTCACTTTCTATGCACAACTTTTAATGCTGTGCGCTATTAGCTGGGTTACAATTGGCATAGTGTAACATTAAAGACATTATCATGAGCGATACGAATTTTACCGGAAACGGCCCAGAACAAGAAATTAAAAGCAAAACCCAACTTAAGCAGGAAAGTCTTGCTATTCAAAAATTGGGGGAAGCACTAGTTGAGCTAGGTGCGGCTTCATTATCTAAAATCCCTATGGATGAAGAGTTAACCGAAGCAGTTGAACTAGCTCGTAGAATCAATAAGAAGAAAGATGGTTACCGCCGTCAATTACAACTAATTGGTAAGCTGATGCGGCATCGAGATACCCAGCCTATCCAGTTAGCTCTAGATCAGTTGCAATTAGCTCATCGCCAACAAACTGGCAAGTTCCATCATGTAGAAGAAGCGCGAGACAAAGTATTGCAGGGTGATAGAGGCATTGATGTGTTAATCAACGAGCACCCAGAACTAGATCGCCAAAAGTTAAGACAATATTCTCGTCAGGCTAAAAAACAGCAAGAACTAAATAAGCCCCCCAAAGCCGCACGTGAATTATTCCAATATTTAAAAGAAATGTTGTAGGCGGGTGCTTTAGCCCCGCGCAGGATTTGGATCATTCCTCCTGTAGGCGGGTGCTTTAGCCTCGCGCAAGATTTGGATCATTCCTCCTGTAGGCGGGTGCTTTAGCCCCGCGCAAGATTTGGATCATTCCTCCTGTAGGCGGTTGCTTTAGCCCCGCGCAAGATATGGATCATTCCTCCTGTAGGCGGTTGCTTTAGCCTCGCGCAAAATTTGGATCATTCCTCCTGTAGGCGGTTGCTTTAGCCCCGCGCAAGATATGGATCATTCCTCCTGTAGGCGGGTGCTTTAGCCCCGCGCAGGATATGGATCATTCCATGGCCTGAAGGCCATGCTACAGAGCCCGCTAGATTGACTGAACCTTCCATGGCCTGAAGGCCATGCTACAACGGCCCGCTAGATTGATTGATCATTCCATGGCCTGAAGGCCATGCTACAACAGCCCGCTAGATTGATTGATCATTCCATTGCCTGAAGCCCATGCTACAACAGCCCGCTAGATTGATTGGAGCCCATGTTATAGGGCGGTTCCGCCTACGGTTAATTCGTCGACTTTAAGGGTGGGCTGACCAACGCCTACCGGCACGCTTTGACCGTCTTTACCACACACGCCAACGCCTTTGTCTAGGCTCAAATTATTACCTATCATCGAAATTTTTTGCATTACTTCAGGGCCATTGCCAATTAGCGTTGCGCCTTTGATTGGAGTGGTAATTTTGCCATTTTCAATCAAATATGCTTCTGAGGTCGAGAATACAAACTTACCCGATGTGATATCTACCTGCCCACCACCAAAGTTAGGCGCATAAACCCCTTTGTCGATACTACTAATAATCTCTTCAGGGCTATATTGCCCCTCTAACATAAAGGTATTCGTCATTCGCGGCATAGGAAGATGAGCATAGGACTCTCTACGTCCGTTTCCTGTAGGATTAACACCCATCAATCTAGCATTTAATTTGTCTTGCATATACCCGGTTAAAACACCGTCTTCAATCAAAACATTTCGTTGTGTTGGTGTACCTTCATCATCAACGGATAATGAACCACGGCGGTCAGCCAAAGTTCCATCGTCAACTACAGTTACCCCTTTAGCGGCGACTTGTTGTCCCATTTTTCCACTAAAAGTTGAAGCACCCTTACGATTAAAATCACCTTCTAAACCGTGCCCTACAGCTTCGTGCAATAATACGCCCGGCCAGCCAGCTCCCAAAACAACAGGCATCAAACCTGCGGGGGCATCAATTGCCTGCATGTTTACTCTGGCCATGTGGATTGCTTCATCAGCTAGTACTTGATAACGCGTTTTATCCCCATCAGATTGTAAGAAATATTGGTATCCATAACGTCCACCCATACCGGCACTACCGCGCTCTCTTCTTCCATTGTTTTCAATTAAGATAGAACAATTAAGTCGAATAAGTGGCCGTATGTCGGTAGTAAAAGTGCCATCTGTAGCAGCAATTAATACTTCTTCATACACCCCACTAATGCTCACAACGACTTGGGTAGCTAAGGGCTCGTTATCTCGAATATATTTATCAACATCCTGCAATAAGGTGATTTTTTGATGTTCTTGCATACCAAGGATGGGATTCTCAGCAAAATACCTTGCAGATGATTGTTTGGGTGCGCTGGCAGCAACATTGAAACTACCTCCAGTACTTGCGATGCTGCGAGATGCTTTTGCCGCTTTAGTCAACGCTTCTTGGCTAATATCATCAGAGTAGGCGAAACCGGTTTTTTCACCGCTAACTGCGCGCACACCTACGCCTTTTTCAATATTATAGCTACCGTCTTTAATTATTCCGTCTTCCAATACCCAACTTTCATGCTGACTAGATTGAAAATAAATATCGGCAAAATCATTTTGATGCTGACAAATCAGATTTAAGGCGGATACGACCTTATTGGGATCTAAATCTGCTGCATATAATAAATTTTCTTCGACCAAATTAGACAAGGTAACTCCTGAATTGATTATGTTGCTGAACTGGCATGTTAGTGCGAATTCTACTGATTTCGCTGGGATCAAACTTAGCACTGACTGCGCCACTGCCTGTTTCTATCTCAGATAAGATTTCCCCCCAAGGAGAAATCACGCAAGAATGTCCGTAAGTCTCGCGACCGTTGGCATGGATACCGCCTTGATTAGCTGCAACCAAATAACATTGTTTTTCTATGGCTCTGGCTTTTAATAGAGGCTCCCAATGAGCTCTCCCCGTTGCGCGGGTGAAAGCGCTGGGTAACACTAATACGTCAATCTCGCCCATAGCGACAAACATGGCAGCAAAGCGGATATCATAACATACAGCCACACCAATTTTGCCGAAAGGTGAATCAACGACTACAAGTTTGTCACCAGCTTGGGTATATTTGGATTCAAGATAATTGCGGGTGCCATCTTCAACTTGGACATCAAACAAATGGATTTTTTGATAATCATCTACACGTCGCCCAGTATCATCAAAAATTAGGCAGGTCGCTGTATATTTACCTGATTTCGAAGTAGTAATTGGCATAGTTCCGGCAACCAACCAAACTTTGTATTTTTTAGCCATTGCCGACAAAGCTTCTTGAATAGCACCTTCTCCAAGCTCCTCTGCAATTAACAATAACGCAGCATCACCAGCCCCAAAACACGCGAAACATTCCGGCAATACAATTAAGTCACCAGGTTGCTGCTGAGCAATATATTGTTCAACGTGTTGTAGATTGACCGATACATCTGGACTTGAAACTAACTGACATGCGACTAAATTGGCCATTACTATCCTCTCGTATCATTGATTTGCAAATTAACTCTCTCTTCGGGAAGAACCTGAGGAGGAATATCTTCATCATCGAGTTCTATGGGCGTATTTCTTGCGGGTAACGCAACTTCTTTACTTTTTCTATCCAACTCTGTCAGTATCGGTTCATCCAAAGTACCGGTTACTGAATATTTCACATTGGAGATGACTTTGGCCTCGGTGAGAACTTGATCAATCGCCAGCGCCGCAATCGCGGTAGCAGGATTTACCATCCAATACACTAACAAGGGTAAACTTGACGTCACGTTCGGCGTAAACTCAATGCGGTAATTCAACTCCTTCGTGGATAAGTCAGTGTAACCTGCAATTAACATTTCCCCTGCAGCACCGTCGATTACCACGTCTTGGGTTTCCGCTTTGCCGTCGACTATTTGCATGGAGCCACCCATTTTGTCGTAGAAAAACCCTTTTGCAAATACATCTCTGAAGTCCAAACTCAACTTTCTAACTAACGATTGCAGACTCAATATACTAAAAATACGAGAGCCTTTATCACTCACATCAGATAAATAACCGTCAGTTAATCGCCAATCAATGTTACCCCCGAGGCTTGATAACGAAAACTTGTGAGGGGCATCTTGCCAGTTTAAATTAAACTTAAAGTTTGCTTTAGAGTCTTTAATCCCCGAATCAAAACCAAACCCTTTGAGTAAAGCACCAAAATCAGGACTGCTGAGTTCACCTTTCAAGTCGGTACTTGAACCTTGTTCACTAATAAACCAGTCACCGCTAGCATATAAAATACCATTGCTGTTATTAAACCTCAGATTGTCAATTTGCATACCTGTGGGGGCTCTAGATAGTGAAAAATCGACTTTCCCTAAATCATTGCCAAACAATTTGCAGCTCTTACAATCGAAACTAACGGGCGGTAAGTTTTGCAGCATCGGGGCTTGCGATATGGCACTTTCCTCACCTTCATGCCACTGAGCTAAATCAATAAAATCAGCTTTTATATCAACACCGCGGTTCAACCAATCATCATATAAGGTGACTTTGGCTCGAATCTGATCCGCATTGAACTCCAGTAACCAGTCATCGCTAGAGTGCTTGGCCACTAACTCTAATTGATTGATTTTTTGTCCTGCTACAATCATGGTTTCGGCATTGACATAAACTCGTTGAGGCGCAGTTAATATAGGACGGTCATTGCCACTTGGTAAATCACTTATTAAGGTTGAAATAGCTTGATACCAAGCGTCAAAATCAGTGTCTTTTACTTTTGCCGAGATACTAAACCCCAGCCCCATTGCCAAAGTTTCACTCTCACCGATAGATAAATGCGCACGAGAAAACTGCATTGTTTCATGGGGTAGAACCCCCTCAAAGGAAATAGAATCGCCGAGAGATAGACTAAAATTAGAAGCTTGATTATCGCCGTTCCCAGTCACGAACAACTGCTTTTCTTGCTCGCTGCTTTTGCTAAATGGTGCAGGTAAACTTGATGTCACCCCTTGTAAATTACTCACCAACTCAAATTCATAAGCATAGGTGTCTTTATGTAAAGTTAGTTGCGTATTTGCCTGCCACGCACTATGTCCAGCTAGATACTTATTCATGCTCGGCTGGTGATCCCGCAATAACGGCTGTAACTCCCAATCACCTTGAATTTCTATATCTGCTTTGTAAGCCCCATTTGGATCCGAATAGCCGTCGAAATTTGCAGTGATTTTTTGCTCAAACAATTCCCCCTTAAGACCATTAAAATTAACCTTTTCATTGGCAAATGAAACCTCACCCACCATGTTTTTAAAATTCAAATTAAGGCTAGGTAAATAGACTGGGTTGCCGTTCAAAGATACTCGGCCTTTAGCCATAACGTTATTGCCTGACAAGGGGATATGCAGATCTAACTTGGTTTGAAGTTTTCCACTAACATTAACGCCTTCGGTTAAAACAGTGCCTAAACTGTTAGCCAAAAAACTGTCTAATATTAGTTCATTTATATCTGCGCTTTGTGCACTCACGTTAGCGTCAATATTTAGCACGGCTCCATTGCTTAGCTCTGGAATTTCTGCCGATAACTGAGATAGGGCGACATTTTTCAATTTGCCTTTATGAGCTAACATTGCCAGGCTTTTGTTTTCAAATAGTAAATCCACATCCAAATCGGTTAATGCTGGCCAGTCAGGTGCAAACTTAAATTCGCTGTCGTTGACGTCAATACTTATCTGAAATATACCTTGGTGATTTGCAAACGGAAACTGGCTAAGCGAACCTTGCCAAAGCACGTTTGTGGAAGCTAACTCTCCGCTACGCATTGCCCCCTGTAAGTACGCTTTAGTTTCAGGCCCCATGTAGTGATCAGGAAATAAATTTTTAGCCTGTTCAACGCTCAGCTCACCGATATTAGCGATTAAATCCAGTTGTTTGTCCTTGCTATCAAAGGCCATCTGCAGATCTAAGTTTAAATCGCTACCTTGTAATGAGAAGTTAGGTATATCAACCACCACTCCTCGCGGTTGCCAATCGAGGAAAACATCAAAATCGATAGATTGATAACTGAGATTTTTGTCTAACGTATTGTCTGCTAAAAACTCTCCTTCAGCACCAGAAATAGACAATTTAGCGAGGTTATCAAACATCCTAAAACTGCCAGCAACGTTAGTCACTCCAGGTACCCCATCCACTTGATTCCAGCTAACTTTAGAGAAATTAGCGCTGGCTGAAAATTGCTTACCGAAGACAATGGCTAAATCATCAATTCGCGCATTGGGTTTGAGTTGTTCGATGAAGTCAATTGCTTCCTTATCAAATGCCAATGGCAATACAGGCAACAAGGTACGGATATTGACCGGGGTAGTCGTTTGGAAATGAGTCAGCCCATTGCGGCCAATGTGCCCCGTCCAACTGGTTAATAAACTTTGTTGACGAGATTCTAGAATCAGGTCGTCGATATTAATTAACCAACCCTGTTCATCCGGCACACCACGAATACTTCCGCCAACTATCGCGGCATCAACCTGACTTTCCGGTGAGGTCCATGAAAACTCACTTTTATTCAGCATCATTTGCACGTTTTCAATACGATTTTCTTTCAACTCAGCCCAAAATGTAAAGTTCCCCCTACTTTGGGTTAGCTGATTTTGGGTACGAATCAATTGGTTTAGCCAAGGTGACATATCAAGTTCTTCACCGCGGGCGTAAAAAGTACCACTAAGATTATCTTTATTACCGACTAAATCGAGACTAAAGGTTGTGGAATTATTGGCTAACTCCACCACGCGCAATAAACCTGAACCTTGGTGGCGGTCGTCTTTATTAAGCCAGCTCAATTGCTGTATTTGAATTAATTGCTGATCGTAGCGCGTGGTGACATCAATCACACTATTACTAATTGAAAAACGCTGCAATTGTTGTAGAAATAAGTCTTCCAGCGCATCAACCACTGGAAATTCGCTTTCTGAACTTTGAATTCGCGCTAAATTAACGGATAACGCCAAGCCACTTAACTCAAAACGTCGGGATTGAATCTGTCGGGCCACTATGGTGCCCCAAAAATCGATCTCGATTTGCGTATCTTCAATTTCTAGACCAATGGGAGATTGTTCGTCTTGTTGAAGTTTAATGTCTTTGAGTATCAAAGAAGGGCCACTTTTGGCCCAATTTGCGCTGAGTTGACCAATAGTTAGATTGATACCATAACGATTACTTAGCCAAGATTCGATTCGGTGCTTATGGTCGTCCATATAAGGCAACGAAAAGCGGATAACACTTAGGCTCACAGCCACCAGCACCAGCAGAACAGCTGCTAGCGTCCATAGTTTTCTAACTACGTAAGCGGCATAGAATGAAGTGGGTTTCACATCATTACCACATCGAATTTGTCTTGGTTATAAAGCAATTCAGTTTGTACCTTTATTTGTTTAGAAACAAAAACCTCTAATTCAGCTAACATATGGGACTCTTCGCCCATTAAAGCTTCGGCGACGGCTTGGGATGCATAAACCACAAATTTATCTGCGTCATAAGCGCGGTTAACTCGCACAATTTCGCGCATAACTTCAAAACAGATAGTTTCTACGGTTTTAATTGAACCTCTGCCCTTACATACTGGACATTCGCCACACAATATATGCTCCAAACTCTCTCGGGTGCGTTTACGGGTCATTTCGATTAAACCTAAAGCGGTAAATCCATGGATATTGGATTTAGCCCGATCTTTACTGGTGGCAGATTCTAAGCTGTGCATTACTCGACGTTTATGATCTTCGTCGCTCATATCAATGAAGTCGATTAGAATCATCCCACCAAGATTTCTTAATCTAAGTTGACGGGCGATTGCTTGAGTAGCTTCTATATTGGTGTTGAAAATGGTTTCTTCGAGATTACGGTGCCCTACAAACGCACCAGTATTTATATCAATAGTGGTCATTGCTTCAGTCTGATCGATGATCAAATAGCCACCGGATTTCAATTCCACACGACGTTCCAATGAACGTTGCGCCTCATTTTCAACATCATACAAATCAAATATTGGGCGTTCGCCCTGATAATATTCCAGCAATTTATTCAGCTCAGGAACGTATTCTTGGGTAAAGTGCTGTAACTCTTGAAATGATAATTTAGAGTCGATTCTGATGCGGTCTAATTGAGTACCCACGAAATCCCGCAATACTCGTCTTGCTAAAGGCAAATCTTCGTATAAAACATTACCTTTTCGACCTTTCATGCGCGATTGAATTTTCGCCCATAAACGTTTTAAAAATTCTGCGTCTGAGATAAGTTCTTTTTCTTGCACACCCTCGGCAGCCGTACGAAGGATAAATCCGCCATCATCACTGCAATATTCCTGTACTAAAGATTTCAGCCGTTCGCGCTCTGCCTCATCTTCAATACGCTGCGAGACCCCAACATGGTCAACACTGGGCATAAAAACCAGATAACGGGAAGGAATAGTGATATCTGTAGTAAGCCTAGCCCCCTTAGTACCAATAGGATCTTTCACCACTTGTACGACTATGTCTTGACCATCTCGTAGCAAGTCTCGAATGTCTTTTTTAGCAATTGAGGTAGTCGACATTTCGTCGCTAACTTCATTGTGGAAGGCAATATCAGAGGCATGTAAAAACGCAGCTTTATCTAAACCAATATCCACAAAAGCAGCCTGCATCCCAGGTAAAACCCGACTCACTTTGCCACGATAGATATTCCCCACCAAACCACGCTTGGTGTGACGTTCCACATGAATTTCTTGCAAAATACCATTCTCAATCAAAGCAACTCTTGATTCAGAAGGGGTTACGTTTATCAGTAATTCAGCACTCATACAGCTTAATACCTGCCTGTTTAATTAATTCACTGGTCTCATACAAAGGTAACCCAACCACTGCGCTATAACTACCATTGATATGTTTTACAAAATTCCCTGCGAAACCCTGTATTCCGTAAGCTCCGGCCTTATCTTGCGGCTCACCAGTTTGCCAATACCATTGCATTTCAGCTTCAGATAATAATTTGAAACGAACGGCAGTTTCCACTATAAAATGTTCGGTACCTAAATGGTTTTTTAGGGCAACCGCGGTCTTCACTTTATGTTGCCTATCACTTAGTTGCTGCCACATCTGCCGAGCATGCTGAAAATTGTCTGGCTTTCCTAACACTTGCTCTTGATTACCACTATCCACAACCACAATAGTATCGGCACCTATAACGCCATCCACCTGCGTATGTTGACGCCAACCTTGTTGTGCTTTTTCAATAGCCAATCGTATAACATAATCATTAGAGTCTTCGTTTGCTAATTGAGTTTCATCAATATCAACATTTAGTGTAGTAAATTTTACGCCAAGTTGACTTAATAGCTCTTTTCGCCTCGGAGATTGAGATGCTAGCAATAACATGTGGGGCCTTAAGTGATTCTGAATTGCCGTCTGACTTTACGCAACAGACCAAAAATCCATGGCCACATCAACATAGAGGTCAGAACCGGCCACAGGTAGGTAAACAAGAAGTTCACATCAGTCTGTAGATGTTGCAACCAAAATACGACCAAGTGATATAACGCAGATAAAGTTCCAATAATAAACGCTTGCTGCCACAAAGAGTAATTTCGCAAACGTTGATAATTCGACGCCAAAATAAAGATATTGATGCTCAAGGCAAAACTATGCACGCCTAGGCTGGTTCCCATTAAAATATCTAACACCAGACCGACTATGAATGCCATTCCCACATTAACCCTATTCGGAAGTGCTAATGCCCAATATGACATCACCAATAAAACCCAATCAGGGCGAAATTGCTCAACCGTAAGAGGCATAGGAACAATTTGCAAAATTAACGCAATAATAATACTCAGAAAAATTGCATAATTGCGCAGCTTCATTGGGCCTCCACTGTTGGCGTAGATTGCGGCATTATAGGTTGTGTTGGCGCATCTGCTGGCCACAACAACAATAGATATCTCAATCTATCTAGCTGCGCTATGGGCGTAGCTGTAACCAATGCAAATGGACGACTTTCATCACGCACGATGGAGGTGATAGTCGCGGTCGGGTAACCTTCTGGAAAGATATTCCCTAACCCTGAGGATACGAGTAAGTCGCCTACTTGAATATCAGCACTGTGGGCTACATGTTCCAAAATTAGTTCATCAAACTGCCCTGACCCACTGGCGATAAGCTGCACATTATTACGGGCGTTTCTAAGTGGAATAGCATGGGTTATATCCGCCAACAACAACACTCGGCTATTGGTAGTACCCACTTCCATTATTTGCCCGACAATACCTTTGTCATCCAGTACGGTTTGTCCTTCATAAACCCCGTTTATCGCTCCCTTATCAATGATAATTTGTAAGCTAAATGGATTGTTATCCACCGCCATTAATTCGGTTACCATTTTCTGGATTGGGGCTGAAACAGGCGCTCCAAGTAATGCCCGTAAACGATCATTCTCTGCGGCTAACAAATCGAAGCGTTGTAGCTTTTCAGACATTTTCATCGCTTGCAGGGTTAATTGCTGGTTGTCTTCGAGCAGTTTTTTATGGGTAGAAAACTTTTCAGCCCCTGAACTTAACATTTGCCCAGGTAAGCTGGCAATATACTGAAGGGGGCTAACAATAGAGTTTAAATAGACTTTTACCGAAGCAAAACCGTCATATTTGTGATCAACAAAAATGAGGATAACAGAAACGAATAAGGCCAACGCGAGTCGACTGACAAGTGATGGCCCTCTAGTAAACATGGTATTCATTTAGGCTAAATACCTGTTTGATAATGTTTGTAATAATTGAACGATGTCTAGCACAAATAATCCCTAATTCAGACTATTCGTAGCTAAACAGGTCACCACCATGAATATCGATCATCTCAAACGCTTTACCTCCGCCACGAGCTACACAGGTTAGCGGATCATCAGCGATCACCACAGGAATGCCAGTTTCTTCCATTAGCAAGCGATCCAAATCTTTTAACAATGCACCACCGCCAGTCAATACCATTCCACGTTCAGAAATATCAGAAGCCAGTTCAGGAGGAGATTGTTCAAGGGCAACCATGACTGCAGAAACAATTCCGGTAAGTGGTTCTTGTAAGGCTTCTAAAATTTCATTGCTATTTAGCATGAATCCTCTAGGTACACCTTCTGCCAAGTTACGACCGCGTACTTCTATTTCACGTACCTCTTCACCGGGATAAGCAGCGCCAATTTCATGTTTAATTCGTTCAGCAGTAGCTTCACCTATGAGTGAACCAAAATTACGACGAATATAATTGATAATAGCTTCATCAAACTTATCACCACCGATGCGTACTGAAGATGAATACACCACACCGTTTAATGAAATGATCGCGACTTCCGTTGTACCACCACCGATATCGACCACCATAGACCCTGTTGCTTCAGATACAGGCAAGCCTGAACCAATTGCAGCGGCCATTGGCTCATCGATAAGGTATACGTCTCTTGCGCCAGCACCTAGTGCAGATTCACGAATCGCACGGCGTTCTACTTGCGTTGAACCACAAGGCACGCAAACCAGAACCCGAGGGCTGGGTTTGAGAAAGTTATTGTCATGCACTTGTTTAATAAAGTGTTGAAGCATTTTTTCGGTCACATAGAAATCAGCGATAACGCCGTCTTTCATTGGACGAATAGCTTTAATGTTTCCAGGCGTTCTACCAAGCATTTGTTTTGCTGCAGTACCTACTGCGGCAACACTTTTTGGTCCGCCCGCGCGTTCCTGACGAATTGCAACTACTGAGGGTTCGTTCAAAACGATTCCCTGACCTTTAACATAAATAAGCGTATTTGCAGTACCGAGGTCGATTGATAAATCGTTTGAAAACATTCCTCGAAGCTTTTTAAACATGAACAGACCGCACCCTGTTGGAGATAGACATAATGATCCGCTAACTTTACCAATGCCCCTTTAAATCAGCAAGTAAAGAATAGATTTATCCGGTGTTAACACCAAAAGAATTGTGCTTTTTAGAAGTTTACCGGTCAAATAAGCATTTTAGGTGGGTAGATGGGCGTTTTAGCCTTGAAATATTAATAGTCAATCCATGAGGGAATATTCCATGGCCTGAAGACCATGCTACAGATTTATGATTGTAGGCGGTGGCTTTAGCCCTGCAATGTGGATAGCCAATTCGACAGGGAATATTCCATGGCCTGAAGACCATGCTAGAGATTTGCGGTGGCGATTCTTATTCCACAATTGCATCAACCGCTACTGTGCGACTGGCAGTCACCTTTCCTGCAGTGCAAATTCCGGTACTCTCAAAATGGTAATACTGGGTGGTTTCGTCGACAAACCCTGTGGTTAGAGTACAACTCGAAACACTGAGGCAATTTTGCAAACCAGGCACGGAAGCAAATGAAAAGGTACTCAAACTATCACAGCTACCGGAACCATCCTGAGTCAGTGGAAATGCTTCTTTAATGTTGCGTTCCATTGATGATTGGGCAGCATGTAATGCTCTAGCACCATAAACTTCATGAATCACTGAATCTGCTGAAGCGCTTAAAAGTTTGACCATGGTTAAACCTAAAATGGCCATTACAATTATCACAAACAACGCAATTATGATCATGCTGCCGGATTGTCTTTTAGGGCTGCTTTGCGCTGAGTTAAGGAACATTGGGAATATGTATCTCGTTATTAAAAACAACGAGCTCCTCATTCAATTCGAATCGTAACAGGGTAATCACAAAAGCATTGCGGGTTAAACTCGACTCTGCAATTCGAAATGGCATATCTTGAGTTGAACCAGTCAAATCGTTTTGAATATTTTCCGCCATTAATACCGCTCCAATAAGAGATGTTGATTGCGTACTAGAGGTTGGATACTGTTGTTTACGATAGAGTTTATTATCGGTAATACAAAAACTGACTGGGGCACCTGTAATATATGCTCGTGAGCTGGGTGATTCGGTTTCAAACTGTTCGCTGGATGCCAAAGGAACTAACAACTTTTTAGAATCTGCCGGATCTAATTCAGGCTCGCCCCCCAACAGAAACCTACGGTCAGAGTCAGCATAAACGTCATCTACTGAGGTGGGATAAACGATAATGGATTGACCACTTTCATAACTATAATCATTGATGGCTGCATCGGTCGCAATCAGTGTCACTTGATCAGCAGCAGGGTCAGGCGCTACAGGTAAATCAAAATAAAAGCTACTGAACAAAATGGGGGTAAATTCCAAACACTGAATTGAACTATTACCAGCTATTCGTAAGCTATTTGGAAGTGCATTACTCACTTCTAAGTTCATTCGTTGCACGGCAAAACGTCCTTGGCTTAACAATTTGTCTCGCTCAACCACATCCACATAAATTTCTGTTCCGGTGCGGATAAAACCGGCGATCCCAACCGACACAACACTTAACACCACCAGCACCGTGATTAATTCAATTAATGTAAAGCCCCTAGGTTTGCAGCTTACCATTAGTAATTACTCCGGTACGTCGAAAACTGGAGAGTTTCACCACTTGGTGTAGTCACATTAACTAAAATCAGCTTTGATGACTGATCATTATCTGCAATGCCATCCATATCTCCGTCGTAAGTGACCAATACCGATACGCTGAACCCTGCATATAAGTTTTGGCCGTTCACTAACAGTATTTCACCTAGTGAATTACGGATAATTGCATCGGAATAACCTGCTCCTTGCTGCAAACCATGATAATCATCTACATCATCGAAATTCGAATTGGGATAATTACGAAGCTCAGAACTATCAGGGCCAAAGTTGCCTATTGCAGTGCAAGCAGACTCACCGGCATCATCAAAATCACCATCATCATTTAGGTCATCGTTGCAACGAGTATTATTCTGACTATTTTCGTCATATGCTTTTGCAGTAATTTCTCGAATAAGCGTATTAGCCAACTCCGTGGCCCGCACTTGCATTATAGGATCAACACTTTTGCGGGCTTGAGGAAATATCAAACTGGTAATAAAGGTCAAAGCAATAGCAAAAATCACAATCCCGATAATCAGTTCAATTAAGGTAAACCCCGTTTGATTTTTAGCACTATTCACAGGCATGTATATACCCCTGTGATTCAATGCATACCGACACCGCACTTTCGCCTTGCAAGATCACTTCAATATCGCTAGCACAAAAACCACTGCCAATATTTGCGCAACCAAATCGGTTAAACAGTATGCTACCGCCACCACTGGTGATAGTTACATTATCAGCATCCATTTCGTCTATATTAGCGACAACATACGCAGCGTCTTCAGAGGTATCTATAGTCGTCGCACAAGAAAGTGCTCTGTTGCTGTTTTTGTAAACAAGTGTAGGGGGACCGAAAGAAGAGTTTGCTCCTGTAAACACGTTTACTTGGAAGCAATAACTGTCGCGAGTATCGTTCATTGCACGTTGTTGCATAGTGCGCAAAGAAGAAATAAGTCGCGCTTGGTAGGTGTATTCAGCCAAGCCCTCGCCAGTTTGGAAGCGAGGAGCTACGACTACGGTAAGAATACCAAGTATAATAATTACCACAACCAGCTCCACTATTGTGAAGCCAATTGCACTTCTAATATTTGATGATGTTCTCACCGTTATTCATCTGCAAAAACCAGTTTTACTTGGCTTTGCTGATTAACAACCAGTATCGACTACTGTAATAACAGGTGCGCTATTTGCGTTTTCCGCATCAGTGTAGATAACGTGACATTCATCGTCAGTGTAGTCTGTTATTGTTGAACCAGGCGCAATCCCAAAAGAACCTTCATCAGGCGTAGTAGCGCCTGCAGCACCAACGACAAAATTGAAGTCTGTACCAATATCCAACTGTACCCAACCGGCTAGCATTGCTTCTGTCATCAACTCAGCATCTGGGTAACCAAAGTCAGTTTGAACATCAACACCACTGACAGATACTTCTGACGTATCATCACCAGCATTGGCAACAGTTTGCTGACCAGCGATCGCTGATTTAGCATAAACCAGTTGTGCGCCACTTTGCATAGCCGCTTTCACTCCCTTGAGAGTAGATGCGGTAGCATCACTGCTTAAGTCAATAAATCTTGGTGCGGCAGTCACAGCCAAGATACCTAAGATCACAATGACTATGATCAATTCTATTAATGTAAATCCGCGTTGTTGTTGCATGGTAGTATCCTCATTTTAAATTCTATAATGTCAAAATTTCAATCTGTTTTAAACAACGATATAGCTAATATAAGTATGTTTAACTATACACAGTTATTTTTTTTAGTTATTAGGCTTTAGTTTAATTATTACTAAAAACAACAACTTGGCCAATTCTAGGGTCGTATATAAAACCGTTACCTGAATTTCTATCAGTCGGTTCTACCGTTAAATTCTTAATCGTTTGAGTCAGGTAGTAGAAACATAAGTCGTTACCACCAGAACCTTGTCCGTCACTCGAATTAGTGAAATAACGATAGTCTTCAAAAGGCAGATCATTCCAATCTGAAGAGATTGTAGGTGCACTTTGCATAATCAAATTAAACGTACTTTCACAATCTAAGTTATTAATATTGTCATCTTCACTACTAGAGTCATTACTGAGTTGTCCAGTGGGGTAGCCTGTATCTTTGTCAATTCCGACTTGCACACCATCAATCACCACAGAAGTACTATTTGTACCAAAATTTTCCTCTGGGCGTCCCTCTAATTCCCAAGCAGCTCTGACTAAACCAACACCTGTCGCAAAACCACCGGCCACGCCTTCAACAGTCGCATCTTCAGCGTCTTTAGTGATATCTAACATTCGTGGCAATGCGGTAGCTGCAAGCAACCCCAATACTATGACCACTACGACCAGTTCGATGAGGGTAAAACCTCGTTGTTTAGTTTGCATGATTAACCCACCTTTTAGCTGATTAGAGGTATTATTTGAAAAATTCATAATTGACCTCCATTTAGTACCTATTATTAATTTATATAATTAGTTTGTCACAATTTATTTTCGTAAATTATTGTATTTACGTTAATTTTCCCGAGCCCAAGTTTCATTTATCGTTAACTTTTTAAGGCGCTCACTTGTCCCGTTGCTAACTGATATTCAAAATATGGTCCAACGGATAATCTAAAACGGCATTTTGCATCATCTACGGCATCTTCAGGATCCGTATCCGAAAAATACTCTGCATATACCTTAAACCCTTCCACACTCATAGAAACATTGAGAATGGTTTGCCATAACTTGCCACAACCTTCAGTGCTAGGTGTTGCTTTAGGGTAGCCATTTAAACCCATTTCAATCGGTCGCCTATCTTTTTCAACCGCTTGGTTATCGTTATCAGGCTGCGACTCATAATGCACCAACACGATAATTCTCGGGCGACCTTCGGCCTGCCATTGCCAATGTGAGTTAGTCACACTTTGTGAAAAACGTTGTTGTAAGTTTTCCATTGCAATGTATTTCATGTCAGGCGAACTATTATTAAAGTACAGCACAAAACTAGTGAGAATAGTAATAAACACTATTAACACAACAATTTTGCCGAATAGTTGGCTGCTACTTTCTTGTCCCGCCTGATTTTTATCCAATTTCTTTCCTAATTACGCGCTTTGGGCTAACTATCTGCCTTTATACGCCCCCATCATTTCCCACATTGGGGTAAAGATACCTAAAGCTAGAATTAGCACCATTACCGCCACAATTACGATTAATATAGGTTCAATTTTAGACGTTAAGCTCTTTAAATCATAATCTACTTCGCGTTCGTAATAGTCAGCTACCTCAGCTAGCAGCTCGTCAACCCGCCCGGTTTCTTCGCCAACGGTTATCATTTGCATAACCAAAGGCGTAAACAATTCACTTGAATGGGCCACTCGAGATAAACTTTCACCCTTTTCGATACTGCGCCGCATATTCAAGATTCTTTCTGACATATAGCGATTATCAACCGCATCAGCAACTAAATTTAGCGCTGCAGTAAGAGGAACACCAGACACCAACATCATCGAGAAACTACGCGCAAAACGTCCTAACAAAGTACGTTCTAGAACACCGCCAATGACCGGTAAATTCAACTTGCGCTTATCCCATTTGTAGCGTCCGACATCGGTGTTTAAATACCGTCTAATCGCATAAATCACGCCACCGATGACAAGTAACATAAACGGCCATTTAGTTAAAAACATATCCGACATGCCGATCAAAAATCGAGTCATCAATGGAAGCTCTGCGTCGAACTTTTTGAACATGTCGGCAAATACGGGAATGACAAAGATGTTCATTACAATTAGAGCGGCAATTAATGCGAGAACCACGAAAAAGGGATAACGCATTGCTGATTTAATTTGTTTACGAGTTTCTTGCTCGCGAATTAAGTAATCGGATAGCTGTAAAAATGCATCGTCCAATTTACCAGTGTTTTCCCCCACATGGACAACTGAAACAAATAATTGATTAAATATTTCAGGATGCTGATGCAATGCAGATGACAGCGTCCGTCCACGTTCCAATTGCTCAACAACGTCTTTCAACGCCATTTCCATGCGCTTCGAATTAGTTGAATCTGCTAACCCATTTACCGCACGCAATATGGGTATCCCTGCACGAGTAAGCGAATACATTTGGCGGGAAAAAATAACTAAATCTTCTAAACTAACTTTAGGGGTGAAAAAGTTAATTTCATTACTTTGTTTTTTAGTACCACTTTGCTCGGTACTTTCATAAATATTTAGCGGAGTTACGTTGCGACCAAGCAATATTTTTGCAGCGGTAGACTGATCTACAGCTTCAATTAGGCCGCTGGTTAACTCACCATTAGATGCCCGTCCAGTGTAATTAAACTGAGCCATCTACCTCACCTTCATTATTTGTACTCTTGTGTTCTTCGTCGTGTTCTTGGTCTTGATGAGTTATACCCTCACTTTCAGCAACCATTTCCACCAACCTGAGCACTTCCTCTACAGTGGTAAAGCCTAATTTGGCATAAGACAATGCGACACTGGCCAAAGGTGAATATCCAGGACTATTTAATGCTGCATGACTGAATGCCACTGTGTCTGAGTTTTTCAACGCATCCATCATCGGCTCGGTCATCTCAAGCAATTCAAATACCCCAAGTCGACCACGGTAGCCTTTTTGATTGCAGCTTTGGCAACCAGCCCCTTTTTTAAATGTGGCCGTTTTAGCACTGGCATCGATATTCCCCAACCAAAACATTTCTTCTTCATTAGGGGTATATTCTATTTGGCAGTTATCACAAATTCGTCGTACCAATCGTTGTGCAATAATTGCTCTTAAAGAACTTGCGACCAAATACCCAGGTGCGCCCATATCCAAGAGTCGAATGGCACTGCTTATCGCGTCATTAGTGTGCAAAGTAGATAATACTAAGTGACCTGTTAAAGCACCTCGCAGGCCAATTTCAACGGTTTCTGCATCACGCATCTCCCCCACCATGATAATGTCAGGGTCTTGACGAAGGGTGGTTCTTAAGATGTTAGAAAAGGTCAGATCGATTTTGTTATTGATTTGAACCTGATTGATTCTAGGTAAACGGTATTCCACAGGATCTTCGACCGTGATGATCTTGGTATCTGGCTTATTCAGCTCACTCAATGCACCGTATAATGTCGTAGTTTTACCGGATCCGGTTGGTCCGGTAACCAAAATCATACCGTGGGGGCGTTGCAATAAAGTCCGCAATCGACGTAGCAATGGACCAGGCATACCTGTCTGTTCCAAGGTTAAAAGTCCAGCCGATTGATCGAGTAAACGCATTACCACAGATTCACCGTTTTGCACCGGCATAGTCGACAAACGAACATCAACGGTGTGGCCTTTGATGCGAACTTGCGTTCTACCATCTTGGGGTAAACGTTTTTCAGAAATATCTAACCCAGACATTAATTTTAAACGCAGCACAAGTGCCGAGGCGATATTCTTTTCTTTAATGATGGTTTCTTGCAACATGCCATCTACACGTTGGCGAATCCGTAGTAAACCTTCATCCGGTTCAATGTGGATATCCGACGCTTTAGCCTGCACCGCATCTTCAAAAATGGACTGTAATAGCCTAGCAACTGCGGTGTCTTGCTCTGATTCTAAGCCACTTGCGAAGTCAAACTCATCTTCGTTTTGATATTCTTCGGCTAGCTCTTGGGCAAATGAAGCAATCTCTTCTGTTCGTCGGTAAAAGCTATCGTAGGCTTCAAATAATTGAGCTTGGGAAACCACCGCCAGCTTTAACGGTTTAGTCAGTAACGAAGATAGCGCATCGACGGCATTAATATCAGCCGGATCACTCATACCAACCAATAGGTGGTCGCCTTTGTCATCTAACACAATGGCACGATAACGACGAGCTTGCACTTCTGGTAGTAGCTTCACACTTTCAGGCTGCACCCGGTATTCAGGTATGCTTATTAGCGGTACTTTTAAATGCTGGGATAGAAAAGTCAGTAGGTTATGTTCAGAAACAAACCCTTGCTCAACCAGCACAGCACCTAGCTTTCTACCGGACTCACGCTGAGCTGATAACGCTTGCATGAGTTGCTCTTCGGTTATAATGTTGTTTTGAACCAACAAGTCTCCGAGACGTATTTTAGCTTTAGGCTGCATTATTTAACCTCTGCCAAATAGCGTATTCTTTGCTCAACAAATTCTTCAACCTCAACGGACATTTGGGATAATTGTTTAACATGTCGATAGGCTTCTAAAGCCTCACTCATATTACCTAGTCGCTCTTCTACCACAGCCAAACCAAGCCACCATTTTGCATTCGCTGACTGGCTTTTAGCTAGCTGTTGATAATCCAGTTTCGCCTGTTCAAACTTATTCGCTTTTTGCGCCAATGTTGCTCGATAAGCTACGTAGTCGGGCGCTTGAAAAGCAGATACAGTGTGTGCCATTAGCAACTCGAACCCTTGCACAGGTTTTTTTAGCTGGTCGTATAATCTCGCCTGCATAATTCGCAGTTCTAAATTTCCAGGATATAAATCAATGCCTTTTTGCAGCGTTTTATCAGCTTTGTCATGATTCCCCTGAGCAAATAACATCGACGCCAATCGTTTTCTGGCAGTAGTATTCTCAGGCGTTACCTCAACAAGTTTCTCCAGTAAGTTTATTGCAGTTCGATCATCCCCTCGTTTAAGGGCGATTTGAACTTGTTGCTTTAACTGTTCTTTATCAATTGCAGTGTCGCTAGATTTCATTTCGAAGACACCGTCGACAGTGTCTAGATTCTCTAATTTCTCAGACTCCTGCGGTTTTGATGCAGACTTCATTTTTGTCAATTTTTGCTCAACATCGGCTATCGACACAGATTCTATTTGGGTACTTTGCTGATCGTCTTCTACTCGCTGAACAATTGCATTATTTGCAGACTGCAGCAATTCATTATCTTCAACCTGCACGTTTGCTTGAAGGTTACCAGTGCTTTGAAGCTGCCCTTCAATAACATCTTCATTATCCAGTTGATTGAGCTGTTCTAACTGATTGCCAAGCTGTAATTCAGGATTCGTTGAATCCATCAATCTCTCTGCGTCATGAACAACGTTTGCTTGCTGATCTTGCTTCTCAAGAGGCTGTTCTTGGATATTTTTTTCAGTCTCGGCCGCAATCTCAACAACGTCTTGCGACTGGCTCTTTTGCATAAACAAATTGTCTTTAAACAACCAAATAGCAAAAGCAACTATCAATATCGCGATTAAAATATAGATGGATGCCAACGTCTTTTTCTTTTCGTTTGAAGGGCGATAATCCGCTGAATATTCTGGCTCAGCTTTGCGCTCTTCCAGATCTTGTAGCATTTTATTAACGACACTCATAACAGCCAACTTTCATAAGCAAATGTTGCCGCTAGCGCTAATAAAATCAAACCGGCAATAATCAAGATTAGACGTAGATGTTTGTTTGGCAGCAGCGCCGCTTCCGTATCGTTGATAGCTAAACGAATGTGTTCAAGGGATACTTCTTTTTTGCCTTCACCGTAGGCCAACATCAATGCTTTATGGCACAAGACATTGACAATTCTTGGTGTTCCTTTACTGGCCTTAAACAAGCGTTCACAGCACTTTTTGCTGAATAACTCTTGGCCTTTATATCCGGCTACAGCCATGCGATGACGCACGTATTGGAATACTTGATCAGCATCCATCAAGCGTAGATTATATGAGAATGTAATACGTTGTTTTAGCTGACGTAGTTCAGGTAACGCTAGTTTTTGATCTAATTCAGGTTGGCCAAACAAGACCACTTGCAATAACTTTCTAGACTCAGTCTCTAAGTTGGTCATTAACCTTAACGCTTCAATACTCTCCATTGGTAAAGCCTGAGCTTCATCAATAATCAATACTACCCCTTTGTTTTGTTGGTGTATGTGAATGAGGCGTTGTTGAATACGGTGAGTAAACTCTTGCTGATCAGAGTGATCTGTCAAAGCAACATTAAGTTCACTGGCCACTGATCTGCGCAGTTCAGCAGGGCTTAGAAATGGATTGGGAATGTAGGCAGTAACAAAATCACCTGGCAATTCATTTAACAGCTTACGGCATATCAAGGTTTTTCCGGTTCCCACTTCGCCTGTCACTTTGATAAAACCTTCGCCGGTTTTAAGCGCAGTAACTAGCACAGCTAGCGCTTCTTTGTGACTCGGTAAGCCAAAGAAGTAACTGGTGTTAGGCGTTAATGTGAACGGTAATTCCTTTATACCGTAATGGTACAGGTACATAGTGTTATTCCACGTATAACCAATCAGCCATCTGGTCGCGGCTTTGCTTTAATTGTTGCTTCCAAGTATTTGCATCGACTACAGTTGGCTTGAGTAAAATGACTAGCTCTTTTTTAGTTTCAATATCATTTTTACTTTTAAATAGATTTCCCAATAGCGGAATATCGCCCAGCAACGGCGTTTTTGAATCTGATTCAGAGACTATGGATTGCATCAATCCACCTATCACTACAATTTCACCAGAATTTGCATGAATCACCGTATCCGATTCGCGAATATTGCTCTGAGCTAATGGCAATACGTATCGCTCTTCGTTCAAAGTGATGACTTTCTCTTGCTCATCGGTTTCGATTACTGATGGGTGAACATGCAATAATACGCCGCCCTTGTCATCAATTTGAGGAGTAACATCCAATGCTATACCTGAGAAAAAAGGAGTAAGTTCAATATTTGGTGTGACCGTTGTGGTGCCTGAGGTAATGGTATTTTGATTAGACACTTCGGTTACAAAATATTCATCGTCGCCCACTTTGATGACCGCTTTTTGGTTATTGGTTGCTGTCACTCTAGGGCTAGATAACACTTGGACATTACCTTGGGTTTCAAGCAATGTTAATACCCCAGAAAAGTCTTCATTTAAAAACGATAAACTGGTGACATTACCGATAGCAGCACTGATTTGATTACCAAAGTTTCCAGCTGTAGTAGAAAAGTTTACTTGTGTACTGCTGCTATTACTGTTGGCGATTTGATTCCAGTTAATGCCTTGTTGATATTCATCACTTAATGAAACTTCGATGATTCTAGCTTCTAGCACTACTTGTCGTTTTACGATCTCTTCAGAAACTTTTAAGTATTCTTTCACGCTGCGGATTTCGCCAGGCATCGCGCGAACAGTAACTAATCCAGCTTGCGGAGTCACCATTACCATACGCCCTTCTTCAACCCCAACCATTGACTGTAAAGTCTCTTTCAACTCAGACCAAAAATCGGTTTCAGTTCGTGTACTGATATTAGTGCCATTCGTATTATTACTACTTGAGCCACCACCAATATTATTGCCCGTGGAAGAGTTACCACTGAAATTATTGACGCTATTTGTGTTAGAGTTTTGGTTATTTTCACTTTGCGTTACCCCACCAGAGGCAATACTGGTTTGCGTAGCACCGTCACGTTGCATCAATAGGTAATTGACAGGAAAGGTTTCAGTTCGCATGCCAGAAGGAAATACGCGAAAGATTTGATCGAATTTTTGTACATCATAACCGTATAAATCGGACACCAATTCAAACACTTGCTCGAGTGAAACTTGCTTCAAACTTAACGAAATGGCACCTTTCACCTCAGGGTGGACAGCAACGCTGTAAGGCGTACCTTCAACCAAACCGGCGAAAAAGCTGACAGCATCGACGGCCTTAGCACTAATATCGTATTTCTCTTCATCAAAAAGTGGATCTTCACTTAAGGATTGGCCCGGCAACAACGCTTGGCTTACCGCATCGGGTAAATTGTCTAGCGGCATGCTTTGTTTATCCCGCATCGCTTCAACTTGTTGCTCCATAGCTTGGTCCATGGATTTTTGAGCGGGCCCAGTTTCTGAGGTCGATTGGCAGCCAAATAGTGTCAGCGCTAATCCTAGAAGTACAATTTGCTTAGAAGTCATTGGATGCATCTTTTTTAATTGAGTATTGATTTAATAACAAATCTGTTTCACGGCCGTCTACGATTAGCACGACTCCGTCTTTATTGATTTTTTTCACTTGGTTTCCTCTCCAACTCTGTCCTTCTAGCACAGACTCGCCATTTATGACGGCGACCTTACTGTTGCTCTTGATAAACACAGCGGTTAATACAATAGGCGCTGGACCATTTTCGTCCTCATTGCTTTTAGTGGTTAGCAAGCCCGCCCCTTTGGGTTTAGTTGGATCAATAAGCTGTTGTGCGCCAAGTGCAAAAGACAATAGTAATCCAAGGCTTAAAGTGAATTTACGAATCATTACGAACTCCAATAAATGCACGACTTGTACTTAGCGTATAAATTTCAATCTGCACTAAAGCATCCGGATATTCTTCAACTTTGTACTCAAACTTTTTCCAATAAAACTGATAAGGCAAGGCTTCTACTCTTTGTAGGTATTTTTGAATCTCAAAATAGCCACCTTCCAGAGTCATTTGCACACCATGTTGATACAAATTCACATCCGTTAACTCTTGTTCCTCTTCTAATTTCAGTAAAGGAGTCGGCGCGATAGAGTGCATTTCAACTAACTTGAGCTGTTCAAATTGTGCAAACACTTGTTCTAACAATATAGGCATATGCGACGCTGGCACCAAATTTTCAGTTTGCGCATTCAACGCCTCATCGGCTTTGGAGATTTTTTGTTTAACGCTTTTCAGACGCGCTTTAATGGATGCATCGGGATCTTCTAGCAAGGTTTGCTCTAATAATGCGATTTTGGCATCTAAACTTGCAGCTTCATTAGTTTGCCGCTGAATTTCCATTTTTTCGCGATCCCATTTTTCTAAAACGGGTTCTACCATCAATACGTATCCACCTAATAATATTACCGACAGTGTAGCTATAATTGTTAACGCCCGCTCTCGGGTCGTAAGGGCGGAAAATTTAGCAAGCAAATCAGTATATTGACTTCCTATAGACTGACTCATTGCCCTTTCCCCTTCATATCATCAAGGTTTGAACTGAGTATAAACTGTAATTGCTGTTTGTCATTTCGAAACATTCGAGTTCCGGCGAACTCAGTATCCGCAAAATAACTAGCTTGATTTAATTGCGATACCCATTGAGGAAGTGCTTTGGAATCAGTAGTGGCACCTTCAATATAAAGGCTACGTTCGTTCAATAAGATATTGGTTAACCACAAATTAGTATGGTGATTTTTCGCCAGATCTACCATTAGACTTGAGAAGCCGTTACTCCTTTGCGTTTGACGACTATCCAATTCATTTAAGATGGTGCGTTTCATGGCTAATTCTTGCTGATGTTTTTCCACATCGGCCACAATCGCAGCACTTTGAGTACGAGTATCTTTCGCTTCTATTAAAGATTTGGATAGTTCTTTTTTCTGGGCAATTTGTGCAAGCAATAAATCCGTTTGTTGTTCAGCGTTAGCATGTGAATTACTTGCCCATAACCAAGCCGTCACAATACAAATGATAGACAAAATGGCCAATCCTAAAAGAAAATTCAAATTCAGAAGTATAATTTTAGATTTAAAATCTTCTCTAAAAAAATTGATTCTAGTTTTCATTGGCAATTCCATTTTTCTGCACGAAGGCCGCGCCTAAACTTCCAATGAAGCTGCTACGGTATGATAACCCTTCAACATGAGGCACCTCGACATGGATAGGTTCCACTGTCATAAAAGTTAACTGTTGCATCATTTGCGCTAATTTATCTAAGTGTGGAGATTCGATTGCCAATAGAATTTTCTTAACCGGTGCTTGCCGAAGTTGACTCTCAAAATAATCCATTGAACGTTGAATTTCTACGCTCAGATTATCGCCAACTCCCATTTGTAATTCTTCTTCGCTAAATGTAGGTAAGTTTTCATACCCACGCAAACGTCGAGAAAAGTAGACCTGACCATGTTTGATAATATTCAGACATATCTCCTGCCCCGATTCCTGAACCAAAGTAAGTATCGCATCATCACTAGACTCAACAATATCGGCCATAATCAGCTCTAGAATACTGATACTCTTCAATTCTAGACCAGCATGTAGTATGCCGTCGGTGAGCTCTTCAACTTTATCTTTGGCCAGTGCGACAACATTTACCTTATTTGCCCCAGCGCTTTGCACCGGTAATTCGAAATAGTCGACGACAATTTCGTCTTGGTTTGGCATGAGATCTTTCACACTCCAAACTAACGCTTGTGCCAATTCGTCGTCACTTACTTGCGGCTTTTCAACTTGTTGAATCTGATATTTGCTTGGACTTAGCACCACATGACAAGGAGTATTTGTTAACGATTCTTGTGAAACATAGTTTTGAAGGTGTTTTTGCCAATCGTGGGCAGGCAATAGGTGCTGTTTTACCCAAGTGATATTTTGCTTATCATCATTCAATACAGAGACTTGAATAGAATCGTCGCCAAATTCAAGCCCTATTGAATAGAACTTCGATGGTGTTTTTAAGCGCTGCTTTAGATATTCTCGCCAACCTGCATGCATAGTTCACGTTTTTATATTTTATTTGTTATCAATCTATTACAGCAAACTTTAACCAAAAGCGCTACATATAATACGCTTTTTTAAATACAACTTTTGGGTAATATTACACCCCCAACAACTTTGCATCTGTATGATTTTTATCCATTTAGCTGTTTTAATATCCTTTGCGTTTATTTCGAACACAAACGTCTAGCCAATAGGTACCACTGTTAACTCAACGACATAGGATTATTGAGAGTTGTAGAAAAGCATAAAAATCGTGATTTTTACGGATTAATTCAAGATTCACAGATACTGTTGCCATTACCCGCGTAGAAATTCAAAAGCCGATTATATTTTTCTGGATTATTCCATTTTTCCCGAATATTACATATGTACGGGTAAAAAGTGCGAACAAATGCCCGACCATCTGTATCAAAGAACTGTTCCGCAGCGGCATCGTCACACAAGTCTAACTCTCTACACAGTATTATCTGCTCATAAAAAGTGAAAATTTGGTCCAATGAACCCGCTAATGCATCTGCTTCAACCTGTTTATTTATAAAATCGTTATATTGGCTGGCAACATTCTCTGGTTTGATGGTTGAATCTGTTAATAATTGATTGATGTTATCAACATGGGATGTCATTGAGTCGGTAATTTTTAACCGTGCTTGCATCAATAAGCCATCACTATGATAACGCTCTACAAACGCCATACTTCGGTCAACACGCACTGCATCTTTATGTTCTAAGTATTGAAAGACACCAAAGATACCGCCGATAACCACAGCTAGAGCAGCAATCCATGTTCCTGCTACTTCCGCAATTTGCAATCTTAGTTCTTGTGGCTCCATTAAGGCTTGCAGACCGGTAAACTTTCATTCACTAAACAGGGATCATAGCCTCTTCCCGTTTCGTCATCTGTATCACAACTTTCTTGCTGCTCGTTGCGACACTCGACTTCTTCTGAGCTATCATCGGTAGTCTTACAGCCGCCAATAAAACATAAACACAAGATGGTAAACAGAATCGATATCAAGGAAACTAAGGGTTTGTTTGAATTCATTTATGTTCTCTATTTTTTGCTATCTACTAACAATACTATTAGTCTTAGCTAATTGCACAAAAAAATAACAATAAGAGAGCATATAATGAACAATCGCTATTTAGCAGGATTGCTACTAGTGCTAATAGCCTCGCCTGCGGCGTTTGCAAACTCTTCACTTAAAGACATTCGATTTGTAGCTGGCGCATCGCTAGGATATAGCACCTTTTCCTTTTCCGAAAAACTCGATCACGACATCAGCTTTCCTAGCGTCAATATTCCTGTCGCCGTGACTCTTGAAAACTGGCAATTGTCAGCCAACTTACAGACCACCTTGAAGGATGCTGATATATCCGAAGAAGAAGATACGGGTAAAGCATCTCGTGATGATCTAGACATCACATTAGGCTATCGACTATCAAAAAATTGGACGCTATTTGGTGGTTACAAATATGGCAACACCAAAATTCAATTTACTCCACGGGACATCGACGAAGAAGATCAACTTAACATTACCGATGAACGTTATCGACAAAAAGGACCATTTGTTGGGATAAGTTATCATTGGCAATTTGAGAAAGCTGGCAGTCTTAGTCTGTCTGTCGCTTTCGCAGACCTAAGGGCAAACAACGTTTTTTCTGAAAATACAGATGAAGAAGAGGAAGAAGAGGCAATAGAATTTGACGATCTAACAGGAAATGTTTCTGGTGACACCAAAGGATTTAGTTATAGCTTAAGTTGGACAATGCCAGTTTCCAGCAACTTACTGTTTCAAACACGTTTTAAGATAAATGACTATCAGCAAGATATCGATTATAACGGCGCTCAATTTAACGGCATCGATGAATCTTTTACTTCCTTGCACGTTGGCCTAGCTTACGTTTTTTAAGCCATTCAAAATACCACTATATTGGGGACTTCCTTGTTTTTGGGAGGGCTGAAATAGACCTCTCCAAGTAACGATGAATGTTCCCATGGAATTTGCCTATTGCGAGTTTCCTTTGCCACTGCCGAGCGGACTTTTTTAAATACTTCTTCAATCGAGATGCTTTCGGAAATGTATTTAAGTAGATGTTTAGTATAAACACCATTGTCGCTCCTGCCGTCTAACGCTATCCCTCCAGGCTCAGTGGCAAAGGCAATCAGTGTAGCCGACGGAGCTTTCACCGGAGCTAGACCTTGAGACACTAAAACGTTGCCACTGCCTTCAAAAGGATTATTGCGACAAGCATCTAAAATCACAATGTTTTGTAACTCATTAGTACTTTTCATCAGTTCAAATAGATGGGAGAGATTATACAACTGATCAACAAATTCCTGTTCACTTTCAAACTGGATATTAAGAGGGATGAGGTAATTGGCATGATTAATTTGTATTGCATGCCCCGCATAATAAACAACGGCTAGCTTTTGACTGCCAGCAGCCTTAGCGACTTCTTCGTAGAACCCATTAATCCCTTGGCGTAGAGTCAACGAATTTGCGTCAGTTAAGGTGGTCACTCGAAAACCGAGTTCGAAAAAAGCGTCAGAAATAGCTTCCGCATCATTGAGGGTATTTTTTAAAGGCGCTACTTGGTAATTTTGATTGCCAATTACTAACGCAAAACGGTCGAGATTAACCCCATAGGCACGACCTAAAATCGAGTACAGAGTGATAACCGATAACAGAAGAAATACAATCCAGCGCATTTGACACCAACATTATAGAATCAGATATAAAGCATACTGGTTTATAGGTTAATACTCAAAGGTACGCTATTTACGATTCAGTAGGCTTACTCAAAGCAACACTTTATATTCTTCCCCCCCCAAAAAAAGAACAGTGATTAAAGAATATTGGTTAATGAGTGTGTGAAATTAGCGACATTGCGTTTTTTGGTCTATAACCAAAAGATGCAAGTTCAATAAGCAGCAGAAAGAGCTTCTAAACATTGTCATGTAGTTTCAAAGGAATTGACAACTAACATTGATTTACTGGCTATTGCTACCAGTAAAACTTGGGAGATACATGAGGATGGATAACCGTACCCCACGAACAATCGGGCAATCCTTTATACTTAAATTAATCGGATTGCTGATCTTTATAATTATAGTGTACTTAGCATCTCACATTACATTGATGCACACTAAGTCTAATCTAAATAGTGCAATATCTTGGCAGTATTTTGCGCAAATTTCTAAAATCGGTGAGGTCGATTTCAAAAACCTAAGTGACTTAGACTGGTACATTGACGCCCAAGAAAGTACGCATACCATAGGCAAAATTAGAGACCGTTCTACTACAATTTATGAACTATTCACCAAGACCAAAGCGCAAATTTTTCAATTAAAATCACACCTTAATGATCACCAACAAATCGTTCCTGTTGAGACGCTAGTCAATCAGGGAGCTTATGATGAGGCGTACATTCTAGTAGCTAACATTGGTACTAAACTAGCTGCTAGTAACTTATTACCCAACACCATTAAACAAAATTTGTTTGCTTTATCTAGGTTGAAACGTCAACAAATGATTGACCTACATACCCTATCCCCTCCTAGCAAACTTTTCATGTGGACATCTCCCAATTTATCTATGTTGGAGGTTCTCTTTTGGGCAGTCTTTGGAGTAATAACTAACTTATTGGTGAACTCCGCGGAATATCTTCGCAAACAGAACTTTAATCCGTTAGAGCGTTGGGTCGCTTATACCAAACTTATTTATGGACCTATTCTAGCCTTAGTCATGGTGATGGCAATTATGTTTGGTTGGTTTGACATTGGTCCGTATGAAGCCCGAGTTTGGACACTTCCATTAATAGGATTCATTTTTGGTTACGCTTCCAGACGCACAGCTTCGTTATTCGACAAATTAATTGAAAAAGTACTAGGAGCAGCAACAAGTAGTATAAATGAAGGACCACAAAAAATTTATGAGGAACGAACGAAATTACTTAGAGCCTTAAAAAGTGCAGCTGAACCCAAATCTATCGACGAAATTAAACGTCAAGCTAAAGAGCTTGCCCACGGGTTAGTAGAATCTGAACTTGCGAAGAAGGATACTTCCAAATGAAAATACCAGTGAATTTTATTATTATAATCAGTCTAGTAATCTCAGTGAGCGGCTGTGCAACTCAGGCGGTGTTAAATCTCACCGACAGATCCGTTGAAAATCAAAAAATCTTAGCTCAACAACATGCCAATATTGCCAATGCTTTTAACCAGCAACTATCGACTGAAGTGGAGATGGTTAAATTAGTCGGGTCTAAACTGAGCAAGCAGTGTGACGCTATAAACCAGAGAACTCACACATATGCTCAAGCTTTAATTAGTAATTCCAAACTTAAAATTAAGCAACGCTTTTATGAACAAGTAATTGAGTTTCAAAATAAAACATACCCACAACAGTTCAATACCGCATATGCTCCTTTAGAGGCTTCCTTTAAGGTTTATGAAGCTCAATTAAAAGAGCTTGAAAATGCACAAACCATAACGCCACTTGATGTGGATGTTAGTCGAAAAATAATAGTTAAAAAGACCCAAATATTAGCCGTTTCAGGTCGCCACTCTAGGGATGATTTGGATTTACGAGAGACCTATTTTGAGAAGATATTAAAATATAAAACGACTCTGTTCGATAATATTGATGCCCAATACACAATGATCAACCCACCAGCGGGGACAGATTGTAAGAGCTTCAATAATCAGGCTCAAGACATTGCCAAACAACTGTTGAGCCTGCAAGCAAGTTTAGCTGCTCACTATGGTCAACTGGATACACTAAACGATCAACAGTTACAAACCTTGTTAACTTTAAAAAATAATGTTGATAGGTCTCCAATTTACGAACTAATTTTGGAAGGTGCTAGCGATAACCTCAAAACCAAATTAACAGCCATAAGCAGTAAGCTTAGTGGTCTATTGACGCCATTAAGCTCTAGCTTTGACCAGTTTTTAGGGAAGCTGTCGAATAACGCATTTCAGAGTTTAGGTAACCTAACGGGCACGTTAAATAACCTAGAAACGAATTTAACGAAAAGTATTAATAATAAGTTCAGTGATTTAATAGACGAAATTCCAAATCATGTAAATAACTTAATCAATCAACACGCTGCATCACCTATGCCTGCTAAGTCGCAAGGAGAAGAATAATGAGAACCAGAAGATTAGTACCTAGTTTCGACGCTCTTCCGCCAGAGGCGAAAAAAATAGCGGATAATGCCAGACAAGAAATGGATGATTGGATCGATGAAAAAGTCGAGGCCTTAGCCGACGACATGACTACTGAGTTGAGTAAAGGTGTAGCCCTGCTGCAAGCACAAGTTTCCGAGATAGAAAGTGAGCTGGCCGAAAGCCGCAAAAGCATGGAGGCCATATTAGGACAAATAACCAAACTTCAACAAGATATCACTCTAGGGGATGGAGCTGAAATCAACAAAGCCATAGAACTGACCCAACAAAGTGTTGAAAAAGTGAAAACTGAATTGGCCAATCGTGAGGCTAAATGGAAAGCCTTGGGCAATGGCATTGTTGATCAAGTGTCAGGTGCTATCGATAAGGTCATTCCTATAAGCATTTGAGATAATAGGTTTATAGAAATTCACGGAACATAATGTATCCAGCAGATTATGGGTAAATTCAACACCTATAAAAAAGTCTCGCTTCAGCGAGGCTAGTGACTGGATATTGTGCAAACTATTTAGTCATGGGACAACGTAGAGAAACTACCCTCAAAAGGCCAAGTCCCATCACAGCCATAGTACTCGGCTCTGTTTCATCAACATTGCCTGGTTGTGCTGGGTTAATTTAGCTGTATTTTACGGACGCTGATTTCATCCACGAAAACAACAATCAAAGTGTAATAAGGGATATCATGATAAAATAAGTTTCAAAGCTGACAATAGCTAGTTGCCACTTAAGTAATGAGTTAACTAAATACAATGCACACAAGAAACCTCCATAAAAACGGCTATGATTTTGCTCAGCTAGTTAAATTCGCTCCACAGCTCACAAACTTTATTATAAAAAAAGAAGGGAGACGAGCGACCATCAATTTCGCCGATCCCAGCGCAGTAAAAAACCTCAATCAAGCGCTGTTAAAACAATATTACAAGTTAAGCTACTGGGATATTCCTGAGGGTTTCTTGTGCCCTCCTGTCCCAGGAAGAGCGGATTACATTCATCATATTGCTGACTTAATCACTGCAACCACAAACAAGCAAAATGACGTTTTAGGACTAGATATTGGCGTGGGGGCTAATGTTATTTATCCCATAATTGGTAGCCAAACCTATGGCTGGCACTTTGTTGGCAGTGATATCAGCGACGCCTCACTGCAATCAGCAAGACATATTGTCGCCAACAACGACAATCTAAAAAAGCAGATCACTATTCGCAAACAACAGAATAGCCAGCATATATTTAAAGGATTAATTCAGCCAGACGATAAATTTACCTTTACTATGTGTAATCCCCCTTTTCACGCCAATGCAAAAGACGCATTAGCTGGAAACCAGCGTAAGAACCGTAACCTCGCTAGACATAAACAAAAAAGACAAGGCAGGGAGCAACGCTATTGCGAAGCGAACAAAACCCATCTTAACTTTGCCGGACAGCACAACGAATTATGGTGTAAAGGCGGCGAACCAGCGTTTATCAGTAAGATGATTATTGAAAGTCAGCAATTTGCCAAACAAGTGCAATGGTTTACCTGTTTAGTTTCCAAAAAAGAGCATCTAAATGCGATCTACCGGCAATTAAAGCAAGTCCAGGTCAAAGAGGTTAAAACCATTGAAATGCATCAAGGTAGTAAAGTGAGCCGCTTTATTGGCTGGCAATTTTAAGCCAATTCCTGCAAAGTTTTAAGCCACTTTCTACAACGAATCGCAAAAGTCTTCATAGTAGATAAAGGAAAAGCGCAACTAAGTGCGCCTTCCATTTAGCTATACTGAATGTAAAAAAGATAAATAGTCTTAAAAAACACCACTGGACGAACAAACCTGCTGAGCAGCTTTAAGCTGAGAGTTATAGTGGCAAGCGCCTAATCCCATACTACTCGCTTCGAAGTAGCCATTTTCGCAATCTCTTATTGTGTATTCATCACCATTGTTACAGCGTAGTTTTATCCACACACCATCACGGCTTAAATAGGTCGATAAATTCTTCTTGGCCGTTGACTGACTGCTATTACTACTGCTGCTACTGGGAGATTGCCCGTAGCACTATTTAACCAACAAGAATTTGTCTCAAAGCGCAAAGAAATAGGCTTTTTACAGATGCGGTTAAATTAACAATGATTAAAAAGTTTCCGCTAGTTTTACTGCCGAACCTTTCATTAATTGTTTGGCTCGCTGAATATCTTTTTTATCAATGGTCTGCACAACGACCGACCATTGATTGTTCTTTCTTCCTTGCCTCACTTCATTGACCACTGAATCATGATCTGGTCTTAAAGAAGCGGCTCCTGCTACTAGTAGCCCCATAAAAGTTCCTAAAGTACCGGTTGCTATCATCAACATTATCGGACTAGAAACGGCAAATTGAATACCGGAAATAATCAAAGAAGAGGCTACTAATAAGCCGATAACTAAGCCGATCAATCCCAACATAATATGCGACGCCAACAATGTGCGACCAATTTGTTTAGTTTCAGGTTCGATTTTTTTAGCAAACTGTTTATCTTTCGGTGAAACCACTGCTACTTCGTCGCTGGATACGCCACCTTTAGTGATTAAGATTTCAGCTGTTTTCTTGGCTGTAGATTCATCTTCAAACACCCCTACTACTTTTCCGGGGTGATGTTCTTCATTCATTTTAAGGTTCATATCATTCTCCAACTACTTTTAATCCAGGTTTGATTAATCTTCGATTTAATAAAACTCAGATTTATTTATTCACTTAGCAATGTATGAGCAAGGTGAATGCCAGTTACAAGTAATCATAGTGAAGTGAGAAATGAGATTCCGACTCTATTCAAATAATTCCATTTTTTGACGGCAAAAGAGGCACGTAAGATTATTAAGAAACAACAACAGAAATACTCTAAGTAATTGTATTAAATATATTTTATTTAAACTTACAATCATCTTGAAATATAAATTAAGCGCTGGGAGTTTTTCAACTTAGCGGACAGCAAATTTAACAGTAAATACTCACTAACCGCTATTTGGATAGTTAAAATAAGTAAACCAAGTGAAACATTTTCAAAGTGTGTAACTTTTACCCAGTGATAAGACCTCTCCCATCGTTCTGTGTGTTGGTCGAAATTCATTTGCCTAAACGGCAAAAAAATAGTTAAAGTTGGTTGGTTTTCTCAGTGCAAAATAGGAATAGTTAAAAATGCCTGATGGCGTCAGTCAGACTTCAACTCTGCACACTCCCCTTGCTGTTTATCGTTCGCAAATTGGCAGTAAACTTGTGGACGACCCATCGCAGTTACAAGCAATAACGGCATTGAATGCGCTATTCTTAGAACTCACCAATCCACGTAAAGCGACTAGCGAAATTCAAAAAGGACTCTACTTGTGGGGTGATGTGGGCCGCGGTAAAACATTTTTGATGGATTTGTTTTATGATTGCCTTCCGGCTAAGGGCAAATTAAGACTGCATTTTCACCGTTTTATGGCACGTATCCATCAAGCCCTTAAAGAACATGCAGGCCAACAAGATCCGCTTGTGCAGATTGCCAAAGATCTGGCAAAACATAATCGTATCTTATGTTTTGATGAGTTTTTTGTATCTGACATTGGCGATGCCATGATCTTGGCTGGTTTATTCACCTGTTTGTTTGAACAAGGCGTTGTGCTATTGGCAACCTCAAATATCCCCACCGAGCGTTTATACGAAAACGGCCTAGCCCGTCACAAATTTCTGCCTTGCATTGCTTTATTGCAACAACATACCCAAACCTTGCATCTTGCCGGTAAGCAAGATCATCGGTTACATGCACAAAATGTGGAAATTAACAGCACAGTTGACCAGTTCCTTTCAAATTACATTGGAGTTGGCTCAAGCATAGATTTGCCGACTATTTTTTCGGAGTTAACGCAGGCAATTCCGTTAACACAAATAAACCATTCCAGTATCGATATTTGTCATCGTCAGATCCCTGTTATTCAGGCTACCCAAAGGCATATTCAAAACTCAGTGGTTTGGTTCGATTTTGCCGCATTGTGCGAAGGCCCGCGCTCTCAACTCGATTACATTGAGATAGCATCGAGCTATAACACCCTGATGCTAAGCGGCGTGCCTCAACTAGGTGGCAAAGTTAGAGGCTGGATTAAAGCACGAGGCACAGAAGATGGTGTAGGTGAGAACCAGGCGACCACTACTGGTGAACGGGTTGTATCTTACGCGGTAAATGACGACATGGCGCGACGTTTTATCAGCCTGATAGACGAACTTTATGACCAAGGAGTCCGATTATACTTAAGTACGGAAGTACCACTCAACGAACTCTATTTAGAGGGGGCCCTCACATTTGAATTCCGCCGTACCTATAGTCGTCTAATTGAAATGAGCCGAGATTAACCTGGTTTTTTTTCATCATAAACGAGACACCCATGTTTATTCCCCCTAAACAGGACAGCCACGTTTAGTTAAACCTTAAACAAGACACCCATGTTTAGTTAACCCTAAACAAGACACCCATGTTTAGTTAAACCCTAAACAAGACACCCATGTTTAGTTAAACCCTAAACAAGACACCCATGTTTAGTAGCGATTAATTTTGTATTGCAAACTAAACACAACAGGTTGAATAAATTAGACTAATCTAGCTCAGACAGTGTGTACAAAGAGAGTATTGTGGTAGCTTTAAAGACAAAGTAAACGGACGTTAAATGAAGGAAACAAAACAATAATGCGAATATTACAACCTCTAACAATAGCCAGCCTTATACTTGCCAGTTCATTCATGGCCAATGCACAACAAATTATTAAACCAGCACCTTTGGTATCTATTCCAACTCAAGATACTTTTTTCGCTAGTCTGAAAGCTTTATGTGGAAAGGCGTTTGCTGGTAAAGTCACTATCGATAATCAAGGCCCAAGCAATATGTCTGAGCAGCCATTAATCATGCATGTAAGACGTTGTACAGATCAGCAATTGCAAATACCCTTTCACGTTGGCGATGACGCTTCACGCACTTGGATTATAACCAAGACAGGGTCAGGCCTTTCCCTGAAACATGATCACCGCCATGCTGATGGTTCCTATTCAGAATCCACTATGTACGGCGGCCACACTGAGGACGCAGGTTTCCCACAGGCACAATCTTTCCCTGTAGATCAATATTCTAAAGAATTATTCGCAAAGGGTGGGAATCCACAATCCAGTACCAATATCTGGCAAATGTATATCTATCCTGAGGTATTTACCTATCGTTTAATCCGCGAAGGAAGAGAGTTTCGAGTAGATTTCGATTTGACTCAAGAAGTCGATACACCAGCGGCTCCTTGGGGATATCAAGATTAAACAAGTCCTCAGTAATAATGATAAATAAGATGGTTTAGGTAGTAGCAACGAAATCTACCTAAACACTTTTAACTTGAGCTTCTGACATTGCTTGCCTGTATTGTGAAGGGGTTGTCCCCGTATGCTGCTTAAACAAGCCATTGAAACTCGATTTCGATTTGAAGCCACACTCAAATGCTAGATCCAAAATGTTTTTTTGCTGATTCTCTCTTTTTCCTAGTAGGGATTTCATTTCCTCTACCCGAAACTCAGTTACATATTGATAAAAGTTTTTGCATAAGCCTCTATTCAGGACCGTTGAGAGAATGCGCCGAGGAACATCAATAGCATCTGCTAAGCTATAAACTGAAAATTCAGGGTCAAGGTATGGTTTTTTATTCAGCATGTAGGTTTGCATTTTTTCTATCACTTCCTTCATAACCGCTTCACTCACTGGTAAACCCTGATTATCAGTGGCTGCTGTAGGTGTCTTCTGGTTCTCTTCAGGAACAGAAGATGCTGTTTGCTGACGGTAAAATACCGGCTTTTGTTTTACTCCGAAGAAACACAATATAGTAATAATAGAAACAAAAGATATCATGTGTAGTGTCTGCGGATTAATGCGATTTGCAGTCACCAGCACTTCTTCATTAATAAAATTCGCCACAACAACTAATACTAAGATTGTCGGAAGTGCATAAATCCAACTTAATGTTATTTGATTATTTTTCTGAGAAAAGAACCCTTCTATTTTTGTCTGATGTTTTGCTAAAAGGTAAAAGGTAAGCGCGCCATAACTAATAAAAGAAAGACCATTAATCAGTGCAAAATGCACTAACAAAGGCTGGAAAAGAGTAAATACCCAATTATTCCCCACTGGGCCCATTTGCATCTCGGGATTTTCTGGCATGGGTGTCATAGGTTGAGGATGAGAAAATGAAATAAACAAAATATAGGTAAGAATGAACGGAACCATATGCAAAGCAGTTAGTTTACTCAGATGAACTCGCATACTAGTAAGTTTTCTTACGTAAAGATAAAGGAGCGGTCCATGCAGTAAGTTTAAAGTTGGATTTGTATACTTGTGTAACAAAGGAATATGCAGATTAAAATGTACTAAACACATATGTATAAGTGGGACATTTAGCAGTACCAACCAAACACACAGCAAGATGTCTGAACTGTGTTTTACTTTTTTGCTAGCAATGTTAACCAAGGTAAAAATAGTAAGGGCTAAACCGACAATACATATTTCCCAATTAAAATTACTATCAATCAACCCTATTTCAACTTCGTTCATAAACTAAATACGTCCATTTCCTCAAAAAGACGTCCAAATTGCGCCATTTGGACGACTAAGCTAACCGCACATTATACATTTACCCTACTGACTGACATTTTAGGCAAGTGTAATGAATATAAGTAAACATGTGTTCGACAAACAGCGGGGTTACGCGCTGGCTTTTTCATTGCTTTTTATGCTATCTGTTCAGGCTGAAAACACTTCAACTTCGGCCAAATTGCCCGATACAGGACAGTCAAAACAATATGATACCAAAGGTCATGTTTTGGTTCCGTCTAACACTAGCTTTTATACGGGGCAAGATGCCTCTGTTCAAGGCAATAGATTACGCTATAGAGACAATGGCGATGGCACAATAACCGACTTAAATACCGGCTTGATGTGGCAAAAAGCCCACCAATTTAAGCGCTATACTTTGCAAGCCGCCCAAAAGTATGTTGAAAACATGACCTTAGGAGGCTATTCAGATTGGCGCATACCCAGTATTAAAGAGTTGTACTCGATTGCCAACTTCGATGGTCAATTACTAAAACCTGGAGACAAGGGGGAAAGTCAGCCCTATATAGATACTAATGTATTTGACTATACTTATGATAAACATCTTCCTTTTGCAGGTCAGTTCTGGTCATCGACTATCTATGTGAAAAACGCCATTCAGAATTTTAGCCAACATGGTGGACTGCAGGGGGCATTTGGCTTTAATTTTTCAGATGGTCATATTAAAGCCTACGAAACCGGACGCTACATAGATGGAAGTGACATCCAAAGCAGTGACGGTATGTTTGTGCCAGGATGCTTTGTTCGAGCAGTACGAGGCTATACCCCTCTTTATCAAATGGACTATGTAGACAACGGTGACAAAACAATAACTGACACCTCCACCGGCTTGATGTGGGCCAAAAATGACAGTGGTATGCCCATGAATTGGGTTGAAGCACTGGCTTACGCCGATAACGCATCCCTTGCGGGTTATAGTGATTGGCGTTTGCCGAATTCCAAGGAACTACAAAGCTTAGTGGATTATGAGAAAGCCACCTTTCCGGCTATCAACACACAATATTTCAACACCACTCTTACTACCTTTAGCTCTACAGAAGATAGTTACTATTTTTGGAGCAGCACAACACAAGGCGACTTTAAATGGACAGCAAATTATGTGTCATTTGCCCAAGCGTGGAGTAAGAAAAATGCGAAAGCTACCCAATACTATGATTGGCATGGAGCAGGAGCCCAACGCAGTGATCCCAAAACGGGGAGTCCTAAAGATTACGAACTCGCCTCAGAAATGGCTTCAGATTACATATCAATCGAAAACTGGGTTCGTCTAGTACGTGATGTCGATAGCCCAAACCAATAAACACAAACTTTCGCTTGCAACAAGGTCGTTAATTGCGGCCGTTAAACAAGCGTTTTAATTTAGACATAATGACAAAGGATTTTTTACTCATGTTCAAACTCTCCTTACTGCCCTTGTGCACCGCTGGTTCTAGACTCTTGCTAGCCAGTGTAATGACTGCATTATTAAGCGGTTGTGGGTCCAGTTCATCAGACTCTTCGAGCTCAGATACTGATGATGCTTCAGATACGGTTGAGACCACCTATACCTATTCAGATTGCAGTAGTTTAACGCTACAAGTTGAACTTATGGCTTGTTTAGCAGAAAACTTTTTATCAACACTCACCGATTCAGAAATAGACACAGTTCTAAATGATCTAACCGAAAACAATGCGACTGAAACATGGTCTAACCTTCCCGCCCCGTCCATCGATTACAATGGTATTTTGATAGACAACCTATCCAGCGATGAGGCTAAAACAGCTGCTGAAGCTCTACTATCAGCAGCATTAAGTGCTGATGGAAATGAAACTATGGAAGGAGTGCGGATGGCAGACGAATACTTAAGTACATTCGATGGTAATGTATATGGTGAAGATAATTACGCCATTGCGCTGTTAGGTTCCCCCTCAACAACCGCCGCCTGGATGGTTGAATTCACCGGACATCACTACACGTTTTTTTCAAGCTTTAATGCTGAGCCTGTCAGTCTGACTCCCAACTTTGTTGCCATAGAACCGGTGAGTTGGACGGTAGACAATCAAACTTATGCACCTATGGCAAAACATCATGATGCCCTTGTAAATTTATTCGACAGCCTCGATTCTGGCCAATTGGTAACGGCATTATTGGAAGGTGAATACGATGATGTTTTGGTAGGTCCTCAGGACGATGGTAACTACCCAGAACAACAAGAAGGTTTAAGTGTATCAGAGCTAACAGACCAACAAAAAGACTTAGTCATCGCAGTGATTACAGCCTATGCCGCTGATGCCAACGAAACTGGGCAATTAGACGACTATATCAGTGACGAACAACTCGCTGAAACCTACGTTGCCTATGCATCCTATCCAGATATGGTTTCCCAAAGCGCTTACGCTCGAATAGACGGGCCGAGTATATGGATCGAATTTACGGTTCAAGGTGGAGTGGTATTTAGCGACAACCATTACCACAGTATCTGGCGTGATAAAGAACTAGATTATGGCGGAAACTTCGACTTGTAGTTAGCAATTTACGAACGAAAGGAAAAATGATGATACGACACTTAAGCGCACTGTTCTTATTGGTGTTCAGCACCACAAGTTATGCCCACCCAATGCACGAGTCGCAGGTAGAAGCGCAACAACAAGGTGATCAGTGGTTATTAGCTATACATTTACCACAAGATCGTTTGCAAGCGGCATTAAAAGAGGTGCCCAACAAAGATTCTATTGGGCAATATGTGACCGATAATATGACGGCCACCTCAGAGCAAGACCACAACCTATTGTGGTCAGAGAAAGTTGACAGTATTGTTCCTCCGGATGACCATGGCTACTGGCATGTGAACGTCCGTCTTTCACCCCCAGAAGGAGGGAGAAATACGGCTATAGACCTTCAATATCAAGTTATTATTGAGCGTATCGTCACACACAAAGCGCAAGTTTGGTTATTACCTGCCAAAGAACTTGGCGCAAATAGTGAACCAAAGCTGTTAGCTAAATTACGTAGGAATAATACCTCTGTAACCCTATCTGGCGTTGACACTGAGTAAACTCAAAAGATGCCAGTTGGCATCTTTTACCGTTACTTGACAGAAAATTTCTTTTTAACTAGAGCCTGAACTTGTTCCAGGCTTTGATCCAACTTCTGATTGGAAATATCATTACACATCCAAGCAATCGCCAGATCTAAGTCAGGAATGCGGCTAAAGAAGGTATGAGTGCCTAGCCAGCCACCAGAATGAAAGAATACTTGGTGGTTATTAACTTGTTTAACAAATTGGCCGTTTGCGTAAAGCACTCCGTCATCAGCTTCAAATTGACTATTCGGCGTATTCATATCAACTAACAAGCGCAGCGGATCTTTACCCACTTTAGGTGCGTTAAAATGATTATTCCAAATTAGTAAATCGTCTAAATTGGTGTGTAAACCGCCATCACCTACCCAAAACAAGTTCGTCATATCGGTAATATAAGTGCCATCCTTACGCTGCTTGTATCCATAAGCACGATTTTTCACTATCTCTACAGGATCATCACTAAAAAAGGTATTCTTCATGCCCAGTGGCAAAAAAATATGTTCGTGAGAATATTGCCGAAGAGATTTGCCAGAAACGTTTTCCACCAGCATCGACAATAAAAAATAGGCCAGATTACTGTAACGAAATTGTTGTTCTGGCTCTAGCGCTAAGGGCACAGTACGCACAACATCGAAGAATTCTTGAATAGTTAAATAATCCTCGTTTCCGAGTCGAAACGGGCTCCCAGCGGCAGACTTTAATTCTATCGATTTGGGGTTTTTCTCGCCTTCGTAAACAGAGGCGATGAGATCATAATCCCCCATACCGGAAAAATGCCCGAGCATGCCATTAATGCTAATTTTGTGACCGTAATCAGGCAACGATGGAAGATAAGTGCGAATATCCTCATTTAAATTTATTTTGCCTTCTTGAGCCAATATTAACACTGCCATGGCAGTAAATTGCTTAGAAACAGACGCCATACGGTGCACTTGCGTGCCATCTAAAGGCGTTTCGAGTTCAAGGTTACTCAACCCGTAGCCGCTTTTGTGGATAAAATTACCGTTGTGGATAATGCCTAAATTACATCCTGGCGCGCCATCTTCTATTGCGCTCTCCATGATGGAGTCTACAGCTTCATTAAACTCACTGCTCATTGATGGTTTAGACACGCATATTAGAACGGCAATCATTATCGGCTGTATAAATTTCATTGGGTCTTCCTTGAGTTATTTTATGCTAGTCAAAGATAATATAGCTTACTAATAATAGGTTATTTTCCGACCAACATTCAATTAATATCAAAATTTCACATCGGCGAATTTTAAGGTTTGGGCACTAGAAGAATAGAGTTAATAGCGAAGAATTACCCCAATAAAAAAGCCGTTTTCATCTCTGTTCATATATTTAAACAGAGAATCCCACGGCTTAGCTTTTATGGATAGACTTTGATTTCTATTGATAGACTTAAATTTTACTGATAAAAGTAAGGACCAGTCCATTTATATTTTTTGCCATTGACTTTCACACTATGCTTGGCAGTTTTAGAAGCATTATCGTTGGAGATAATGAATAGCTGCTCATTGCCCTTCACGTCAGTAATAGTTACGCCTGTATAGTCGTCGTTATCAACAACCACTTTCAACTCAGCAATACTGCTCTTTGAGTTTTGTGATAACTCTGTCACTGGTCCGTATGAACCATGGGGTTCGATGACCGAAACAAACAGGGTATCTTGGGCATTTCTGCGCAATAATAAAGAAGCATCACGACGCAAATTAAATTCAGGATCGTTTGCACCTATGCGAGTAAAGAGTAATTCATCACTGTTATCAGTCACTGTAGTTAAGGTGTAATACTTGCCATTACCCAACCATGAGAATTTTGAATTTCCGCTAACCGCATTGCCTTTACCTTCAACAAAAAGATGTTGATAACCATTGTCTTCGCCTAACGGACGCAAAACTTTTGGCGAGTCATAAGCAAAGTTCATGTCCAAAACCTGTCCCATAAAGTAATACGGGAAGTCGTATTGATTTTTGCTATCTGATTCAACGCGCATAATGTCGAGTAAAAAGGCTTTCTCGAAATTTTCGTCCTTAATCATTGCCATAGTGCGATGCATGGATGTGCCAGGATAAGCATTGCTTTCTGTGGCGCTCACTACTTGGACATTGTCTTTCTCGGCATCAAAAGTAAACAACTCTGAATGGTGTTGACTCGCTATATCATAACTACCATTAAAGTGCTTTTTCTCATTTACCGACAAAGTATTATGGGCAATCGTTGTTTTCGCCCAAGTGGTGTTCTCTTTAAGGTAATTGCCGCCGCCTTTCTGCTCTATATTAACAAATCGTGCTAAGCCATAGTCCTGTAAAACTTCATCACCTTTTTCATACAAAGAATAAGAAAGCTTATCGTAATGGCCATGACTCAAACCCTGAGCAGCATATTTGAAGACTAGAGTGAGATCTTCGTTACCATAGCGCAAAATCCCAATTCCACCTTGCTTACCATTAATACCGTCACTTAAATTAATCGATTTTTTAGCAAAAGCTTTAGCTTTGCCATCGCGCACACCAATCGCTGCAGCTAGGCCAGATTCATCAATAAGCACCTGTCCTTGTTTTTCAACGATACTCAATAACTCAGGATTTTTATCACCATAGAAATACGCCAAGTTCACCGCTGACACTAAAGAGCTGGTGTAATATGACATGCCTTTTTGGCCGTCGTTAATGGGGAAGAATTCGCCGTCGGCATCAGACAGATTAAGCAATGCATCAACGCCTTTAAATAACACGTTGTCTTTATGCTGCAGCACCTTCAGTTCTGGACGGTTATTTTCCATGGCCAGTGCCAGTATCAAGAATGGGTACATGGCATAACGTTGGTAATAAGGCCCTTCAGTATAATAACCATCTGGTGAAAAAGGTTCTTCTAAGTTGGCAAAGAAACCTTTGCGCTGCCCTTCAACTTTGATTGTTCCGCCGTCGTTATCTTTACCACCGACTTCCAAACCGTCATCTTCAATACCATAAAGTGCGCGTTGAATGAGTTCTTCATCATCCATTACCAAACCAATCATACCTACAGCTGTAACACCCCAAGTACTGTGGTTGTGGACACGATTGAAAAACTGCGGATTCTCTAATGATAAAAAGTCAGCAAAAGGGCGAAACAAGTTAGTTTCAAGTTTGTCACGCTCACTTTCACTCAAATAATCGTAAATCGCATCATAGGCTTGGCTCATATAAACCAACCAGTTACTGTCGTTTAGACACTGCCAAAATAGCTTTCCTCGGGCGTAAGAACGCTCTTGGGGATGAAGAGGTAAGTCTTTGTACATTGCTTCATACTGAAACAACATGTCACGAATATACTTAGCGTACTTCTCATCTTCTAAAACTTGATACAACACACCTGCTTTTTGCGCAGTAAAGAAATTAAGTTTATGACGTTGGTGGGTATAACCGCCAGAAAAATCCTTAGGAATGGGTGTATCAATGCCCAATGCAATTTCAACATCAACTTGTTGCTTGATTGTTGCTAGAGATTCGTCAAATAAAGGAACCTGGCCTAAATTTGCTCGGATTCTTTCCACACCAGGCTCGGTCAGAATAAGATTTGGATGTTCCTTTGCACTAAGGGCGAAAGACGAAATACTAATCCCAATGGATAGCAAAGTAACTGAGAACTTTTTGAGGTTCATTAAGCTTGGGTTCCTTTTTTAACAAAAGCCGTTTGGCAAACATTCACTAGTGACTAGAACATTAACATATTGATGACAACTTAGGGACTGTACAATAACAGAATCACTGAAGTATAAAAGCAGACCACTGATTTGTAAGCTTTCCTCACTAGAAAAATCTGAACAGCGGAATGTCATCGCCCATAACATACAAAAATGCGATTAAAAAAGCCGCTTAATAGCGGCTTTTGATATTATTTTTCTACATTTCTAATTTTGTCTTTGTCTAGAGCGGTAATGTTCACAAAAAATAACAGCAGGGTGAATGAGTGAATTAAAAATCCTTTTACAACGTAGCCTCAAGAAGTAGTTCTGGAATTATTATATACACTTCAATCAAAATTTGTAGATTAACTGCATTTATAGGGCTTTAAACTACGTTTAATCTACATTTTAAGCTTGACTATAGGAAGTAGTGGTTAAGCTCATTACCACTTTAACTTACCTGACATCTTATCAATATCAGATGTTTTAGCCAACGTTTTAAACTGATAAAACTCATAACCAAATGACTTCTCAACCAAGACATCTGTAACGAACTGATGTTCTAATTTATCATCAACTGCTTGTGGTTTTAAAGCTACTACAGCTTCTCCTTTCGCTTGTACCGATGAATATAACACCCCATCAACCTTTCCATCTATGAAAATAGAGCTAAGAACTGATGTCACTTCATATAAACGCTCACTACCAGCACGAGACAAAATATCAGCAAAGAACCGATCAGTTAAGTCAAAAGCTAAAAGCAATTTAGGGTCAAATTTTTGAACCATATACTCTCTGACCTTTTTACAGTAGTCAAAAGTATCGTTCTTTAAATAATATGGCTTTTCATTTCGCCTGACTTGATCCCATAAACCAATAAGCCGTACATTTAGATCGCTACCTGAGATTTGATGAGAGCGCACAACATTAAGGCGATCAAGCTGCTTAGCTCTAGCTTCAGACAAAACAACTCGAAGTGCAGTATCATCTTGCCTGACGGCTACAGAAGCATAAAACAGTGATTGCCCTGATAAGTTCATTCTCCCAGCTTTAGGAAACGTGTCGTTAGTCTGTTTAATATATGATAACTCATCAACATTATTAAAGTTTTTACCTTCACAAAGGCGAACTCTTAAAAGCTCCATATCCTGCAATGGGAAATCGAGTGTAATTGTAAAATACCTAACCAAACAATCTAATTTTTCTGCTATTTCATGGTTAGAAAGTTCATGTATGCCATTTATATGATCATTTAACTGCCGAGTATAAACAGACGAGTTTAGTAAGGCCGTATCACCGCATTCTCTTATTGCCTTATCATCAATAAAATTAACTAATTCACATTCTAAATTCATCTGTTCGACTTTTATTATTCAGCTACAACAAGCACAACACTATTAGAGATACTTTCTATCAGCTCTGTTTTTTCTAAGGCTTTTGGCTTGGCTGGTTCAATATAGTCAACACCATGATTTATCAACATTGGGAGTGCATAAGCTATTTTAACGGCATAATTTACATTTTGTGCTAATGTTCCTGTAGCCTTAATAGCCTCTGATTGATTTAACGATGCTGAAGCAATACCAATGACAACACCTTGATCATTTAGCATTGGACTACCTGAGTTTCCGGGCTGTATAGGAGAATCAATTTGAAAATACCGAGTATCACCTTGGATACCAGAATTGGCATTAACATACCCAAATGTCGCTTTTTGTTCGTTGCCTTGTAAGCCTATATTTGGATAACCTAAAATGGCGATTGCGGTTCCTTGCTTTGTTTTGTTTTTAAGCTCAATCGGTAAACCTTCAACAGCCTTAACTACTTTCAGTAAGGCGATATCATTGCTAGGGTCATGATCAACTAGATTAGCCGATACAGATTTACCATTTAGAATGATTGAAATGTTTGATGAACCTTCTATTACGTGACTATTGGTAAGCACATAACCATCATTAGAAATAAAGAAGCCCGTGCCTGTAGAAATACCTTTGGGCGACTCTGGCTTTGTGTTGTCAGGTTTTGTTGTCACGGTTGATGAAGTAACATTCAGAGAGTCATATCTTTGCTTCATAGCTAGTGCAAGCTGTCCTGCATTGTTTGCTCTATTTGCCAATGTCGAGGCTTGAATTGATACTTTTAAAGTTTCATCTGTATAACTCTCTGGTAAGGTAACATTTTCTTTTTGAGTACCAAACTGCCATTTCTGATGAAATACCCCATGTTTATTTTTCACTACAATATACTTGTCAGGCTTGTCAGCGTTCATATCGTAGAAGCCCCAAGTTGTATAAGCTGGCTGGTTATTTTTATCAAAGAACTCTCTGGCTCCGAAAAAACGTAAGTTGCCGAATTGTCCTGATAGTTTAGCAAATCCATCAGCGTAGTTCTTTCTTCCAATACCAGTGGATATTCCTGTGGTAAGACTTTGCTCCCCTTGAAAATAGATGAGATCAATATCTCCATTTGGCTTTAAAGTCGCGGAATTTGCTAACTGCTTGGTCATTTGATCATTTTCACGAATATAGGTACCAAACTCTACATTATTTGTTCCTTCGACCCATTTATAAAAGAGTTGATCAGTAATTCCTTTGTTATGGTAAGTGATCTCAAAACCTCTAACACTACCATTTGTAACACTAATTTTACCAAGTCCCTCGGCTTTGCCGTCTTTACAGTTTCCATCCCATTCTACTGTGCCTTGATGGGGTTGCTCAGTATAGCCTTCCATAAGCATTTCGCATTTTTCAGATTTATTTGAAGGCTGAATCCATTGCGGGTAATAATTTTCGGCTTGAAAGTCTGTAATCTGGCTCTGGTGGTTTGTAATTTCGGATTCAGAAATTTTTCGATAATTTGGTGTGGAATTACAGCCAGTTAATATAATGCTGATCCCTATAGCTAATGGTAAAATCTTTTTCATACCAGTTCCCTTTATAATCTTTTTTGTTTTATATTTTTTTTGGGATAAATATAACCAATTAAAAATATTATGTCATTGATCTCATGTACTAAGTAGTTAAATTAAACAAACCTGTTACAAAGTTTGCACTTCCAATGAATTCCCCTTCCAGACTAAATCAGCTCAAATGCTAAATTTATCTTTTCTCTGAGAAAAGTTGCTCGATTTAATGCCCTTGAACCCACCTTAATCGCCTTTTCAATTACACTTTCATCGCCCATCATCACAAGCCTTTCACTTGGGCGAGTTGATACAGTGTATAGCAATGTTTGGTCTATCATTTTTTCCGCTTCATTGGGTAACATGACAAAGCGGCTCGGTTTCGATGCGTTATTAATGGCTATTTGGAGAAGTAAATAAACCATAAAAATGATGGTTCATAGTTATCTTGGTAGCCAATATAGTATCTACGAAAGGCAATCGTTCCTATAGGATCATGAATTGGAAGGAAGTATGCCCAGACGCCGCACTGTCACGATAATGCTATTGCTGGGAGCTTCTTCCAACTACTTTAACGTGAGCGAATAAATAAGCGCACCTACACGACTAGTCAAGATGCATGAGCGGATATATTTAATTATATTGAGATGTTTTATAACGTAAAACTAAAACGGGGCTCCAATAATTTACTGTCGGCGATAAACTTTGAGAACCATTACCAACAAAGAAACAACTGAATAACAAAAACCAATTTATTTTTTTAAGTTTTGAATTTGTGCTTCAATTTGATAAACCTGATTGGAATGATACACTGCAATCTGAATCACCGATCCAATTCTTTACAAATACTGCAAGGTACAGCATAACCATTATATAAACTAAAAAAAGTTTACAGGAAATGTGACTTTCAACTATAAACTTTTCTTATCTATCTGCTACATATTAGTTTTATACTAAACTTTACAAAGAGTAGTCTCAGTTCCGCCTCAGAACGGAATATCATCATCAAAGTCAAAATCAGGCTCAGCCATAGGAGGCTTATTTCCTGGATTTTGTTGATTTGCACCTGGGTTTTGTTGCGGTGCGTTACCGTATTGCTGACCACCGCCTTGTTGGGGAGGTTTAGCATAATTTTGTTGAGGAGCTTGTGCAGGTTTTTGCGGCGCTTGATTATATTGGCCACCGCCTTGATTGGCATAGCCACCTTGCTGATTGTCAGACTGACCACCACGGCCACCGAGCATTTGCATTTGGTCAACGATAATTTCAGTGGTGTATTTGTCTTGACCACTTTGATCTTGCCATTTACGTGTTTGCAATTTGCCCTCAACATATATTTGCGAACCTTTACGCAGATATTCACCAGCAATTTCAGCTAAACGACGGTACATAGTCAGTCTATGCCACTCCGTACGTTCCTGCATCTGACCGCTTTGATCTTTCCAGCTTTCACTGGTAGCCAAGCTTAAGTTCGCTACTGCATTGCCGTTAGGCATATATCTTACTTCTGGATCTTGTCCAATATTACCCACTAAAATGACTTTGTTGACACCTTTAGTTGCCATGTGTACTCCTATTATTCGTCGCTAAATGAGTTGTCTTTACCATCTTCGTATATCTCAGGTCAGACTTTATTTAGCATCCAAGCTGATATTTCTAAATTGGTTATTGAATTCAGAAACTTACCCAAATATCTTTATTGAAAAGGTATGTTTGCTGCCAATTTAGTTAAAAAACTTGGCATCAATGATTCGATATTATCCGCGGTATTGTAACCCGATTAAACAGTTTTATCTCAATAAAATCGGAACTAAATTTAGTTTAAATTCCTTAACTTTAATATAATTGAATTTGCTCAATGAGCTAGTCTAGTTTTATCGATTTAGCCTTTTTAAAAGGTTTTCAGCCCGCTGTACTACAGGTAAATCGATCATTTTATTAGCAAAATTCGTGGCACCTGTTCCTTGTTCGTATTGCAACTGGAAAGATTGAATGAGCTCATTAGCTTGTTGTATTTGTTCCTCAGTGGGCATGAACACTTGATTCAATATCTTAACCTGCATCGGATGCACGCAAGGTGCACCGGCAAACCCAATTTTATTTGCCAACTCAGCGGCGGCTTGGAACTTAGCAGGATCACTGAAATCGGCAATGGAGGCCGGGAATCCCATAGGTGCAATATTCGCGCGCCGACAAGCCATAATGATTTGCTGACATGGACCAATGAGCGCTTCGGTGGTGGGTTCCATACCGATTGACAAAGATAAGTCTTCAGTGCCCATTGTCATTGCCATTAAACGCGGTGAACTAGCGGCAATTTCATCCAATTTAGGCATAGCTTCAACATGTTCAATTTGTGCAATAAGTCGTGTATATCCTATGGGCATTTGCTTTTCTTGTTCAATCTCACCAATTGTCTCAGCAATTAATTGAATATGGGCAGCGCTACTGACTTTAGGGATAACTATGGCACATATTTGCGGGTCGACTATCGCTTCTAAGTCTCTTACTGCAAGACGCAATCCTGCGTTTATTCTAACTAAGGTATCAGCCCCACTTTTAGCCACAACTTGAGCAGCAGCAAGAATATTAGCGCGTGTTGTAGTCTTGTGATCAATTGGAATACTATCTTCTAAATCAAGAATATAGCCATCGGCTTCACGAGTATGGGCTTTTTCAATAAATTTTTGATTATTGGCAGGTATAAATAACAACGAGCGCCAAGGAATTAATTTAGTCATCTGTGTCCTCGCCTAAGTCGGCCATTAAATTCAGCTCAAAACTGTTTCATGATTGATTTAACTATTGCCAATCCAGTTTTATTGCTGCGCAGTTTTCAATACCAGTTGCTGTGCTTGTCGAAGGTCAAATTCGGCCGTTGCTTTCACGTATACGCTGTCTTCCTCAGTCACTAAGGCAAGATCAACAACGCCTGGCATCGCCAACAACTGTTTTCTTAATGAGTCTAAATCCTGAAAACGATTAATACCGCTTAGGGTATAACGTCGATATTTATTCACTGTTTTAAGGTTATAAATGATGCCTGTCCATATAAATAAAATGGCGATTGCGAACATTAAAACTTGTGACGGGGAGAAATATTGGTTGAGGAATCCGGCTAACATCCCTCCTAAAAAAGCACCAAAAAACTGGAAGCTAGCATACATTCCCATTGCAGAGCCTTTTTTACCCGCTGGGGCAATGCTCGATACCCATGCAGGTAAATTTGCTTCTAAGTAATTAAAACCAGTGAAAAATATTACTGCAAAGCCGGCTAACGAGAACAAGGTTGATGACCAAGATAAACCAGCACAGGCAATGATGAGTAAAAATATCGACACTAACATCAGCACTTTCTGCGAGACTTTTCTATTTAAGCCCATCAAAATCGTTAAACCTACAATCGAGATTAACAATACAGGTAAATAAAGTTGCCATTGAGAGTCGATCAATAACCCCATTTGTTGCAGCATGACCGGTAACTGCATGAAAAACAGCGTAATCATCATATGCAACAGACATACGCTAATGTTTAATTTTTGAATTTGTTTATCGCCAAACAAGTTACCCAAGTCTTTCCACGTAGGCAGCGTATCGCCAGATGGCGCTGAGTTTTGTTGTGATGGAACCACAAATCCCACGATAAAAACACACAAAAATGCTAACAATGCAGTGACAAAGAATATCCCCGACAGCCCCCAAACATTGGAAATCATCGGGCCAATCATTAACGCTAGATAGAATGAAAAGCCAATAGCGATACCAATAATTGCCATCACTTTAGGTCGTTGATTTTCACGGCTTACATCCGCGGCTAACGCCATTATCGCACCAGCGATTGCGCCAGTTCCTTGCAGTATACGGCCCAACACCAGCATCCACATATTGTCTGCAAAACCAGCGATTAGGCTGCCTAAACAAAACATCAGCAGTCCAACGACTATGACAGGTTTTCGGCCAAATTTGTCTGACAACATCCCCATTGGAATTTGTAGCAACGCCTGAGTTAGTCCGTAACCACCAATGGCGATACCCACCATAAGCACCGAATAATCAGGGTACTCTTTGGCTAAGATAGCTAATACTGGCATAACCATAAATAGCCCTAACATTCTTAGGACATAGATAAAGGCAAGAGACAAGGCTGCGCGTAATTCAGTTGCGTTCAAAACAAATCACTTTGGTTTATATAGAGCTAATTGAAGTCGTCTAATATCAAGTTCGTGAATCACAAAGGTGATTGACCATTATTTTGATAAAGAAGTTAATACTAATTGGCCGCGAAGTTTATCACAGCATTAAAATACGCGATAGATCGTTGAAAAGTCGTTTTAAATAAAATATTTTGGCTTTTTTTAGCTAATTAGTCAGTTCCTAATAGAGCATGAATTGCAATTATGTAATACTGATCTTTTGGTCAGGCAACATTCTGGATCCATGGATAAAATTGAAGTTAGGGGTGCACGCACCCACAATCTGAAAAATATTAATATAACGCTTCCTCGTGACAAACTAATTGTGATTACTGGCTTGTCGGGTTCGGGGAAATCTTCATTAGCCTTCGATACTTTGTATGCAGAAGGACAACGGCGTTATGTAGAATCCCTTTCCGCCTATGCCAGACAATTTTTGTCAATGATGGAAAAACCTGATGTGGATCACATTGAAGGTTTATCACCTGCTATTTCCATCGAACAAAAGTCCACGTCTCACAACCCACGTTCTACGGTAGGAACAATTACCGAGATATATGATTACTTAAGACTGTTGTACGCCAGAGTGGGTGAACCGCGCTGTCCAACTCACCACGTTCCTTTAGCGGCGCAAACTGTCAGTCAAATGGTTGATCGTGTACTAGAGATGGAAGAAGGCACAAAGTTAATGTTGCTTGCACCTGTGGTGCAGGAGCGTAAAGGCGAACACATTAAAACCCTTGAAGGCTTAGCGGCGCAAGGTTACATACGTGCACGTATCGACGGTGAAGTCTGCGATTTGTCCGATCCACCTGAACTTGACCTGCATAAAAAGCACACGATAGAAGTGGTTGTCGACCGTTTTAAAGTGCGTGAAGATTTGGCATTGCGATTGTCAGAGTCGTTTGAAACAGCATTGCAGTTATCTGCAGGCGCGGCCAAAGTCGCGTTTATGGACGACCCAGCAAAAGACGAATTGGTGTTTTCAGCCAATTTTGCCTGTCCTCATTGTGGTTACAGCATGGCCGAACTCGAGCCTAGATTGTTTTCGTTTAACAATCCAGCTGGCGCATGTCCAACCTGTGATGGGTTAGGTAACAAGCAGTTTTTTGATCCGGGAAAAATTGTCAGCAATGAAGAATTGAGTTTGTCTGGCGGCGCAATACGCGGTTGGGACAAACGCAGTTACTACTACTTCCAAATGTTACAAGCCGTCGCTGATCACTATGGTTTTAGTTTGACGGTGCCATTTGAAGAGCTTGAAGAAAAACACAAAGAAGTGATTTTATTCGGCAGCAAAGGTACCGCAATAAAATTCAAATACATTAATGATCGTGGCGATATTATGGAGCGCAAACATCCATTTGAGGGCATTATTCCCAATATGGATCGCCGCTACAAAGAGACAGAGTCTAACGCGGTGCGAGAAGAACTGTCCAAATATCTCAGCCAACAACATTGTAATAGTTGTGGTGGCGCACGTTTACGTTTGGAAGCCAGAAACGTCTTTATTGGTCAAACTGCCCTGCCAACAATCACTGAAATGTCGATCTCTGATGCACTCTCCTTTTTTGCTGAATTAGACTTAACAGGACAGCGCGCGCAGATTGCGGAAAAGATTTTAAAAGAAATCAACGACCGGTTAAGTTTTCTAGTCAATGTGGGCTTGAATTACCTTTCCATGTCACGAAGTGCCGATACCTTATCAGGCGGTGAAGCCCAACGGATCCGCTTAGCCAGCCAAATAGGTGCAGGCTTAGTTGGCGTTATGTACGTTTTAGATGAACCATCTATTGGATTGCATCAACGAGACAACGAGCGATTATTAAAAACCCTGCGTCACTTACGAGATTTGGGCAACACGGTTATCGTCGTAGAGCATGATGAAGATGCCATAAAAGAAGCCGACTATATCGTCGATATAGGCCCAGGAGCCGGTGTCCATGGCGGTCAAATCGTTGCTGAAGGTAGTCTTAAAGACATCCTAGAAAGTGAAGACTCACTTACTGGGAAGTACCTATCTGGTAGAGAACGTATAGAAATCCCCAAAGAACGTAATAAAGTCAAAGATGACAAATGGGTGAAACTGACGGGGGCATCCGGTAATAACCTACAACAGGTAGATTTACACGTTCCTGTGGGACTAATGACCTGTGTTACTGGTGTGTCAGGATCGGGTAAATCGACCCTAGTGAATGATACATTCTACAAGTTAGCCCATCACGCGTTAAACGGCGCAACCACCGGTGAAGCCGCTCCCTACAAAGACATCACCGGTCTTGAGCAGTTAGACAAAGTGGTTGATATCGACCAGAGTCCTATCGGTCGCACACCACGCTCAAATCCGGCCACTTACGCGGGTATTTTCACGCCAATTCGTGAAATGTTTGCGGCAACCCAAGAAGCTCGCTCTCGCGGTTACAAACCCGGTCGATTCAGTTTCAACGTCAAAGGTGGACGCTGCGAGGCGTGTCAGGGAGATGGTCTGATTAAAGTGGAAATGCACTTCTTACCAGATGTGTATGTGCCATGCGATGTGTGTAAAAGTAAACGTTACAACCGTGAAACACTGGAAATTACTTACAAAGGTAAAGACATCAATCAAGTGTTAAACATGACCGTGGAAGAAGCCCGAGAATTTTTCGATGCCATCCCGGCGATTTCGCGCAAACTACAAACGCTAATGGATGTAGGTTTGTCTTATATTCGCTTAGGTCAATCGGCGACAACCCTCTCCGGTGGTGAAGCACAGCGGGTGAAACTAGCCAAAGAGTTATCTAAGCGTGATACCGGTCAAACTCTGTATATTTTAGATGAACCAACTACCGGTCTGCATTTCCACGATATAAAACAACTGTTGGAAGTATTACATAGACTCCGTGACCACGGTAATACAGTTGTGGTTATTGAGCATAATCTGGATGTAATAAAAACCGCAGATTGGATTATCGATCTTGGTCCTGAAGGTGGTTCAGGCGGGGGCAATATTATCGCTCAAGGTACACCAGAAGATGTGAGTAAGGTAAAAGGTTCGCACACTGCGCATTTCCTTAAGCCAATTTTAGACAATGCCAGACAGGCATAATTAGACACGGATTAGAGTATGTTTAGCGAACACTTTAAAGTCAGGTTTTATGAAACAGATGGTTTGGCTCACGTCAGTAACACTGTTGTTGCTGGCTGGTTTGAATGCGGCAGAGAGCCGATCTTCAAAATGTTTACACCAGATCTAGATTTGCAAAATTGGCCGTTGATTTTAGCCAGTTACAAAATCGACTTTCATTTGCAGATTTATTACGGCAAATCAGTAGAAGTGCGCACTTACGTGAGCCGAGTGGGCAATAGTTCATTCGATACTTATCAGGAAATTTGGCAACAAGATCAGAAAGTCGCCTCAGGTACTACAACCCTAGTGAGGTTCGATTTTGAAAGCAATAAATCGGTACCAATAGACGGCACAATCAAATCCCAACTTGAAGAACATTTGTATCCCCAGCAGGAAGCTTAAAAGTGACAGATTTTATTGAAGTAATTGATGATGTATTGCCGCAGAAGTTGTGTAGTGGATTCATCCAGCGTTTCGAAAACAGCAAAAATATTCAGCCAGGTCGCACTGGCGGCGGTGTTGATACTGATAAAAAGCTCAGTAAAGATGTATCGATAGTACAACACCCTGAATTTCAGCCTGAATATCAAGCGATGCTGCCATTGTTATCTCAGCAATTAATGAATTACTTTGAAAAACATTTTTTTGCACTGATCGGTCCAATTGGTTTAACGGTGCAAGATCCCAGCAGCGGCCAACCAGTAAAGTTAACCCAAGAAAATTTCGAAACAGTGGGTAAACCGAACTTACAAAACTTGGTGCAATACCTATTTCGAATTGGTGACATCAACGCACAAAAATACCAAATGAACAAAGGTGGATATCCATACTGGCACTCAGAAGTATATCCACAAGCTGGTAATAATGACGCCCTGCATCGTATCTTATTGTTTATGTTTTATCTAAATGATGTGGATGAAGGCGGCACCACGGATTTTTATTATCAAAATAAATCCGTGCAACCCAAAGCCGGTAGAATGGTGATTGCTCCTGCTTATTTTACCCATACCCATAGAGGCTCAGTGCCTGTTTCCAACGATAAATACATTCTCACCTCTTGGGTGTTATTTAATCCAGCAGAGCGCATCTACACGGCTTAAAAGTTCAAACGCTTATTTAATTTAACCGTCGTAAGGTAATACCGATTGTCCCTTCAAGGTATACCCTACTGTTGCGATCTCGCCACTCCAACCTTCTGTTGTTAAGGTGCCGACTACCCAAACCACATCTGTTAATGCCATCGCTGGCACGCCCCCTGGAATTTTCACGTAAACAATTTGATTAGGTGGTGGCGGCGGTACATGGATACAAGCACCAAAAAAAGGAACCAATAAAAACTCAGTAATATTGTCTTGATCACCTTCAAGAGGAACGACAAATCCGGGTATTTTCACTTCCATATTGTTGAATTTAGCCACCACAGGCGCAGATAGATTTTGCTGACCGGTAGTCAAAGCGTGATCAATGTCTACAGGCGGTGCGACATAATTGGCAGGCACTAAATCTTCCCAAAACACTTCTGTGGGTTCGCTATAAGCAGAGGTTGTTATAAAAAGCAGAGTAAGTAATAGAGCTCGCATAAATTTAGTTAGTCCTTAGATAGTGGGCTTAATGTTGGCTGATTCTTCAGATATCGCAGATGCAGCAGAAATGTCTGGCGCTTGATAAGGATGATTTGCCCAACAAAAAGGGTTCTTTCTTACTTCGTTTCCTGCATCAGGTGCATCTGGAATATTCAATGCCAACAGCAGTGAACACACAGCAAAACTTGCACCAATAAAGAATACTAAAGTAGGCGAAGTAAGCCAAACAATACCTAATAAAGCGGGTATAACCACAGCCGCAATGTGATTAATCGTAAAACTCACCCCTGCTGTGGATGCAATGTCCCGTGGATCAGCAATCTTTTGAAAATAAGTTTTCATGGCTATCGCCATGGCAAAAAACAGATGATCAATAACATACAAAGCAGCGGCCCATTGTGAACTTGTCACTAAGGCGTAACTCACAAAAATCACAATTAAGCCAATATACTCCACGGTTAAAGCCTTGCGCTCCCCTACTTTCGCAATCCATCGACCAATTTTACTGGCAAACAACAGGTTAAATACGTAATTGATAATAAATAGCAGGCTAATTTCACCCACGCTGTATCCAAATTTTTCAACCATCATAAATGAAGCAAAAACCATGAATATTTGTCGACGAGCACCACTAAAGAAGGTTAAACAATAATATAACCAGTAGCGTTTGCGCAGGAACATATGTTTGTGTTGTATAGAAGGTTGCTTAAACTGTGCGAAGAAAGCCCATAGAAACAGAACAATGACTAAACCTAATCCACCAGCTAGCATGTACATGGTTTGATAGCTTATACCCACGTAATCCATTAACAACCAAATACTGCCGTAAGCAAACAATGATGCGAAGCTTTTAACAGCTAATTGTTGCCCCATAAAATGCGCAGTTTTTTCTTTTCCAAGCCACTGCAACGTCAGCGATTGGTTCATGGTTTCAAAATAATGGAAGCCAACTGACATGATCACCGTGGTGCAATACAAACCTATCTCAAAGGGAAAAAAGCCTGTCATTGCGACACCGACACACATAGCTGCGAGTGAAAGCATTGCCAAAGTTTGTTCTTTAATTACTAACAATAAAAACACGGCGGTAAAGGCCAGAAACCCCGGTACTTCTCGCAAGCTTTGTAGCATGCCAATTTCGGCACCTGTAAACTGGGCTTTTTCAACCACAAAATTATTCAGAAGAGCATTCCACACCGAAAATACTAAAGGCATAACAAACGCCATCGCCAACAATAGTAATTGAGGATTATTTCGAATCGAATTGAGCTTCATGATGTTGTGCTTTAGCCATTTACGGGAATAATAAAGAATGGCAAGTTTACAGCAGTTTGCAGAAAAATGCTTTGCTCAGAAACAAGCAAAAAAAAGGGCTAACCTAAAGTTAGCCCTTTTCTAAATTTGCTTGGTACTAAGCTTTTTCTTCAGTTTGGTAGCGTTTTACGCTATCAACGATTTCAGCTTTAGCATCTTCACAATTTCCCCATCCTTCGATTTTCACCCATTTGTTAGGTTCTAAATCTTTATAATGGGCAAAGAAATGCTCAATTTGTTGCTTAGTCAATTCAGGCACCTGATCGATTTCTTTTACTTCACGATAGATGGTAGAAAGCTTATCAATTGGCACAGCCAATACTTTAGCATCTTCACCTGACTCATCAGTCATCTTCAAAACACCTACAGGTCTACACTTGATGACTGAGCCAGCCAATAAAGGAAACGGTGTCATCACCAAAACGTCAACAGGGTCGCCATCAAGAGAAAGCGTCTGTGGCACGTAACCATAGTTAGTTGGATAATGCATACAAGTTGCCATGAAGCGGTCAACAAAGATGGCGCCAGTGTCTTTATCTACTTCATATTTTACTGGGTCAGCGTGGGCTGGGATTTCGATGATGACATTTACTTCATCTGGCAAGTTTTTACCTGCTGGAACAGCATTTAAGCTCATTGATTCATACCTATAAGTTGATTTAACGTGAATATTGGCAATTATAAAGACTTCCAGTGCAAGATGAAATCGCTACCTTGGTCTTATTAAGGTTGTTTTAAAGTATTATGCGCAATTATTTAGCAAAAGTGTGTACTTTTGTGTCTTCAATAGCGATTTCATCGCCAAACGACAACTTACCTGCAAATCACCAGTGCCTAGTTCACTTTCAGATTAAAAATAAAGCAGACCGGATTCAGCTAATATCGCCCATAAAAAAGGGCGTAAGTTTTTATCCTACGCCCTGATTTGGAATTGCCTATAGAAACAAATCTATTACTTAGATTATTTTGAGTAATAGGTAATACAAGTTTCCACTTCTTCTTTAGAGCCCATAATAACTGGAACACGTTGGTGAATTTCTTCTGGCATAACTTCCAAGATTCGTCTGTCACCTGTTGTGGCAGCACCACCGGCCTGTTCAATTAGAAATGACATGGGATTTGCTTCATATAATAAACGCAATTTTCCCGGTATTTTTGGATTACGTTTATCAAATGGATAAGCAAAAAGGCCACCACGAGAAAGGATACGGTGAATATCACCAACCATTGCGCCAACCCAACGCATATTGAAGTTTTTACCTCTAGGGCCTTCATCACCAGCAATCAAGTCGTTAATATAATTTTGCATAGGTTCTTCCCAGTGACGCTGGTTAGAACTATTAATGGAAAACTCTTTAGTTTGCTCAGGTACCTCTACGTTAGCTTCTGTTAATAGGAAGCCTCCGTGGGTTTTATCCAGAGTATAAATGTGAGTACCGCGACCAGTGCTCATTGCCAACATGGTAGACGGGCCGTAAAGCACATATCCAGCAGCCACAATCTGCGTTCCAGGTTGCAAGAAAGCAGAAGGATCATCTGGGTCCATCCATTGTGGTGCATGGGTAATTGAGAAAATTGTACCTATCAAACTATTGATATCTGTATTTGATGAACCATCAAGAGGATCAAAACTGACCAAATACTTACCTTCAGGATGGCACCCTACAACGTCATCTTCTTCCTCGGAAGAAATAGCTTTTACATAACCCGACTCTTTTAAGATATCTTTTAAGATTTGGTTAGAAATAACGTCCAGTTTCTTTTGCGTTTCGCCTTGAACGTTTTCACTTAACAAAGAGCCCAACACTCCCGCTAGTGCGCCCTGACTAACCCTAAAAGAAATTTCCTTGCAACCTGCTAATAATGTGCGGATCAACAAAATTAGCTCCATTGGAGCGCCGTCTTCTTGCAATTGTGAATTGAGTCGTTTCATTCTTGTGAAAGCCTATTTTTAGATTGTATAAGGGACATGGTTTAGACAGTAATTGTTACTAATCATAGAACACATTGATAAAGTGTACCTTTATTAAACACAAAACTCAGCACAAAAAACAACAAGTTAAAATTAATATCCATTTGTTGGCATTCGAATCTCTGTTAACCTTACGAAAATTTTTTTTCAAAAAACCAAAGTTATGCATATTCATATTTTAGGGATTTGCGGCACCTTTATGGGTGGAATTGCCGCCATTGCCAAATCAATGGGACATCACGTAAGTGGTTCCGATGCCAATGTTTATCCGCCAATGAGCACTCAGCTAGAATCTTTAGGCATTCCACTGACCCAAGGGTTTGATCCAGCCCAGCTCAACCCTGAGCCCGATGTGGTGATTATTGGTAATGCAATGTCGCGGGGAAATCCATGTGTGGAAGCGGTGTTAAATCGCAATTTAAATTATATCAGTGGGCCACAGTGGTTATCTGAAAACGTATTAAAACAAAGATGGGTAATAGCTGCATCAGGCACCCATGGCAAAACGTCGACCGCCAGCATGATAGCGTGGGTACTCGAGTATGCAGAATTGCAACCTGGCTTTCTAATCGGCGGGGTTCCAGAAAATTTTGGAATTTCAGCTCGTTTAGGTGAATCACCATTTTTTGTTATTGAAGCAGATGAGTACGACAGTGCGTTTTTTGATAAACGTTCTAAGTTTGTGCACTACCATCCTCGTACCTTGGTGTTAAACAATTTAGAGTTCGACCACGCTGATATTTTTGAAAATTTGGCGGCGATACAAAAACAGTTTCATCATTTGATCCGAATATTGCCCGGTAATGGTTTGGCATTAGCACCGGCGAATGATGAAAATATAAAACAGGTTTTAGAACAAGGCTGTTGGACACCCGTTCAATATTTAGGCACGGATTGGCAAGTTGCAAATCAAACCGCTGATGGCAGTGAGTTTGATGTGTTATTGCAGAACAAAACTATTGGCCGGGTAAACTGGTCATTGATAGGGCAACACAATATTCACAACGGGATTATGGCCATTGCAGCGGCCCGTCATGCTGGCGTAAAGCCTGAATTGGCGATTGAAGCTTTGGCACAATTTGTTAATGCGAAAAGACGCATGGAGACCCGTGGTGTGGTAAATGACATTACCGTTTATGATGATTTCGCCCACCATCCCACTGCGATTGCAACCACGATCGATGGCTTAAGAAACAAAGTCAAAGAGGCACGTATTTTTGCCGTATTAGAGCCTCGTTCAGCCACCATGAAAATGGGGGTTCATCACAGCACGCTTGCTAATTCGTGGAAAAATGCAGATCAAGTACTACTGTTTCAACCAGACAATTTAGACTGGTCTTTACAGCAACTTACCGCAGAATCAGCTGTGCCGAGCCGAGTTTATGCTAGTGTTGACGACATTATCGAAACACTAATACACGAAGTGGCACCAGGCGATCATATTCTAATAATGAGTAACGGTGGCTTTGGCGGCATTCATTCACGTTTACTGGAACAGTTGGCCCAACATGAAATTTGAAAAACGAATTACATTAGCATTCACCGGGGCATCTGGCGCACCTTATGGTTTAAGGTTGCTGGAAACCTTAGTTGCAGCTAACTATCAAGTTTATTTACTCATATCTTCTGCCGCTAGAGTCGTTTTAGCGACCGAAGAAGACTTGAAAGTACCCGCCAATCCGAAAACCTGTAGTGAGTTTTTTACTAACCGTTTTGATGCTAAACCGGAACAAATAACCGTGTTTGGAAAAGACGAGTGGTTTTCTCCAGTAGCCTCCGGCTCTGCCGCCCCTAAACAAATGGTCGTGTGCCCTTGTTCAACTGGCTCACTGAGCGCTATTTCCACCGGTAAAAGTGACAACCTAATCGAACGCGCAGCAGATGTTGTGATAAAAGAAAGAGGACAATTAATTGTAGTTCCTCGGGAAATGCCACTATCCACCATTCACCTTGAACATATGCTCAAATTGTCGCAGATGGGCGTGACCATAATGCCTGCGGCGCCAGGGTTTTATCACCAACCTAAACGGATTGAAGATTTGGTCGACTTTGTGGTCGCACGGATCCTCGACCACTTAGATATTGACCAACAATTGATGCCTCGTTGGGGCTACCAAAAATAATAAAAAGAGATAGATATTTATGTCATATACCGCTTTTTTGCGTAAACATTCAAAATGGGCGCTGCTTGGAATCTGTTTATTTCAGAACAGCCAAGCCTTTGCGTGGGGGCAAACTGGTCATCGCGTCACCGCGAATATTGCGGAGCAGTATTTAAGCGCAGATGCGAAAGCAAAAATTGCAGCTATTTACCCAACCAAATCCTTAGCTGAAATATCGACCTTTGCAGATGAAATGCGCTCTGACCCTTCGGAGTTCTGGCAGAAAACTTCATCTCCTTGGCATTATGTTAGCGTCCCCGAAGGCAGCGATTATAGTGCCGCTAAACATGCCCCGTCACAAGGTGATGCTTACACGGCTTTGCTGTCATTTAGTGCGACCCTGAAAAACCCAGAAGCAACTTTGCAAGACAAACAATTAGCGCTGCATTTTATTGTCCATATTATCGGAGATTTGCATCAGCCATTACACGCTGGTGATGGCACAGACCGCGGTGGAAACGATGTCAAACTCGAGTTTTTTTGGGAAAACTCAAACCTGCACCGAGTTTGGGATAGCGGCATTATTGATAGACAACAATTGTCTTTCACAGAATGGACAAACTGGTTAACTCAAAAAATCTCACCCGAGATGGCAAAACAATGGCAAACCACTGATCCCAGAGTGTGGATCAAAGAAAGCATTCAATTGCGCAATAACATATACCCACAGGAAGAAAAATTAAGTTGGAGCTATCAATACCAACACCTACCTGAAGTTAAGCAAAGGTTGCAGATGGGTGGAGTGCGAATTGCTGCCTACTTGAATTCAATCTTGTAACCAACACCCTAACGAAGATTTATCGTAACAGCTGCCTATTCCCATTAGGCAGCTGCTAGCAAATAAGATTCACTGAATCATTCAAACTCATTCTATATCAAGCGGCTCTGGGGATAAAATAATGCCAGTGCTATCAGCATAAAGATGATCTTCAGGTAAAAAAGTGACACCACCAAAATTAACCGCTACATCAACTTCGCCGACTTGTTCAAATGCAGCGTTAACTGGAATAGACGCGACGGCATGAATACCAATATCTAATTCTTCAAGCTGATCGACTTCACGCACGCTGCCGTAACAAACAATGCCTTCCCAATCGTGCTCAATGGCAATTTGAGCCGTATTCACATCAATCAAGGCTCGACGAGTAGAACCGCCACCATCAATTAGTAAAACTTTGCCTTTACCAGGTTGAGACAATACTTTATCAATCAATCCCTTATCTTCATGGCATTTAACGGTTGTAATCTCACCACCGTAAGAAAGCCTACCACCATAATTAACAAATAAAGGGTCGACAACATCTACACTATCAGCAAATAAATCACACAGTTCAGACGTGTTGTATTCCATCAGAATATCCAACTCAAGCATTAAAGCTCTAGATTAAGTGTTACGAGCGAGTTTGTAAAACCTTAAGATTCGTTTTCTTCACTGTCACAAATATGACTTACATCTGTCACAAAGGTTTCGTATTTTTGTCAACTAGCGTTCATACACTAGGGTTACTTTTATTCGCAATGAGTACAAAATGTAAGAGTACCTAGAGATGAATGCATTTGGCAGAGCTGATACACATATATTCCGTTGGATTTTCGGTGTAACCGCCGGTCGCGATTGCCGAATAATTAAATACATCTCAAAAAGTGGCGACGGGCACGTTTATTTGCTGTTAGGCGTGCTGTTGTGCGTTTTCGACCCCAAAGATGGGGCGATATTCCTTTACACCTCATTATTAGCCTACGCTTTAGAATTACCCATATATGTGATTTTAAAAAAATTGTTTAAGCGTCAAAGGCCTTGCGATTTAATCTACAATTTTCGCTCTCACATTACTCCTTCGGATAAATTCAGCTTACCCTCAGGCCATACCGCAGCTGCTTTTTTGATGGCATCGCTATTGGCTCACTTCTATCCCAGCGTAGCTGTTTTAGTTTATATTTGGGCAAGCTTAATTGGATTATCCAGAGTCATGCTGGGTGTCCATTATCCTAGTGACATTGTTGCCGGTGCGTTTTTAGGTATCACTATTTCAATGTTAAGTCTTTCTATCCTTGTATAAGTAGTTTTAATGAAAATATTGTATGGCGTGCAAGGCACGGGTAATGGTCACATTGCTCGGGCGCGAATCATGGCGAAAGCTTTTGCCAAACGAGATGATATTGAAGTTGACTTCATATTTAGTGGTCGCGATCCCTCCCGTTACTTCGACATGGAAGTGTTTGGCAATTATCGCACTGTGACAGGATTAACGTTCATTACCGAAAATGGCGAGGTAAATCGCTGGGAAACGCTAAAACAAGCCAATATCAGACAATTTATACGGGATGTAAAACAACTCAATGTGGCCAAATACCATGTATTACTGAATGACTTCGAGCCAGTAACAGCTTGGGCCGCCAAAATGAAAGACCTATCGTCTATATCAATTAGTCACCAAGCAGCATTTAAACATAAAGTGCCTAAACAAGGTGAAGCTTGGACCGACAGAATGCTGATGCGCACGTTCGCTCCCTGCGATGTCAATTTGGGAGTCCATTGGTATCATTTTGGCTTCCCTATTATGCCTCCATTCATCGAAGAATCTTACAGCAAGGCAACCAAAGGCGAACATGTGCTGGTCTATTTGCCGTTTGAAAATGTAGAGGCCATCAAAGCGTTACTAGAAAAGTTTCCTAACGAAAAATTTGTTTGTTACCACCCAGATATAGACGGCCCTTTTGCAACTGCAAACAGCCAATGGCGACCACTTTCTAAACAAAGCTTCCAACAAGCTTTATTTGAATGTGCGGGAGTCATTGCAAATGGAGGTTTTGAGCTGTCTAGCGAATGTTTGCAATTAGGCAAAAAAATTCTGGTAAAGCCGCTGAAAAATCAATACGAACAAACATCCAACCGCGTCACACTAGAGCGCATGAACCGGTGTGACAGTATGGATAGTTTAGACCCAAACATCGTTTCAAAGTGGCTAAGTAAAGACTCACCGGAACCAATTACCTACCCAAATTCCCCAGACATACTAATCAACTGGCTACTGGAGGGGGATTACATGGATACCAAAAGACTGTGTGAGCAACTTTGGAAAATCACCCGTTTCCCAGAGTCAGTGCGCATGTCTTTAGCCAATGGCGCCTAACTCCAAATTTTGCAAATGTCGTTCAGATCAAAGTGGCTGTCCAAACATGCCCCTTTGGATGGCTGTCCTAACAAGTCCTTTTGGGTGGCTGTCCTAACAAGCTCCCTTGGATGGCTGTCCTAACATGCCCCTTTGGATGGCTGTCCTAACAAGCCCTGTCCTAACAAGTCCTTTTGGGTGGCTGTCCTAACATGCCCTTTTGGGTGGCTGTCCTATCATGCACCTTTGGGTGGCTGTCCAAACATGCCGGTCCTAACATGCCCCTTTGGATGGCTGTCCTAACAAGCCCTTTTGGATGCCTGTCCAAACATGCCCCCTTTGGGTGGCTGTCCTAACATGCCCTTTTGGATGCCTGTCCTAACAAGCCGGTCCTAACAAGAAAAAGTGCGGCGTCAGTTTAATGTGACAGCGACGTAAGTGACCTTGATTTAGAGGCAATTATTAATTTATTGCATGTCTTATCCCAAATCAGGCAGTGGCAATGCTTGTTTTTTTTGCTTTTGATGAGATGATATAGCCTTTCGTAATTGTTAGGTGATATCAGTGTTCAAAAATCTGTGTTTTGCGATTCGTATGCTTTCCTTATTGGCGTTCATTTTTATCATTTCAGGATGTGGGCTTAAGGGTGAACTAATTCATCCCACTGAGCAAAACTCACCCACCGCAGAGCAAAATTTAGATGACTCAGAGGAGCAGTCGTAGTTGGATTATTTTCAGTATCAAGACTCTACCCTTCACGCCGAAGATGTGCCGGTTCAACAGATTGCAGAGCAGTTTGGGACACCTTGTTATGTTTATTCCAGAGCAACAATAGAGCGTCACTGGCATGCTTTTGACAAAGCTGCAGGTAAGCATGCTCACCTGATTTGTTACGCGGTGAAAGCAAATTCCAATTTAGGTGTGCTTTCGGTCATGGCGAAGCTAGGCTCTGGTTTTGATATCGTCTCAAGCGGTGAATTATCTCGCGTAATTGAAGCCGGTGGTGATCCAACTAAAGTGGTATTTTCTGGAGTCGGTAAAACCGAACAAGAAATTGAATTTGCTCTGTCTAAAAACATTTTATGTTTTAACGTTGAGTCTGCTCCTGAATTAGAGCGGATCAATAAAGTTGCATCTAAACTCAATGTAGTCGCGCCAATTTCTATTCGCGTAAATCCCGATGTGGATGCTAAAACGCACCCCTATATTTCAACAGGGCTCAAAGCCAACAAATTTGGTATACCACGAGAAAACGCGGTTGCCATTTATAAGCTTGCCGCTAGCTATGAGCATTTAGAAATTAAAGGCATGGACTGTCATATTGGCTCACAACTCACCGATATAGTGCCATTCGTAGATGCACTAGACAGATTGTTATTACTGATTGATGAGCTGGCCGAACTGGGTATCACCATCAGTCACCTCGATGTCGGCGGTGGTTTAGGCGTGGCGTATAAAGATGAAACGCCGCCCCATCCCGATCAGTACGTTGAAGCACTTATGACGCGCATGCAGCAGCGCCCAGAGCTTAAGCTAATATTTGAACCTGGACGTGCGATTATGGCAAACGCAGGTATTCTCATCACCAAAGTAGAATTTATTAAACAAGGGGAAGAGAAAAACTTCGCCATAGTAGATGCCGCAATGAATGATTTAATTCGTCCAGCACTTTATTCAGCTTGGCAAAACATCATTCCTGCGGAACTGAGTACAGGCAAGCCTAAGGCAATCTATGACATCGTTGGTCCAATTTGCGAAACCGGAGATTTCATTGGTAAAGACCGAGAGCTGGAAATTGCTCCTAACGACTTGTTGGTTGTGCGCAGTGCAGGTGCTTACGGTTTTGTGATGGCGTCAAATTACAACAGCCGTTGTCGTCCAGCTGAAATAATTGTTGATAAAAACCAATTACATTTAGCACGTGAACGAGAAGTGTTATCTGACCTGTGGAAGGGTGAACACGTTATTTCGTAGCGATAACATGTAAATTAGTTACCTGAATTTACGTTGTTTTTAGTGTGTGTCGCAAATAGACTGCAAAATAGCTATTTTGGTCGCCGCATATGTAGGTTAATATAACCGTAACAAAACTTTTAGTAGTAATAATGCAAATTCAATTTTCTAAGATGCATGGTCTTGGCAACGATTTCGTCGTTATCGACAATGTCACGCAAAATGTATTTTTTTCGAAAGATAAAATTCAGCAATTGGCTGATAGAAACTTTGGCATAGGCTTCGACCAACTGTTGTTGGTTGAACCGCCTTATGATCCGGAACAAGACTTCCACTATCGTATTTTTAATGCCGATGGTTCGGAGGTTTCTCAGTGCGGCAATGGCGCAAGATGCTTTGCAAAGTTTGTAAAAATAAAGGGGTTAACTAACCGTAATAAAGTGGTGGTTAGTACTAAGTCTGGCAAGATAGTGTTGTATCTTGAAAAAGACGGCCAAGTCACCGTAAATATGGGACGCCCGATTTTCGAGCCAGCAAAGATACCTTTAAAAGCCAATAAAGAAGAAAAAATTTATTTGATTCGAGCGCAAGAGCAAACCTTTATGGTCGGTTCGGTGTCAATGGGGAATCCCCATTGCGTGCTTGAAGTTGATGACGTGCAAACTGCAGATGTAGAAAACATCGGCCCATTACTTGAAACCCATGACAGATTTCCTGAAAACGTCAATGTTGGGTTCATGCAAATAATCAACGAAAATCATATAAAACTGCGAGTACACGAACGCGGAGCAGGTGAAACTTTAGCTTGTGGAACGGGTGCTTGTGCAGCAGTGGCAATTGGTCAGATTCAAGGTAAACTAAGCAAAGATGTACAAGTTGACCTACCCGGTGGTACATTAAAAATACGTTGGCAAGGTAAAGACAATGTATTAAAAATGACTGGTCCTGCGGAACATATTTTTGATGGAACCCTCATAATATGAGTGATACAGCACAACAACAGGTAAATAGGGAAATGCTAACTAATTATGAAAAAGTGGCAGACGTCGTTAGCGATAAAGACGTAAAAGACTACTTGTTAGAGAATCCTGATTTTTTTGTTGAGTATCCAGAATTGGCGGAAAAACTCGTCATTTCTCATCAACAAAAAGGCAGCATTTCTCTGGTTGAGTTGCAATCAGAACAATTACGCAAGAATAATCGCGAATTGTCCCACAAGCTCAATCAACTCATTTCGATAGCGAAGCAAAACGAACAAATATACCGTATTTATGCAGATTTGAACCTTCAATTACTCAGTTGCCGATTTTTCAGCGAAGTCCAAGATGTACTTGAAGATGTTATGCGCCAAAAGCTACGATTATCCGCTGTCACGTTAAAATCGTTCAGCGGTGCCCATGCGTTACCAGAGATTCAACGCAAATTATTTATCGAAAAGCGTTTTAAACAAGACTGTTTTTTCTTCGGCCGCTTAAGCCAACATGAAAAGCAGTTGCTGTTCAAAGAAGGAAACGTTGAATCTGTCGCTCTTATGCTGCTAGGTGAAAAAGGCGAACTAGGAATTTTAGCCATTGGCAGTAAAGACCCAAGTCATTTCAATCCAGATATGGATACTTTACTGATCACTCAGTTGCAACAGTTCTTAAACGTACTGCTGCCAAACTTGGCTGGATATTAACCATGGACGCTCCAGCCTTAGACCACTGGCTGGAAAAATTTTTTTCGTTCATAAAATACGAAAGAAACCTTTCACCCAAAACAATAGAAAACTACCAGCGACAACTGCACTCGATAAGTGAACAGTTAGACATATCAAGTTGGTCTGAATTAACTACTCATCATATTAAATCTATTTTGAGTCAGGCTAGACGCAAAAATTTAGCCCCGCGCTCAATTGCATTGCGTTTGTCTGCATTACGCACGTTTTGCCAATTTCTAGTCGCTCAGAGTGTACTCAAAACTAACCCAGCGAAAGCCGTACAAACACCTAAACTTGGCAGGCCACTGCCGAAACACTTGAATGTAGACCAAGTTGGCCAATTACTGGAAATAGATCCAGAATCTGTGTTGGCGGTGCGTGACCGAGCAATGATGGAGCTAACGTACGGTTGTGGATTACGTTTAGCCGAATTGTCTGGCTTAAACTTGCAAGACATAGTCACCAAAGGTCAAATTAGAGTATTCGGTAAAGGTCGTAAAGAGCGTGTGATACCGGTTGGTAAGACAGCCATAACTTGGTTAAATAAATGGTTGGCGGTACGCAGTCAAATGACTCCCCCAGCCGACGAACAAGCGCTGTTTGTTAGTATGCACAAACGCCGCATAAGCCACCGTCAAATTGCCAAGCGAATGCAATTATGGGCACACAAACAACATATTGACCAAAAAGTAAATCCACACAAGTTGCGACATTCTTATGCCACTCATATGTTAGAATCCAGCGGAGATTTACGCGCAGTACAAGAGCTACTAGGTCATGCGAATTTGTCGACCACCCAAGTGTATACACACTTGGATTTTCAGCATTTATCCAAGGTGTACGACAATGCACACCCTCGGTCGCGAAAAAACAAATAGTAGTCAGACTTCCAGTATTGACGAATAAAAAACATTAAAAGGTTGAAGAATAGGTATTCCTGAATGAAATTTTATCGGAATTTTTCCCCAATAAAAGCCATTAGTTTTGATTTAGATGATACGTTGTATGACAACTATCCCTTTATTATGGAAGCTGAAAAAAAGCTACTTAGCTATTTGTCTGCTAGCTACCCAAAAACATCAGAGTTTTCCTACCAAGATTGGCAACAATTCAAACTAGAACATTTACAAAGTCAGCCTCAACTGGCCTCAGATATGGGGGCTTTACGCAAACATACATTACAAACAGGATTGCAAAAAGCGGGTTATCAAGATCACCATCTCAGCTCAGCGGTGGATGACTGTTTTGATTTCTTTTATCACCATCGCAGTAACTTTCAAGTGAACCAAGAAATATGTGCCTTGTTGTCTAAGTTGGCTAATAAACTCCCTTTGGTTGCTATCACCAACGGTAACGTGAACCTGCAACAGATTGGTATTAGTGAGTATTTTAGCCATTGTTTTAAAGCCAATTTGGAACGACCGATGAAGCCTCACGATGCGATGTTTACGCTGGCAAGTTCAACATTGAAAGTAGCTCCCAAAGAGATTCTACATGTGGGTGATAACTTAGAAAAAGATGTGATGGGCGCAATCAATGCGGGCATGCAAAGCGGTTGGTACGCCTACAACCGGAAAATGCATTTAACTCAAGAAAAGACCACAGTCCTTCCTCATGTTCAATTAGATGATTTGGAAGAGTTAAATTTATTGATTGAAAACTAAATACGGACAGTTCGCTCTTATAACACGAGGCTAAAGCACTCGCCTACAGATAAATAACCAAATACATTTTCGCCTTTGTAGCACGGGCTTCAGCTCTCAGTAAACAATTCAACCAATCCACGGCATAAATACCGTGCTACTAATGTCTGTAGCACGGGCTTCAGCCCGTGGAAAAGCGATGACAAACTCGGCCTAAAACACCCGCCTACAGGGGAATAACGAGACGCTTTATGGTCGACTTATCTGCCCAACCATTAATCTTCGTAAATATTTTGGTTCATTGTTTCACAAGGATTAGGACAACTAGGTACACCGACAATTTTCGCAGGCACTCCTGCAACTGTAACGTGCTTAGGAACGTTCTTGAGAACCACGCTACCAGCACCAACTTTAGCACCTGCACCAATCTCAATATTACCAAGAATTTTGGCCCCTGCTCCCACCATGACGCCCTGGCGTACTTTAGGGTGACGATCTCCTGACTCGTTCCCCGTTCCGCCTAACGTGACAGATTGTAGAATTGAAACATGATCCTCCACAACGGCAGTTTCACCAATAACAATACCAGTTGCATGGTCAAACATTACGCCTTTGCCAATCACTGCAGCAGGGTGGATATCAACACCAAAGACTTCAGAAGTTCTACTTTGCACAAACAAGGCTAACTGCTTGCGGTTTTTGGCCCATAAATAATGGGATAAACGATAAGCCTGAATCGCTTGAAAGCCTTTAAAATACAACAATACAGTGAGAATTTTATCTACTGCAGGATCTCGGGTTAACACAGCTTCAATGTCTTCGATTGCTGACTCTACAATTTCGGGACTCAATGTATAGGCTTGGTCAAGCACTTCGCGAATAGCGAGCGCGGGCATAACCTCATCTTGGATTTTATTCGAAAGAATAAAGCTCAGAGACGTCTCAAAGTTGTGGTGAGCGAGAATACAAGCATGCACATAGCTGGCTAAGAGAGGTTCGCTTTCCACTAATTCTTCAGCTTCAGCTTTTAATCTCTTCCAGAAATTATCGATTGGCATCTAGTTCTCCTCAATTGAATTCTACCCAAACTTAGGGTAAGTCACTTTTGTCTTATGTTAGTTTATTAGAACGGATGTGCGGGCAAAAACGTTCAAATACAAGCTCAGTTTGCATATTGCTGGGTAAAAGTCACAAAACCAGCCCTTTCGATGTATAAAAACACAGTATAACTGATATACTTCGTCTATTAATCAATAAATTTAAATAAGCTTGTTATGGATGTATCTCGACTTTTAGACCAACTTAACGATAAACAACGTGAAGTGGTGGCAGCACCCCCGTCCGATATGTTGGTTTTAGCCGGTGCCGGAAGTGGCAAAACTCGAGTGCTTGTGCATCGTATCGCTTGGTTAATGGAAGTTGAGCAACTTGCTCCTTTTAGCATTCTTGCCGTGACATTTACCAATAAAGCAGCCAGAGAAATGCGTGGTCGAGTAGAACGTTTAATGGGTTCTGGATTGCACACTATGTGGATTGGTACGTTTCACGGACTCGCCCATAGACTGCTTAGAACTCATTTCAAAGAGGCACGCTTACCTGAGAATTTTCAGATATTGGACTCTGATGACCAGTATCGATTAGTTCGTCGGGTGATTAAATCGCTTAATTTAGATGAAAAGAATTGGCAACCTAAATCGATTCAATGGTACATCAATGGCAATAAAGACGAAGGCCTGCGACCTGAGCACATAGATACTCAGGGTGATCCAACCAAACAAACCATGAAAGACATATACCAAGCTTATCAACAAACCTGTGATCGCTCAGGCTTGGTAGATTTTGCTGAGTTGTTGCTGCGCGCCCATGAATTGTGGCTGAACAACCCCGATGTACTCAAACATTACCAAAAACGTTTCCGCACAATTTTGGTCGATGAATTCCAAGACACTAACAACATCCAATATGCTTGGTTGCGCATTTTGAGCTGTGCAGACAACAACATGATGATTGTAGGTGACGATGATCAATCCATATACGGCTGGCGTGGCGCCAATGTGGAAAATATTCAGCACTTTTTGCGGGACTTTCCTAGCGCCAAGACAATTCGACTAGAACAGAACTATCGCTCAACAGGCAATATTCTCAAAGCCGCTAATGCGGTGATAGATAATAACCAAGGGCGACTAGGCAAAGATCTGTGGACTGAAGATGCCGAAGGCGAAGCCATTTCTATGTATGCAGGCTTCAATGAACTGGATGAAGCTCGATTTATTGTGGCACGGATTAAGGAATGGAGCGACAAAGGTGATGCGTTAGCAGATTGTGCCATTTTGTATCGCAACAACGCTCAATCCCGGGTTCTAGAAGAAGCTCTGTTACAGGAGTCGGTGGCGTATAGGATATACGGCGGATTACGCTTTTTCGAACGCCAAGAAATCAAAGATGCCCTAGCGTACCTAAGGCTGATTAATCAACCAATAGATGATGCAGCTTATGAGCGAGTTGTGAACACGCCAACTCGTGGGATTGGAGATAAAACCCTTGGATTAATTCGAGAAACAGCTCGTAATGAAGAGTTATCAATGTGGCAAGCCACCAATGACATGCTCCGTGAAAAGCGTTTTTCAGGAAGAGCAGCCACCGCACTTCAGCGCTTCGTCGAGTTAATATTGAAGTTACAAGTTGAAGTACAAGAGTTTGAATTAGACCAGCAAGCTGATCATGTCATCAAAAATTCAGGCCTATTTGCTATGTATCAGGCGGAAAAAGGTGAAAAAGCCCAAGCTCGTATCGAAAACCTTGAGGAACTCGTGACCGCTTGTAAGCAATTCGAAGCCCCTGAAGAGGCTGAAAACATGACTCCCTTATCAGCGTTCCTAGCCCACGCATCATTGGAAGCAGGTGAATCACAAGCCGATGCCCACCAAGACGCCGTGCAAATGATGACAATACATTCAGCAAAAGGCTTGGAATTTCCATTAGTTTTCTTAGCCGGTGTTGAAGAAGGTATGTTCCCCAGCCAGATGAGCCATGAAGAGCCCGGGCGCTTAGAGGAAGAACGCAGACTTTGTTATGTCGGTATGACCCGTGCGATGCAAAAACTATACATGACATATGCCGAATCAAGACGGTTATATGGCCAAGATAAATACCATACACCATCACGTTTTATCAAAGAAATTCCCAGTGAATGTATTGAGGAAGTGCGCCTGCGAACAACCGTCAGCCGCCCGATTCAAAACCGCTTTCAACCAGCAACATCGCATATGGCGTTTGAGTCTACCGGGTTTCAGCTAGGACAACGGGTCAAACATAGTAAGTTTCAAGAAGGAACCGTTTTAAATTACGAAGGAAGCGGTGAACATGCCCGAGTTGAAGTGAATTTTGACAACATAGGGACAAAGTGGCTAATGTTGGCCTATGCTAAATTGGAAAAAATTTAAAACGAACTGAATTGCCAATGAAATTTAAGGTTCTGTTAATAGAAGATAGTGAATCAAGTGTGCGCGTGCTCAAGCGTGTCATTGGCAAAGCTAACTTAGATGTAGTGTTAGCCAATACGTTAGCTCAAGCGAAAATCATTTTTGAAACTACCTCACCAGAGCTTTATTTGTGCGCTGTTGTTGGCTATTCCCTTCCCGACGCTCCTCATGGACAGGCAATTAATTTCACCATAGATGCCTTTATTCCTACCATTGTTATAACCAGTGGGGTTGAAGAGGATATTCGCGAGAATATTTTAGCCAAACCTGTAGTTGATTATATCCCTAAGCAAAACGCACAAATGTTCGAATATCTGAGCCGGCTATTAATCAGATTAGAAAAAAACAAACAGATTGGCGTGTTATTGGTAGATAAATCTAGGCGCGATCGCAATAAGCAATCTTCATTGATAGCCCGGCATAACTTCATCACTTACGAAGCCTCAAGCGCCGAACAAGCACTAACCCTGTTACAAAGACACCCACTTATAAAATTGATGTTAGTTGAAGAACAATTGGCCGATACGACAGGGTTGGAATTAGTCTCAGAAGCCAGAAAACTTTACGATAAAGATCAATTAAGCATTATTGGTTTGTCAACGAACATGAGCGCTTCGTTATTATCTCAATTCATAAAGAGTGGCGCGAATGATTTTTTACGAAAGCCTTATTGTCACGAAGAATTTTTTTGCAGAATCGTACAAAACGTCGAACATATCGAGCAGATAGAAGCCATTAGACAAGCGGCCAACTCAGATTATTTAACCGGACTCCCAAATCGCCGGCACTTCTTTAATAAAGTTAACAACACCATCCACCGTGGACAGGCACAAATGTCGTTAGCTTTAATCGACTTGGACAACTTCAAATTAATTAACGACTCTTTTGGCCATGACTTCGGAGATGTAGTGCTAAAAGAAGTTTCAAAGATAATTGTTCGCCACTTTTCATCTTTTCACTTCTCACGTTTCGGTGGCGAAGAGTTTTGTATTTTTATGGCGAATGTCGACCATGCTCATGCAGTTGAACTGCTAAATGCTTTTCGCGAAGACGTAAGTAAAAAAATAATAAAGAGTAAAGGTATTAGCCACTCATGCACATTGAGCGTTGGAGTGACGAGCCGCGCTAGTAAAAAAATAGAGTCGATGTTAACCGTAGCTGACGAACACCTTTATAAAGCCAAGGCCCAAGGTCGCAACCGAGTGATTGGCGACCTTGACTAAAAGCAGGGATAATTGTTACACCCCCATGCATTTCAAAGATTTACGATATGCCCGATAAGAATCAAAGCTAAAAATCACTAAAGCTAACCAAACAAATCCGAATGTGACTAAACGCGCCTCATGCAAGGGCTCGTCATACAAGTACACAGCCAAAATAAACATAATGCTAGGGCCGATATATTGGAAAAAGCCCAATGTAGAATATCGTATACGGCGAGCAGCCGCGGTAAAACATAATAAGGGTGCGGTTGTAATAATTCCTGCCCCTATTAATAATGCGTTTAGATCTGCATCATTACTGAATAGGTTACTCATTTGGGAAGCAAAAAACAGCCAATAGAAGATGGCAAATGGCAACATCATCATGGTTTCGATTAACAGTCCTGGCAAAGAATCTACTGCAACTTGCTTTCTGAGCAATCCATAAACACCAAAACTAGATGCCAGTAGCAAGGCAATCCAAGGTAGTTCCCCATAGGAAAACAGTAAGATTAAAACGCCGAAAAGTGCAATCGCCACAGCAATTTTCTGCATTCTCCGTAATCGCTCCCCTAAAAACATGCGACCTAAGAAGACATTAAGCAAAGGGTTAACATAGTAACCTAGGCTAGCATCGAGTAGATGACCATTGTTGACAGCCCAAATAAACAACAGCCAATTCCCAGCTAACAGTAATCCCGATATCAATAAAATTTTAATTACTCGTGGATTTTTTAATGCAGCTTGAACTTTTGGTAGCTGCTTTAAGGCCAATACTAAAACCACTAATAGCAGAGCAGACCAAATCACTCTATGTACGAGGATTTCTGCCGCAGGCATCACCATCAGCATTTTGAAATATAGTGGAGCAAAACCCCACATGGCATATGCAGCGACGGCGAAAATAACGCCTGCTTTCAACGATTTATCAGACATGAATTTACAACAACCAGAAAAATGAACTCGAAGTTTCGAGCGAATAATAACAAAACGTCAACAACGATTTGATTACAAAGAATTGAATATATGACGACAACCAACAATATGACACGATTTCACAATTAACATTAGGCCGCAATGCGCTTTAAAAGCCTCGGCGATATTAAATAAGCTTGCGGATATTTTATTGATCAAACCTGCAAGCAAAGAATCATTAAGATCCTCCGCGTAGATTTAATACCGACGTTTTTCGAAATCAATTTGAATCGCGAAATTGATTGATTTTATTCTACCGGTTGTTGTTCCATTCCGTACTTTTCTTTCATTAAGTAAGCGAAAGCGGTGCTAAAGGCCACTTCCTGAAACATTTTCAAACCTGTTTCTGAAAATAGCACGGGAATTGGATTACGTTTTAAAATTTCTTTGATAAACGTTGGCGCCAAAACTTCGACCTTTAATTCTTCAATTAATTGAATTGCCGCTTCCATTTTAAAACCAGCCGCACTGCCTGCAAACTTGCCTTTGGTTGGACGTTCACGAATAACCACAGCGTCAATCTTGTAGTCTTCCATCAATTTTTTAAATGTAAACTGAAATTCCCGAACTTCTTCTGTAGAATCCTGTTTAGGATAAGTTAACTTGCGCGCACGGCAATCTGGAATATGAAACACTTCGTTTTCCAAAGACAACAAACATAAATTGGCTTCACTACCTTTTAGTTCAACACCGCAAATTCTCATAACTTCTCCTAAACAATACACTTTTCACAATTATACCTCATGTTTCACCAAGTTATTGCAACAAAATATCTTCCATATCGAATCTGTTTGCTGACATTCTCACCAATTTGTTCTATTTTGATTTCATAACATGGACAGGCATCATTGAATACCAACTAATATTAACGTTTATCTTGGACAGGCATGTTCGTTTATTTTGGACAGGCACGTTTGAAGTTCATTTTAGACAGCCATGTTTGTGACATTTATTACTTTATCAGTCGCCAACAAAAGTGGCTGTCCAATAACTCATATCGTTAAACCATAAGGAGCGAGTATGTTTCGCCCAACTACAGTAGTAACACTTATTCTAACCTTGTTTTCCTCGGTAACTTTTGCGGAGAACATTGAAGAAGCATCTATACGTTTGTGTGATCATATTAAAGTTTGTGTGACAGAACAGATAGGAACAACAGATGGTATCCCTCCAGAAATGCGAGTGATGATAGATGGTGTAGTGGATAATATGTGTAAAAGTATGATGGATACAAACGCGGTTAAGGGAAACATGGATTTCGAAGATTCTGCCATTGCGTGTATAGACTCAATAACAGAATTAAGTTGCGCAGATATTGAAAGTGCAGGGCAAACCCCAGCCTGTTTAGCGTTCGAAAAGAAGCTGTCAGAACGCTATCCCAATCTAAAGAATAAATAAAATGACAAAAAAACCACCTTTAGAGGAAGCAAAGATACCGAAAGGTAGAGTTTCTCGATTTGCAAAAATGGGAAGTTTAGCTTCCCGGATTGCAGGGAATATGATTTCAGAGGGCGTTTCTGAGCTTGCTAAAGGTAACCGGCCAAAAGTAAAAGATCTGCTGCTGACACCGTCAAATGTCAAACGGGTAGCAGATCAACTTGCTCAAATGCGTGGCGCGGCCATGAAAGTTGGACAGTTAATTTCGATGGATGGCGGTGATGTGTTGCCCAAAGAATTATCTGATTTATTAGCTCGATTACGATCTGACGCTAAATCTATGCCTCGAGCAGAATTGATGACTGTCTTGGAATCACATTGGGGAGGTGAATGGCATTCGCAATTTATCCAATTTCAGTTGAACCCCATTGCATCTGCTTCTATTGGCCAAGTTCACAAAGCAATTGACAGTAATTTGCGACGATTAGCGATTAAGGTCCAGTATCCAGGAATTAAAGAGAGTATCAACAGCGATGTAGATAACGTCGCGAGTTTAATAAAATTATCAGGCCTTCTACCTAAGGGAATAAATATTGGACCACTTTTATCTGAAGCTAAAGCGCAATTGCACGAAGAAGCTAATTACATTTTAGAAGGTAAACGCTTAAAACAGTACGGTTCTTTATTAGGAACTGACGACAGGTTTGTAATTCCTCACTGGATGCCGGAATTAAGTAGCGAGACTGTGTTAGCCATGACTTTTTTAGATGGAGAACCAATTGAAAATCTCAGTGAAGCAAGTCAAACACTGCGAAACAAAGTCGTAAGCGACCTTTTTTCACTATTTTTCAGAGAGTTATTTGAGTTTCAACTTATTCAAACCGATCCGAATTTTGCAAATTTTTTGTATGATAACGACGCTGAAAAGATTGTATTGTTAGATTTTGGCGCAACGAGAGAATACAACAAGTCTATGGCTCAGGCGTATCTCCAGTTAATGCAAGCTGGATATCGAAACGACAAAAATGGAGTCGCTGATAATGCGTTGGAATTAGGCTTAATGACCACTACCCTTTCAGAAAAAACACAAGTCGATATAACTGAAATGTGTTACTTATCCTGTGAGCCACTTTATTTAGAGGGGGGCTACGATTTTTCAACTAGCGATTTGTTAGATCGATTAAGGGTAATCGGCACCCAAATGAGTATAGACAAAAGCTATGTGCATACGCCCCCTGTAGATACTATTTTCTTGCACCGAAAGCTAGGCGGCTTATTTTTGTTAGCGATGAAACTCAAAGCTAAGGTAGATTTACGTTCTATATTTGAACCTTATTTGGATTATCGAATTTAAACCTACTCTATTTTTACACTGGAATAATTTATGTTTTCAACAGATTCATTGTTAGAACTAACACTTTCTTTTATACCGCTATTGATAACCCTTTTAATTGTATTTGTGGTGCTTTGGAGTGCGCACAATATATTGATAGTTAAACAAGCTGATGCTGGAAATGAAAAACTGTTTTCGCGACAGTTAATAATGCTTGGATTGACCTTAGTGGCATTACTGGCGACAGTATTTGCATTACCAGTGAGCGAAAGTTCTCGCAATCAAATCATAGGTTTAATTGGTTTAGTCATCTCAGGGATTTTTGCGTTCTCTTCTAGTACCATTTTTGCCAATTTATTAGCTGGAATAATGCTAAGAATTACGAAACCATTTCACACTGGTGATTTTGTTCAAGTAGGAAGCTTCTTTGGGCGAGTTGTGGAGCGTGGATTGTTAGATACAGAAATCCAGACAGAAGTTAGAGATTTAGTAGCTCTGCCCAATACGTTTATGATCACTAATCCCATCACAGTGACTCGTACATCAGGCACAATTATCTCTACAAGTTTATCCCTTGGATATGATATTCATAATTCAACAATTGAAACCATGTTGTTACAAGCTGCTACCAATTGCCAACTAACCGACCCTTTTGTGCATATTGTTGAGCTAGGGGACTTTTCGGTAACCTACAAAATCAGTGGTAAATTGGAAGAAGTTAAGAGTCTAATCAGCTCGAGAACTCGACTGAACCGGGAGGTTTTAAATATCCTTCACGAAAACGATATCGAAATCATGTCCCCTAGTTTCATGAACCAACGTAAAATTCCAGATGACGTCAAAATTATTCCACCTAAACAACAAGTTAACAATGAGAATAGTGAGTCGACTGTAGATCAGGTGATTTTTGACAAAGCTGAAGAGGCAGAACAAAAAGAAGTACTTTTAGAACAGTTAAAAACGCAATTAGTTGAGTTAAATGAGCGACTCAAACAAGCTGATGAAAATCAGAAAGAATCGTTTAAATTACAAATCGAAGATTTAACGCAAAAAATAAAATCTTTCAATAAAGCCGAAGAAATTAAAGAAAGTTAATACCCAATCAGTTCTTACTATTCCGATTCAAAAAATGTGATAAAAAGCAGAATTCCATAAAGGACAGTCACTAGTTATAATCAACTTAAGAGAATTCCATAAAGGACAGTCACCTGAATCCTAATTCGTCTATCCAGTCCATAAAGGACAGCCACCTGAATCCTAATTCGTCAATCCAGGACAGTCACTAGTTATAATCAACTTAAGTGATCAAACCTCGACTGAGACAGTCATAAAAACTCGACCTAAACTGGACTGGTGTTTAGCGCCCTAAGCGCTATGCTTGTGCACAATATTTAGTGTTCGGAGTTTTATATGCCGCTGCCCAGGAAGCATCAAATCAGTCTTGAAGATACCCCCTACTATCATTGTATGTCGCGGTGTGTTCGTCGTGCTTTTTTGTGTGGTCATGACAAATATTCTGGCAAAAATTACGAACACCGCAGACAATGGGTAGAAGATAGATTGCTCCTGCTTGCTTCTGTATTTTGCCTTGATGTGTGCGCTTACGCGGTCATGAGTAACCATGTTCACGTGGTCTTGCATATAAATAAAATTGAAGCCTTAAAATTATCAGATTTCGAGGTCTTTAAACGTTGGCAAAAAATACACAAGCCAACGGATCTTGTTCAGCAATTCTATATGAAAAACAATTCTGCTGAACGTTCTAGCATTCAGCTAGAAACCATTGCTAACACCATATCCATCTATCGGAAACGCTTGTACGATATTAGCTGGTTTATGCGTGAACTCAATGAGCCTATTGCTCGAAAAGCTAATCAAGAAGATGACTGTACAGGACATTTCTGGGAAGGGCGGTTTAAATCCCAAGCACTATTAGATGAAAAAGCTTTAGCAGCTTGTTTAGCTTATGTTGATTTGAACCCAATTCGGTCCAAAATAGCTTACAACCCCGAATCTTCCGAGCACACAAGTATTAAGCGACGCATAGATGCACTTCGTCAAGGCTATCAACCAACGTCATTAATGGCTTTTGAGCATAGTCCAATTCAAAATCAGCGAACCGAATTACCGTTTCGCTTAGATGATTACATTCAACTTATTCGCTTTAGCGCTCAAGGGTTTGATTCGGCAAGTAGAAACGAAACTACACAGCCATCAATAATTCGAACTTTCGGGTGCAGTGAACAGCTTTGGATGAATCTTCTTCATAATTTTGAGAAATATTTTGGCGTGGCAGCTGGTGAGCCAAGGTCGATGGAAAGTTTTATGCTAAACACGGGGAGGGGCAGACTAAAAGGCAGCAGAAGGATAGCCCAATAGCCTCGCTCCATAAACCACCGATTATTCCAAATGCATCCACTTACCTGCTGTCCTTTCTAATTTGGCTAAATCGACCAAGACAACATAAATACGGTATAAATATAGAGTATCGGCTGTTCTTAGGTCAAAAACACCCTTGAACATTTGCACTTACTGCTTAATCACAATATATTTTCACTAAAGACTGTCCTATTTGTGGTTTTATATATGACTGTCTCGAAAGCGAAGTAATGTGCTAACCAACCATATAAGTGGCTGTCCCAAATGCGATGTGCTAACCAACCATATAAGTGGCTGTCCCAAATGCGATGTGAGTGCCTGTCTCATTATGTAGTTCCATTCTACACACGGCGACTTTCTTGCCCTTGCGAATCACCTTCGCCGTAGCGATAAACTCTTTTCCCTTGCCTGGCCGCAAATAATCAACCCGCATATCGATAGTGCCAACATTAGAAAACGAGCCCTGAAACTCATCCAAACTAATATCTCCAAAATCCTTAATAGAATACAAAATGGCCATCACCCCGCCCACCGTATCCAAAATTGCTGCAGTAACCCCCCCATGCAAAATTTTGTGAATAGGGTTACCCATTAACTTGTCATCCCAAGGCAATCTAACCTCAACCTCATCAGCGCTCAATTTATCGATTTTTAGTCCAAGTAGCTTATTAAATGGCATTTGCTCACTAAACATATGCATCACAAATTCACCTAACGCCTCAGAACTCAAACGTACAGTTGTATCCATGTTATTTTGTGTCATATTAGATCCCATTAATATTTGGTGTTTATAGCGTATACCCCAAGGCGCTTTTTAAGTAAAATCATCATTACTAATTCCAATTCAACACCATTTTTGATTCGTACGAGGAAACTACTTGTCTACTGCCACCAGCAACCCCCTAGCAAGCAAAGATTTTGCAGCGCCAGCAGTAAAAGTGCTAAAAGATGTTTTCGGTTATGACAACTTCAGGGATGGACAACAACAAATCATCGAGCAAGTCCTAAACGGACGTGACGCGCTGGTTTTAATGCCCACTGGTGGCGGAAAATCCCTATGTTACCAAGTTCCCGCTTTGCTATTGCCCGGATTAACCGTTGTCGTATCCCCACTTATTTCATTAATGAAAGATCAAGTTGATGCATTAACCGCATCAGGTGTTGCCGCAACCTACATTAACTCATCAATTCCCCGTGAGCAGTTGGTCAATATCTATCGGCAACTACAAGACGGCAAATTTAAATTACTCTATGTTGCCCCAGAAAGACTCATGCAATTGGAATTTATCGACCGTCTACACACCCTAAATTTAAGTTTAATTGCAGTAGATGAAGCCCATTGTGTTTCCCACTGGGGACACGATTTCAGACAAGACTACCGACTTCTCGGCCAATTAAAAAAGCATTTTCCCAACACCACCGTTATGGGCCTAACAGCAACAGCCGACATCGCAACCAGAGCCGATATCTCCCAACAATTGAATTTACACAATCCATTTGTATTCAGAAGTAGTTTTGACAGACCCAACATACGCTACAATTTACTCTCAAAATACAAAGCAGTAGATCAGCTCATCCACTACGTAAAAAACCAAGAAGGCAGCGGAATTGTTTATTGCAACAGTCGCGCTAAAGTAGATGAAATAAGCTTTAAATTAGCCAAACAAGGGATTAATAGCGCCGGTTATCACGCAGGCTTAGAGCCAGAGATAAGAGATAAAATCCAACGGGACTTCATTCAAGACAATGTAGATGTGATCGTCGCCACAGTTGCCTTCGGAATGGGCATCAACAAATCCAATGTACGCTACGTCGTGCATTTTGACTTGCCACGAAGCGTCGAATCATATTATCAAGAAACCGGCCGAGCTGGACGCGATGGCATGCCAGCGGAAGCCTTATTGTTATATGACGAAAAAGATGCCGCCCGCATTCGTCAATGGATCAGCATGGGTGAAAATACCGAGCGTCACGAAGTAGAACTGCAAAAATTTGCGGCCATGGAAGCCTTTGCTGATGCACAAACCTGTCGACGCCAAGTACTCCTCAATTATTTTTCCGAGTACAGTGGCGCCCATTGTGGTAACTGCGACATCTGTATCGACCCACCCAAACGTTTTGACGGCACCATTCAAGCGCAAAAAGTACTTTCCTGCATATTCAGACTAGGTCAAACCGTGGCAACTCAATACGTTATCGATGTTCTGCGGGGAAAAAACCACAAACGTATTATTGAACAACAACATGACAAACTTCCCACCCACGGGATTGGCAAAGACCAATCAGAAGCCTACTGGCACAACGTGATCAGCCAACTTATTCATCAAGGTTTAATTCGAATAGATATTACCCAAAACGCCAACTTGAAACTCACTGAGGCAGCTCGACCAATCTTAAAATCTGAAGTGATGGTTACCCTTGCTGTGCCGCGCCTTGCGTTAGAAACCACCAAACGAAGTAAAAACGACAAGCGATATTATGATCGAGCCTTATTCGCCAAGTTAAAACATTTACGCAAGACAATTGCCGAACAAGATGACGTGCCCCCATTTGTCGTGTTCAGTGATGCTAGTCTGGCAGATATGGCTGAATTTTTACCAGAAAATGCATCCCAATTTCTACAAATAAGTGGCGTAGGAAACACTAAATTAGAGCGCTACGGAGAGCGCTTTTTAGCACAAATAAGTCGGCACGTTAATGGGAGTTAAAAGCCTCAAGGCGTAACTTAAGCGTAGGCGTACTCGCCACCTTTTTGCAATGCCCGTTTGTAAGCTTCGCGCTGATGGATTTTTTGCACATAAGCAGCAATAGCGGGATATTGCTTACCTCCTCCACGAGAGAAGCTCGCTTCCAATGGAAAACTCATTTGGAAATCGGCACCTGAGAGCTCATCGCCAGCAAACCAGAGATTATTTTGTAAGTGAGTATCAACATACTCCAAATTACCTGAAATCATTGGCATGTAATAACCATCCATGACTTTATCAGCAATTTTGTTGGCAATTATTTTGATGAAAAATGGTTTCGCATTAGCTCTAACTTTATCAAAAACCAGTTTCGCTACCATGGGCGGCATCAGAGTTCCCTCGGCAAAATGTAACCAATATTGGTATTGTCTAAGGGCTTCAGTGTGCGCTTTAGGTTTCAAATGCTCACCATAATGCTCAACTAAGTATTCGATAATCGCACCCGACTCAGCAACCGTAACGTCACCATCGGTAATAACGGGCGACTTTCCTAAAGGGTGAATTAACTTTAACGTAGAAGGCGCAAGGTTGGTGTTTGCATCACGCTTGTAATGTTTAATTTGGTAGTCTAATTCAAGCTCTTCGAGCAACCACAAAATGCGTTGCGAACGTGAATTATTGAGGTGATGTAGAACGATCATAAGAAATCTCTGTTATTTAATTTCAGTAGATACGTTAAGGTTTCGAAAAAGATCTATTTCGAAAAAAATGCGTCAGCAATAAACAGGAGGTATTAAACCTCCTGTCACAAACTGTTACTTACAATTTATCCAGCCGGATTCAGGCTCGCGAAATAAGCCGCTAAATCATCAATATCCTCGTCGCTTAGGCCCTTAGCCATAGGTGCCATAACCATATTGTTACGCTCGCCACTACGAAATGCTTTCATTTGTAAAACCAAATACTGCTCTTTTTGACCAGCTAAATTTGGATACATAGGGATCATAGAAATTCCATTAGACCCGTGACAAGCTGCACAAGTAGCAGACTTACTCTTGCCTTTTTCTGCATCTCCAGCAAATGCAGGGGCACACAGGGCACTACCAGCAATCAACATAGCGAAAAGTGCTACAGGTTTTAAATTCATGTTACTAACCTCGTAATAATTGATTAAGAGTTCCAAAATCGTTTTTCAGAACAAGGGTATCAAGATAGCCCCATGTCAGGATAAACTATACTTTGAATTAATACTAATAAGGCGCAAACGTGCATTTCGATCATTCTTACGCACAAAAATTATCCAATATGGTAAGCCAAGTTCGAATTTCACCGTTACTTGAGCCAGAATTAGCATTATATAACTACCAATTGGCAGAAGACATAGAACTTAAGAACGAATTTTCGCAAGCCGAAACCCTTTTTAGAGAATTATTTGAGCCTCAAGGTCAGTTAAATCAACATGCTATCGCACAAAAATACGGAGGCCACCAATTTGGCGGCTGGAATCCAGAACTTGGTGACGGTCGTGGCCTGTTATTGGCTGAAGTGATAACCGAAAAACAGACGTCATGGGATCTGCATCTTAAAGGGGCTGGCAAAACCCCCTACTCACGCTTTGGCGATGGACGTGCGGTGTTAAGGTCAACAATCCGTGAATATCTAGCAAGTGAAGCTTTACACAGTCTAGGCATCCCCACCTCACGGGCATTGTGCCTAATCTCCAGTCAAGAAATAGTGTATCGAGAACAACCCGAAACTGGAGCAATGTTAATTAGAGCATGTCAAAGCCATATTCGATTCGGCCATTTTGAGTATTTTTATCAAACGAAACAGCTCGATAAGCTCGACAATCTTTTTAAATATACGTTACAAAAGCATTACCCTGAATTACTGAATCACGATAATCCTCATTATTCGTTGCTCGAACAGATCGTGTTAGCTACTGCAGACTTGATTGCAAAATGGCAGGCCTATGGCTTTTGCCATGGCGTAATGAACACTGATAATATGTCGATTCACGGTATTACCTTTGATTTTGGACCCTACGCCTTTCTAGACACCTATGCCCCAGACTACATCTGCAATCACTCTGACCATAACGGACGTTACGCATTTGACCAGCAACCTAGTGTCGCCTTGTGGAATTTAAATGCATTAGCCCATGCATTCACTCCCTACTTGTCCATCGAGCAAATAAAACAAGCTCTCACACAGTATGAAACGCGTTTACAGACTCAATATGCCGAGCTTATGGGATTAAAATTTGGATTCAAAAAAAACAGTAGTAACCACATGACATTAGTAAATGACTGGCTCGCATTACTTGCTCAAGACAAACGGGATTACACCCAAAGTTTCCGTTTACTGTGTGATGATAACTTGAATATCCAGAAAGTTGCAGACCACTTCATTGACCGTGCTAAGGCAGAAAGCTGGTATACCTCATATATTGCAAAGTTAGCAGAGGAATCAATACCTAAAAACGAACGCTTAGTGACAATGAAAGAAGCAAACCCGAAATTTATTTTACGAAACTACTTAGCTCAAAATGCGATTAATGAAGCGGAAAAAGGGAGCTTTGACGAGTGCAAGCGCTTACTAAAAGTACTTTCTAATCCATTCGATGAACAACCTGAATTCGATCGTTACGCACAAACTCCACCAGACTGGGGACAATCAATGGAAATATCATGTTCAAGCTAAACAACTATAGCTGGCAATTAGAGGAGTCGATTATCAGATTGGTTTGTGATTATTTTCCTTCTCAAGAGGAAGCAATTGAGCAAGCCCAAAATTGGTTACAGTCGATAGAATCTAGAGTTTCAGATGTTAGTGAAGGTGCTGACCGAGCACAAATACAATTTGTATCAGATCAAGATACCTTTTTACTTTGTTATGACGGAACTTGTGAGGCATTATGGATAGAAGTGACGGGCTACGCCGAGTCGACTAGTTTAACAAAATTATTAGCTAAATTAGATGCAATTCAATAATATAGCCTTCTCACGCACTGAATATATGTTCTTTATTTTTACCAATAAAGTTAACGTCAAAATAATAAAAATGGTTGCTTAATGTGAAATTTGTCGGTCTTCTGAGTCTGTTGTTATTGAGTTTCGCAGGCTGTGTTGTTGCTCAACAAACAGATCCTATCCCAACGGTAATAGTAGATGCCGAAGTGGAGCATGTGCGTGTAAACGGCTTGTCTGAATTAAAACGCACCAATAAACGTGATCAACTTTCTCAAGTTCAGGCGTTACAAGACTGGTCAAAAGTGATTGATACAACGCCATTAGTTGAAAACCAAGCCTTGTGGCAGCGTTTTTCAATTGTTCACCAAGACAGCATAGACCAACAATATTTGTTGGTCATCAGCAACCCTTCAATAGATTATCTAGACGCCTATGTGCTCGATGATAAAGATCGACTTTTGGAGACTTATTTAGTCGGCGCAAAACGCGATTTAGCAACACGCCCTTATAACCATAGAGACTTCGTTTTACCCATAGCATTGAGCCCAAACCAAAGCGTCAATATATACCTACGCATCCAGGATGATGGTCCCTCTGTTTATGCTATCGATCTTTGGACAGACACCGAATTTATTGCCGAAGAACAATTCCATTTGGCCTTCATTGGCGTGGTCGGCGGCGCCCTAGCTATTCTATTTTTCTACTTCCTTGTCACTTATGTGCTGCTTAGAAGCCCCATCCGATTTTGGTTTTCTGTGGCTAATGCGGGTTTGTTATTCCTATTTTTGAATATTCAAGGAATTGTCAGCCAGTTTACCGGCCTAGGATCATACACCTCACAAATTAGCAGTGTAACAGTAGCAATTGTAATATTCGCAGCTGCAAAAGTTTGTCACGCCATGTTGGTACGGGTCCCAATATTTTGGCGTTTTATTTCTTATTTAATGGCGATTTCGCTGATTGTTATCGCGCCTATTTTAAACAGCTATCTACAACTAGTGGTTGGCTCAGCCCTCGCTGCTGCCGCGGTCTTGTTACACTTATTATTAGCGCTAATTTATCATGATCGGAAACATACTATGCCCAACGGCTTATATGCATTCGGCTGGTTGATTATCTGCGCTACAGTAATGGCGGAAGTCAGTTTTTACTTATCTGGAAATGCAATAGATACATACACGGGGTTGATATTGTCGTTAATCGTTATGTCTGGTGTCTTGCTAATAGCGGTAGCAATTGAAAGCCATGAAAAAGCACTCGCCTTTGCCAAACAGGTACAACAACAAAACGCCATTGAAAACCTACACCAGTTTTATGATCTTTTCCGCAACTCCGCAGAGGGCCTTTATACATCAACCCAAGACGGTAAGTTAGTCACCACCAACCCAGCAATGTGTCAATTGTTCGGATACGCTGACGAATCGCAGATGTTATTAGAAGTCAAAGATACATCCGTGCTCTACGCCAATCCCCATGAACGTGATTTATTAATGGAAGAAATCTTCCTCAACGGCATGGCATTAGGCAAAGAGATAAAAGGTATTCGTAGGGACGGCAGTGAATTTTGGTTTTGTATTTCAGTACAACTCACTGGCACAGAAGATAAAAAATACTTTTTTGGGTCAATTTTTGACATCACCGAAAAGAAACAATCAACGATTAGCTTAGAATACTTAGCCACCCACGATTCATTAACCGGTGTGTATAACCGAAGAGAGTTTGAGCAAAAACTACGAGATGGCATACGCCGTTCTAAGCAGTTAAAACAAGAGCTCACACTGCTTTATATGGATCTTGAGCAGTTTAAGATAGTGAATGATACCTGCGGTCACAAAGCCGGAGATGCACTCATTAAACAACTATCACAGATCCTCAATGACGTGGTATTGAATAAAGGTGTATTAGCCCGACTGGGGGGCGATGAATTTGGCGTGATTTTAGAATCTGAAAATGCGCAAATGGCAGATGTTATTGCAAACCAATTAATGAACGCCGTTAAGGAATTTAGGTTTATTTGGGACAATCGTATATTTACTATGGGCTTGAGTATAGGCATGGCCAAATGGCAAGACGAGATTGAAACGCCGGAACAACTTATGAGCATGGCCGATGCAGCCTGTTACGTAGCCAAAGAAAAAGGCCGCAGTCAGATACACCTGTACTCCAGTGAAGATCTCAAAATGCAGCGTTATGAATCTGAATTAAAGTGGGTGTCTCAAATAAACTTGGCGTTGGAACAAGATAAATTTCAGCTCTATTATCAACACTACTACCCGCTGTCTAAAGTGGCCGATGGCCACCACTATGAAATTTTGCTGCGGATGCGAGACGAAGATGACCAAATAGTACCACCAGCGGCATTTTTACCTGCAGCGGAACGCTACAATTTAACCATCGAAATAGATAAATGGGTAATTCAACATACCTTTAAATGGCTGTCCGAACACCCCGAACACCTAGCACAATTGCGTCAGTGCAATATCAATCTCAGTGGTCATTCGCTAGCCGACAACGACCTCAAGCGTCATGTAACCAAAGCCTTTGAAGATTATCAAATTCCCCATCAAAAGATTTGCTTTGAAATTACCGAAAGCATGGCAATCGTCAAAATGGAAGAAACCTTACGCTTTATAAGCGCATTTAAGAAACTCGGCTGCACCTTCGCGCTAGATGATTTTGGCAGCGGATTTTCGTCTTACAGCTATTTAAAAAACCTGCCGGTCAATTGTCTCAAAATCGACGGAAGTTTCGTTAAAGATCTCTTAGTTGACCCAGTCGATATGGCAATGGTTGGTTCGATGAAAGATTTGGCCAAAGCAATGTCCATGAGCACCGTAGCTGAATTTGTAGAGTCTAAAGACGTAATGGTAGAGCTAGGTAAGATGGGCATAGACTTCGCCCAAGGTTATGGCGTAGCGAAACCAACTCCCCTTAACGAATTTACTGACTGTAAAACTATCGACTAAAGGTTGTAATGTGTAGATTCGTGCCCATATTGGTGAATTAATATTTAATTTACAATTTATAAAGGCCCGTAGTGGTGACAAACACGCCAACCAATAAGTTTGAATTTGTAAGTTCAGCTGCCCTTCCAACCCAATTTGGATTATTTACTATCCATGGTTTTGTTGAAATTGAAACACAACAAGAACATGTTGCTCTTTCATACGGTGAATGGCAGCAAGATGAAACCATTCCAATCCGCGTACATTCTGAATGTTTAACAGGTGATGCTCTATTTAGTACTCGCTGCGATTGTGGGTCTCAGTTAAAAAAAGCCCTGCAAAATATTGTTGAACAAGGAAAAGGGGTGTTGCTTTATCTTCGTCAAGAAGGACGAGGTATAGGCTTATTGAATAAGATCCGCGCCTACAAATTACAAGACAGCGGTCTAGACACAGTAGAAGCCAATGAACATTTGGGTTTTGATGCTGACTTACGTGACTATGCAATATGTAAGTTAATGCTCGATACGCTGGGTGTTAAGAATGTTGCGTTGATGACCAACAACCCCAAAAAACAAGCGGCGTTGGCAGAAATGGGCGTTAATGTGGTTTCCAGAACCCCTATCGACCATGGTTTAACAGAGGATAATCGACGCTACCTACGCACAAAAACAGAAAAGCTAGGTCATCAGTTCGATTTACACTTACTCAATAACGGTCCGAATAAATAGCTAACGGCACTCGAATTTGCCAATTACATAGATATTAGCCAAAGCCAAATACCTGCCTAATAAAAAAGAGACCTAGGTCTCTTTTTTATTGTCTAAAACAGTCTCTTTAGCACTGCTTAGTTGTGAATTTGAACACCGGGAACACAACCGTTTTCATCGAGTTTCTGGCGTTTAACCAACATCGACAATTTGCGGCATAAAATGTAAAAAACCGGCGTAAAAATAAGACCAAAGAATAACACGCCAAGCATGCCGCTAAATACCGCCACACCCAATGCTTGACGCATTTCGGCTCCAGCTCCAGTGGCAATCACCAAAGGAACAACCCCAAGTATAAAGGCAAAAGAGGTCATCAATATTGGACGTAGTCTTAACCTCGCAGCTTCAACTGCCGCATTATAAAGCGGGACGCCATGCTGTTCTTTGTGACGTGCAAATTCCACTATCAAAATCGCATTTTTACTGGCCAAGCCAATCAACACAATCAAACCAACCTGAGTCAAAATATTATTGTCCATTCCAGCAATGTAAACACCAGCGATAGCCCCTAACAAACACATTGGAACAATTAGAATTACCGATAGTGGTAAAGTCCAACTTTCGTACAAGGCAACGAGTAACAAATACACAAAAACAACCGCAAAAACGAAGGCCAATATAGCCGAGCTGCCCGCTTGTTTTTGTTGATAAGCAAGTTCAGTCCACTCATAAGCGATGCCGTCTGGCAAAATTTGCGCAGCTAAACGCTCCATGGTGGCGATTGCCTCGCCAGAGCTATAACCAGCAGCGGTATCTCCGTTCAAATCTGCCGCTGGATAAAGATTATATCGGGGAACCCGCGACGGCCCAGAGCGATATTCGAAAGTTGCCACAGAACTCAACGGAACCATATCACCCGCTTTGTTGCGAACCCGAATCCGGCCAACATCATCGGCCTCCATCCTAAAAGGAGCATCCGCTTGTGCCGTGACTCTGAAGGTACGCCCTAAATAGTTAAAATCGTTCACAAAGGCGCTACCAAGATAAATTTCAAGAGCACTAAAAACCTCATTAACTGGCACACCTAAGCGCTCAACTCGTTCTCGATCAATGTCAGCGTACAACTGCGGTGTATTCGTTTCAAAGAAGCTAAACACTGAGGTAGTAGCAGGCTCTTGATTGGCGGCGTTAGCAAGTTGCCACATGGATGCCTCAAGCGCAGGAAGACCCAAGCCACGACGATCCTCAAGCATCATTTTAAACCCACCACCGTTACCTACTCCACGTACAGGTGGAGGCGGAATTACCGCCACATAAGCCTCTTTAATGCCAGACAACTCCTTACGTGCCTGAGCCACTAACTGGTCGAAGGTGATGCCCTTCGCTGCCCTATATTCAAAGGACTCAAGCGCTGGGAACAAAGCTGCCGAATTAGACGCACTTGAAAACGTTGCGCCAGAAAACCCAGTAAATGCAACAGATGTTTTTATGCCATCAATTTTCAGCAACTTATCCAATACTTCCTGCACCACATTATCAGTACGTTCTAGTGATGCACCAGCAGGTAACTGCACAGCGATGATCAAATAACCCTGATCCTGTGCAGGGATAAATCCTTGCGGGACTTTATTGAAGAAAAAGCCCGTCAAACACATCAAACCCAGATAAATGATAGACATGATCGCGCCAAAACGAATTATCTTCGACACGAACTTGCCATATGCAGAAGACGTGCGATGCATGCCGTGGTTAAACTTATTCGCAAACCATGCAAAAGGACCTTTACTCGATGTCTTGTCACTATGAGGTTTAAATAAAACCGCTGACAACGCAGGGCTTAACACCAAAGAGACAAATACCGAAATCATAGTAGCCGCAGCAATGGTGATCCCAAATTGGCTATAAAAAGTGCCGGAAATTCCATCCACAAACGCAGTAGGTAAAAATACAGCCACCAGCACCAAACCAATTGCTACCAAGGCACCGCCCACTTCCGTCATGGTTTCCCGCGCAGCTTCCCGCGGACTCATTCCTTCGGCAATAAGGCGCTCCATGTTTTCAACCACCACTATGGCATCATCCACCACAATGCCAATCGCTAATACCAAACCAAACAAGGTCAAATTATTCAAAGAAAAGCCCAGAGCGCTCATTACCGCAAAGGTACCAACTAACGAAATCGGAATCGCCAATATGGGGATAATCGCCGCGCGCCAATTTTGTAAAAACACCAAGATCACCAGCACCACTAGCGCTATCGCTTCATAAATAGTGACTTCTACTGCATCAATCGACTGACTAATAAATTGGGTAGGGTTATAAGCAATATCGTAGGTAAGCCCTGGAGGAAAGTCTTGAGACATTTCTAGCATGGTTTGTTGAATCGCCGCAGCGGTCTCCAATGCATTTGAACCAGGCCGTTGAAATACAGGCATCGCAATGGCTTTTTTAGTGCCTAAATACCCTCGGGTGGCATAACTTTCAGCACCTAACTCAACTCGTCCCACATCTTTTAAGCGTACGATTCGACCGTCGGTATTTTTGATTATCACATTCTCGAACTGTTGCGGATCAATCAAGCGTCCTTGGGTTTGCACACTTAATTCAAAGGCATTTTGTCCTGACTCTACAGGTGATTTATTTAGCGTACCACTGGCGACTTGAATGTTTTGCCCTTGCAGCGCAGTAATGACTTCTGAAGCCGTCATCCCAATGGAAGATATTACGTCAGGATCAAGCCAAATTCGCATCGAGTATTGGCTAGCACCAAAAATACGCACCTCGCCAACCCCATTAATTCGCGCTATCTGATCTTTTATTTGCAAGGTTGCATAGTTGGCAATGTAGGTTTGGTCATAAGTACTGTTAGGTGAAAACAAATTCACCACCAACATCAAATCCGGAGAGTTTTTGCGGGTCACAATACCCAAGCGCCTAACCGTTTCAGGTAACCGAGGTTCGGCTATAGCGACCCGGTTTTGCACCTGTACCTGTGCATTATCTAGGTCGGTTCCCAGTTTGAACGTAATAGTGATAGACACTTGTCCGTCGGCAGTAGATTGTGACGACATATACAGCATATTTTCAATGCCGTTAATTTCTTGCTCAAGGGGAGTTGCCACCGTTTTAGCCGCAGTTTCAGCATTTGCGCCTGGATAACTGGCCGAGACTTGAATCGTCGGCGGAGCGATTTGCGGGTATTGCTCAATCGGCAAGGTAAAATACGACAGCGCCCCCACGATAAGAACGATAATTGCCAGTACCGAAGCAAATTTAGGTCTATCAATGAAAAAATGGGAAAACTTCATCTGTTATTCTCCCAATTAATGACTGTAGATTTCGCTGATATTGACTTCCACCGGAGAGACTGTCGCTCCCGGTCTGGCTCGCATCATGCCGTTGACTACAATTTTGTCGCCTTCTTCAAGACCCTGTTCAATTATTCTTAACTCGCGGGTATGCAGCTCACCTAAAGTGACAAATCGACGTTCAATTTGGTTGTCTTGATTAATTAAATTCACATATTTTCGTGACTGATCAGTGCCGATAGATTTGTCAGGTATGAGTAAAACAGTAACATTTTCCCGATTTAGCAAACGAATACGCCCAAATATTCCTGGAACAATAAAGCCGTCTTCGTTTTTCAGAATGGCGCGGCCCTGAATTGTCCCAGTGCTTTGGTCCATTTTATTATCAACAAAATCCATCACACCTTCATGGGTGTAGGTATCTTCATCTTGCAATTTGATTTTCACTGGATTGGGTACATCACGTGAACTTTCTCGCTGATTATTCTGATCTAGGCGAAGATATTTCAAAAAATCTCTTTCCCCAGCATCAAAGTAAAAATGAATCGGCGAAATGGACACTACAGTGGTTAACAAAGTGGCATTGGTAGCGGTTCCGTTGACCAAGTTTCCGGCATTCACAAAATCTCTAGAAACAATCCCATCAATGGGCGATTTAACTTCGGTAAATTCCATTTCTAATTTAGCGTTGTCATAGGCAGCTTCAGCCATTTCAAATTCACTAAGACGCTGATCTACTTCTTCTTGCGAGATGGAATTTTTTTTACGCAAATCCAGTCCACGCTCTAGCTCTTTTTTAGCCAAGGAAACCCGAGACTTAGCGCTTTTTAAAGCAATTTCAAACGGTCTCTGATCGATTACAAACAACACGTCACCTTTATTAACCGCTTGGCCATCTTTAAAGTTCACCTTGTCTAAGTAACCGCTTACTCTAGCAACAATTTCTACCTCTTTAACCGCCCTAAAACGCCCAGTGTATTCGTCCCATTGATCAATTACCGTTTTGATTGGCTGGGCAACATCCACTTCTGGAATTGGCTGAGACTGAGGGGCTGACGGCTGTTCGCTGCATGCAGATAACAGCGTTAGAGAAAAAATGAGTGTAGCAAAACTAAGACGCATTCTTAGAGTCCTTAAATTGGTAATTACGGCACCCAAACACTGTGGTTTAGCGCTTATTGTTAGGCCCAACTGCTAAGATTGCCTCTTAGCAGTATAGTTAATCTTGGATAGAACGATTAAACGATAAATTTATTGCAGAATAATGTGAAAAATTTAGAGGTGAGAATCATGTCTTCCAGCCAAGATTGTAACTTACTACGTGGTTAATCTGTAGAAAGATCTCAGTTAATTCACTTTAACGCTGCGAATTAAGGTGAGATTTTAAGCATTGGTTCAGCTAAGGTTAAGGACAGTCATTCTATAAGTATTCTGTAATAGAGGAGAATACTATGAAAAGCAGTACAAAATACGTTTTAGTGTACCTGACATTAATTTCGTTGACTGTGATGTTAGCTGTCAATCTTGCACAAGCGCAAGAAACACAAAATGTCATTGCCATTGAAACTAATAGTGACACAGATATTGATGAGTCTGCTCAAGAAAGTGCTTATTTACTTGATCAGGCAGAGCTAGATCAAATGCTTGCTCCAATCGCACTGTATCCAGACACAGTGCTATCACACATTTTAGTAGCCTCCACTTATCCATTGGAAGTAGTGCAAGCGGCTAGATGGCGTGAAAAAAATCAAAGCTTGTCAGAACAAGAAGTGATGGACGCGACAGCGGAGGAAGACTGGGATCCGAGTGTCAAAGCGCTGGTGCCATTTCATCAACTGTTGCAACAAATAACTGAAGATCTTAACTGGTTACAAGATTTAGGTGATGCCTTCCTAATTAACGAAGAACAAGTATTGTCTAGCGTGCAGAACCTGCGCCAAAAAGCCTATGCTCAAGGTAGTTTAGAAAACAGTGAGTATATAGAAGTGGTAGAAGAGGATAATGACATCCTTATTCAACCCGCCAGCACAGAAATTGTTTACGTACCTTATTATGACACGCGTGTCGTTTATGGTTCATGGTGGTGGCACGACTACCCTCCAATTTACTGGCATCGTCCGGCCCATTTTTACATACATGCAGGTTTGTATTGGAGTCCACGAGTTTATGTCCGTCACAATCTATTTTGGGGTGGGTTTAATTGGCGTAATCGCTACATTGTTGTGAATCATCGTTATCCATATCGCAATGGTCGTCGTGATGATGGCGTGCGCAGAGTCAGCTCTAGTGAGTATCAGCGGTGGCAGCACAACCCGACTCATAGAAGAGGCGTAAGATACGACGCGCACACACCAAAAGTGGTATACCGTCAGCAGAACCGAAATGATAATAAACGAGTGATTAGTTCTGAAGGAAAGTCTCGTGTATTAGATAAATCTAGACCGGTTCAAGTGCGCCAAAATATCAAAACAGTAAAAACCAGTACTAAGGCGCAGCAAACACAACAGCGTTTGCAGACCAAGTCTAACCGAGTCAATGACTATTCAAATAAGAACGATAAATCGAGTCAACGTCAACGGGTAGAGCGCGATAAGACAGAGCAAAAAAATGTACGCCAGGTGTCTGCCCAGTCGCGTAATAATGTAGTGCAACGTTCACCAAAAGATTCGCAGCAAAATGCCGCGAATGTGCAACGTAATAGCAACAATATTACAAGTGACAAAGCAAGTGCGCAGCGCAAAACTAGTAATGTCTCACGGGATAAGGTGTCTAGCGCTGACCGTTCAAGTTCAAAAAGCAATAGTGCCTCGAAACAAGGTTACTCGAATAAACAATCGCAGGGCGCGCAACGGAGTACCAGAAGCTATTCAACCAATCGAGCAACCACGCCAAGGTCGAGCAATAGACCTGCACAAAAGCAGAGTCACAGAGGGAATACTAAAGAGCGCTAAAATCAGCATTTAAGGATTTTACAAACTGCGTTTAATCCCAAAATCAATCCATGCTAACCAAGACATTGTGAGTATGGATTGATTCCATTATGCGCTATGGCGCTTGCTAAACCTCACATCTTGCGCAATTATACGGTTAAGCGGTCTTTTTGAACCCTATCCACAAGGTTAGTGGCAACGCAGCAAATTTAACACCTTTGAATTGATAAACTGGTTAACGGGGTTAAATTCGATTGAAAGCGATACCCTTAAAAGCAATCGATTCAATCACAATTTGCTTGTCGATAAGGATTCATGTTGTATTCGACCTTCCACAATAGAAAAATAAGATGTTGGAATTTAAGAATTGATTGAGATCCCCCCGCAAAAACCATTAAGCAGCTTAAATGTGTTGGTCATAGATGGACAATCGTTAGTTCACGACACCATTAAGTCGGCATTGGCAGAGATTGGTATCAGTAATTGTAAAAGTGCCGAGAACGCCTTTTGTGCACTGCGTTTATGTGAGCAAACTAAGTTTGATGTGGTACTCATTTCGTTTGATATTCGAAGTGACAAAGACGGCTTCAATTTACTTGAAGAAATGCGCCTCAAAGGCCATATCAGTAAAACAACCATGGTCATATTCTTAAGCGCTGACACCTCTATGTCATTGGTGAATTGCGTGGTTGAATTGCAGCCCAGCGATTTTTGGGTGAAACCATTAGATCGCAAAACCATGGAAAAACGCTTTAAGTACTTATTTGCGATTAAAGAAAAACTGTATAAATTATCCTACTGCATTGATAAAGCAGAGTATCCCACTGCCATCTACTATGCTGAACGCCAACTAAAAGACGAATCTCTTAGCAAATACTACCCGATGATTAACCGTTTAATCGGCGAATGTTTAATTAATCTAAAAGAATATTCCCAAGCAGAAGCTTTTTATAAAAAACTAAGCGAACGGTATAAATATGGTTGGGTTCAGGTCAATCTCGCACGCAGTTTATTAAAACAAGACAAAATGTCTGAAGCCATAGCGCTCACCGATGCACTCCTCGAACGAGATGATACGCGTTTCACAACGTATGATGCGTTAGCCGAGTATTACATTGAAAAAGAAGATTACGCCAAAGGTTATGAAATTATTCAAGAGGCCACCAAATTAGCGCCACGCAACCTAGACAGAAATAAAAAATCGTGGAATTTAGCACGTCTTAATCATGATAAAAAAGGCCAATACATGGCCACCATGAACATGGCAAAATTTGCTAAAAACTCGATTCATGATACACCAGATTTAAATCTCAACGTTATCCGCGCCGCCATAGATTTAGCCGGTTCGCTAAACGGCGAAGAGGCCACTCGACTGATCACCAAAACCGAACGTGATTTATCTTTTTTCATCAATGAATACGGACACGACAGCCAGTTAAAAGAACAATTGGCGATTATCAATGCTCGCATGTTGAATTTGAAGAATGATAAAAAAGCTGCCGAAGAAATTATCAAAGAGCACATGCAAACAAATTCAAGCAACTCGGTGGAAGATAACCTAGACAAAGTAAAAGCATTTCATGAAATGGGCTATTGGGAAGAGTCGATTCGTTTACTTGACTCTATCAAGTCTAAAATTGAAGGGGATAGTTTTATCGGACAGGTGATCAATGAGTACCTAGATCAGGAAAGCAAAGAGCGCACAGATATTCGCTACTCTCCCAAAGAGCTAGGCGAAATGGCTTCTTCCCATTATAAAAATAAACGCTATGAACCTGCTTATGAATTGCTTACGCAAGCTTTTGTCTTAGCCCCGAAAAACCCCAATATGGCGTTAAGCATTCTAAAAGTCATGGTTAAATTAATTGATGAAGGACATTTTAACGACGAGCAACTTGCTTGCCTCAAACGATGCAAAGATTTATTAGATTCCATCCCATTATCCCCCAATCAGCATAAAAAAATGGACGAATACTTGGCGGTTATCGAACCATTGTTAAAATCCGCTTAATTAAGTTGGGATAACAATTGGCAGGACGAATACCCCCTGCCAATTTCTCTTTAATCGCCGCTATTGTGCTTAAACGCAGCTATCAACAAGTCAACTTGTTGCAGGGAGTTGTAAACATGAAACGACAAGCGCATGACATTACCCCGCGTATCAAAATAACAATTCTGCTGTTTTAAGCGTTGGCTAATTGCCGCGATTCGAGGTGCTGATAATTCGATACACAAAGTACCACCAACATTTGCTAAATCAATTGGCTGCACCGCACTTTCGTCCAAGTTTGTTAAAAAGTATTCGGCCAACTTTCGATTGTGGGCAAAAACAGTGTTTTGACCAATCTCTAACAAGGTTTGCAAACCTCCCAACGCCAAGGCATAAGGCGCAATATTTGGTGTACCTCCCCAAAACCGTTTGGCATCGGGTGCATAGGCAAAGCGCTTAATCTCCATTTCGAAAGGATCGCTATGGGAAAACCAACCCACATCTATTGGTTTAAGTTGTTCGACAGTATTCGGATTAACCCACAAAAACCCAGCGCCTGGCCCTCCACACAGCCACTTAACGCATGAACCAAACAACGCATCCACATCCCAACATTGCAAATCAATCGGCAAGATACCCGCCGATTGCGCCACATCCACTGCCAGATAACAGGATTGTTGGTTACACAATCGTCCAATAGCTTCAATCGGTGCGACCTGACCCGTATTGGAATGAACATGGGTTGCCAAAACACAATCAATATCTTTTTGAATATAGCGCTGCCAAGTTTGAATGTTGAGCGCTGACTCGGATGCAGGAATGAACACAAGTTCAAAACCGAATTGCTGCATTGCCTGTCCTACATACCCCATGGATGGAAACGCGTCTTCGTGGATCAGAATCTTGCGTTTACCTACCTGAAAATTATCCATTGGCAACGCCATCAACCACTTTGTAAAAGCACTGGATAAATTAGTTTGAGGACAAAAATCCGCAGCCTTTGCGTTAAACAACTTTGCTAATGAAGCACAAAACAAATCAACAGTTTGCAACCAATCTGGCCAAGCATCGCCCCCTGACAATTTCCAAGGGGTTAAAAAGTTTTCAGCCAAACTAAGTTCCGACTGTTTGCTTAAGCACCCCACTGAATGACTTAAAAAATAGGGCCCAGCGGGAAGATTGAACAAGTTAGAAAAACTCACCTTACTGGAGTTCCGTTAGCTTGTTTGGGCACGATAGAGTCTCTCACTTTACCGTAAGACTGTCCCCATGCATCCGTCATTTGATTTCGAATCTGCCACAATTCTGGGAAAAATTGATTCCTTGCCCCTGACTTTAACAAATCAACAGGTCGGCCTTTTAACGAATGAGATTCCATGCCGATGCTGCGCTGAATCAAGAACAGATGCTGCCAACGAAACTTCTGCAGTAATTCATCAAATTCAATTAAACTCTCGGCGATCACATAACTATCATCATGCTGATATTGGCTATCGTAAATAGCTTCGATAGTGGTGTTTCGGTCTTGAATATAGTGTTTATTAAATACCGTCCACAGATCCGCAGGAATCTTTACCAAAATACGAAATCCTGGAGACTCCTGGCCACTGCCATTACCTAACTGCAAACGAATTTGTTGATACTCTTTGGGCGACATTGTTTCCAATAAGTCCATTTGTTCGCTCATCATTTTTTGCAACATGTGTACCCGCTTCATGAGCGTAATCACACGATGACTTTGTTCAGTTTGCATGTATTCCAATACATCGATAAGTGTGAATATCATCAATTTCATCCATAACTCTTCAACTTGATGAACAATCTGAAACTGCAGTTCGTCTGAATTACACAATTTATCTAAGGGCTTTTGGCATTGTAGTAAGGTGTCACATTGCAAATAAGCACCGTAATCAAGAATTTCTGGGTTTTCTAGTAGACTGCTGTATTTTTGTCGGTACATGGGACTTTCCAAAGGTTTAATTTGGATTTTATGGTAAGGGATCGGGATTTGAACATTGTTCCTGAATTACTTGATATTTTGCAAATTTTAGAACAAAGTTCCATTTATATAGAAATAATAAGAACGAATGTCGAAATAAACCATGAATGATAAAGATAAACAAATCGTTTCCAAACTAGAAGAAGATGGCCGTTTGTCCTTCGCCACCCTCGGCGATTCAATTGGCTTGAGCAAAACCCCCTGCTGGAATAGAGTAAAAACCTTGCAACAGAAGCAGATAATTACCGGGTTTTCAGCGATTTTATCGCCACAAGCCATGGGCCTTAATATTCGTGCCCTAGTCAATGTAGTCATTGACATTGGTCAACATCAACAATTTGAACAAGCAATTATTGAGCACGCGTCGATACGCTCCTGTCACGCAATCACAGGAGAGTTCGACTATGTTTTGGAGATTTTAGCCAAGGACATAACTGACTTTGATGAATTGTTGCGAGTAGATTTAAGCAGGCTTCCTGGGGTTTTGCGTTTTAACACTTCAATTACTACACGCTTAGTTAAGCAAAACGGGCATTACAGCAAAATGCTTTAAATCATTTTAAAACTCTCGGCTAGTTGCCTCGCCCATATTTATCCACAAAACCATCGGCAAAGCGTTGTGCAGAGTCCACATCCATATTGAAATACAACGAAGGCTCAATCAATTCAACTTCCATTGTCACGTAAGTGTCTTTGTATTTAACTAAGTCGATACGGGCATACAACGGCATTTCCGGTAAGGCAGTTAACACTTTTTGTGCGCCTGCTAATATATGTTCGTCGGCTTCTACGCTTCGCAGTTGTCCACCATGTTCTTCTTGCACTCGAAAATCATTCTGCTTGGGCACTTTAACAATGCAATGACTGTATTGTCCGTTAAAATAAAACAATGAATATTCGCCTTCGTTAATCACACTTTTTAAAAAAGGTTGGATCATAAATGGGCGATTGGAAAATACTTCAGTCAAACCTGCTTCCTCTGCCACCACAGATTCGAGGGACAATCGATAGGTGTAATCGGCATTTGCACTGACTAAAGGTTTGACGACGATTTCTCGGCAATTAAATTGTTCAAAAGCACCTTTCATAAATTCTAAATCAAAAGTGTCACACCAAATAGTAGGCACAATCCCTACCCCCTTGGCTTCAAGTGACTTTAAATAGTCTTTACGAATATTCCACTGTACCAACGCTAAACTGTTCTCTAGTTTTGCTGTGCTACTGTCTATTTGTTGTAAACGCGCTAAAAAGGCATCGGCGTTATTTTGATAATCCCAGGTACTGCGAATTATCACCACTTCGTAGTCATCCCAGTTGGTACCGTCTGCATGCCAAGAAATTTCAACTGCTTCCCAGCCCATTTCTGCCAGCGGCTCGTAAGCTAGGTGATCGTAAACAAAAAAATCTTCCAGATCGTCAGTTGATAAAATTGCTACTTTTCGCATCGGTTATCCTCCGAGTAATTGCAAATACATAGGTTAATACGTTGAAACGTTGGATTTAGGGTAACTAAGAATCTACTCCTTCACCAGCATTGTTAAAATTTTGTTAGTTTCCACAATGGTAATAGCATATTCACTTAGACCAGCAACTTTCACACTGCGGTCTAATTCACCTGGCGTTAGACGAAAAACAGCGATTTGTTGAGTAGTTGAAAGCCAGCCCAAGTCAACAATGGAATAGATATCAATATGGTGACTCGTACTATCAATTGAAAGGCATTTGCCCATTTTTTTGGCGGGGTGTTATGTAGACGTTCTGTATCACTTAAAATCAGATCTCGTTCACGTGGCGTTAACTTTTCAAAGCTGACATGGGGTGTCATCTCAGACAAATGCCACTCATATTGATTAGCCGCTTTGAGGGTTTCAAACGTACTACTTTTTATTTGTTTGATTCTCAGCAGTGGATAACACGTTAGGTTAATCAAAATCAAAAAGACTGTCCCGGCCATGATAAAGTCTTTAAATTGGGGTTCTCCACCAATCCAAAGTAATGGTACGAATGAAAGACCAATAGAAAAGAACAGAGCATTCCAAAAAACCGCCGTAGAAAAAGGATAAGTATGGTAGCTTCGAAACAGCTCTACGGTTAAATGTTCCACAATGAATTTATCAATAATGTGTGTATTACGCAGAATCACAGCAATAGCTAAACAGATGCCTGTCCACATCCACCATGTTTGTAAAAATAAAGGAAAACGTTTGAGGTTACTTTCAAAGTCCAACTCTTCTATGTAAAAAAGACGTTCGCTATACAAATAGCTGAACATAATAACCAAGCCCGCGATAAGGCTGAATAGGAATATTTTCCGAGGAATGCGAATGATTTTATTGGCAATGACAGTGGACTCATTGGCTGACAAGCCACAATTTTGCGCATTTTTTAAGACTTCTTTATGGGCAATTGAAATTATCAATGGCAAAATAATGTAGCAAAAAGCGCCAATTATTGGCAAGCCTAATGCAGCGCCAACATCTCGAATCTGCACCTCATTGGAAATTAAGTTAGGACTTACTATCAATCCGCAGACGACATTAGATGTAAAAAAGCAAACCGCAATACAAATCGCCCAATAAGCCGAACTAACATTTAATCTAAAACTTTTACTACTCACAAACGCCCAATCACTACTTACAAATTGATAACGAACTCAGCTTTACGGCTAATATTTATACATTTAAACGACTAAAAAGCAAAAGTTTAAAATGGATTAAGTGAATAGCCTTGCTGATTCAGCAACGCGTGGGCCGTCATAGCTGAAAGCGACATTTGAACTCCGTCTATCAGATCTTGGTTAGCAATTTCATCAAAGGCTGCCGACTGGCCGCATAAGAACACTTGAACATTGTTTTTTAACAGCTCAGTGATCAACGGATGATTGGGGTTGTCGGTAGCAAAACGTTTATTATAGGCTGTTGGATTAAGTAAATCGTTACCCGCGCGACCATGTACAACTAACGCTAATTGAATGTTTTCTTGCTTTGCGCCGTTAGCCACTAGCATATTGATAAACCGAGCTAAACTACCAAAATAACGGTTAAGCTTTTTCTCGCCACTGACTTTACTCACGTCAAACGCTACCTTGAATTTAGTATCACTAGCAAAGGTTTGATCTATTTGCACTTTTGCGTGTTTTCCAAAATTATGGATCACAGGACCAGAGCTAAACACTTCCGCCTTTTTGCTTTCAGCTGCGACACTTTCAGTTATGCCACCTTGCCAACAGATCACCAAAACACCCAACGTTAGAATAAACTGTTTCAACCTTTTCACTCCCAATTCAGATAAGTGACAAATACTACCCTACTTTTGCAAATTCTCTGAGTACGATTTTATCCTTTACTTTATCTTTGAGCTCAATGGTTATTCCAAGCGCACCAACTATTGTTGCCAAGTTTACAAGTTAAGACACATATTTTAACAAATCAGCTAAGGTAAAATCTTCTTTATTGGCATTAGACAAGGTAAGATTGTCGGCCTTTAAAACAGTGAAAGATATTCAGGCATTCATCAAAACGGTTAATCGCTGTATTGAGAAGACCTTAGGTGTGAAGTAGTTGATTTGTGAGTGTTGGTCTGAAAACGACAGGTACAGCAAACAGATGCCCATAAAGTATAAAAATAAAAATGTGAGTTAGTATGAATAATACATGGATTAGAGCCCTGCTATTTATTGGTGTAGTTGGTTTGGGAATTGGCGCTATGATGATAATTAGCGCATCAGGTAAAGAAGAGCCAGCAGAAGAAAAAGTAGATACTCGCCCGCTGGTCAATATTATTCCTGCAGAATCCATGAATTATCAGGTTTTGATCCATAGTTTTGGCGAAGTCACACCACTAGAAAGTACTAATTTGTCTGCTCAGGTATCAGGTGAAGTGACCAGCTGGAACCCTAAATTTGTTGCCGGTGGACTAGTCAAACGGGGCGAAGTTTTATTTAGCATCGAAAAAGACACCTACGAAGCCGCGCTATTGCAAGCAGAAGCGGAATATACCCAAGCCCAGGCAGCATTAATTGAAGAACAAGCCCGCGCCGAAGTAGCAAAACAAGAAGCGAAAAACTTCCCATCAAGTCAAGTGAGTGACTTGTACCTACGTAAACCGCAAGTAATGAGTGCCCAAGCTGCCCTAAAATCTGCGCAAGCAAGAATGAAAATAGCGCAGCGTGATTTAGACAATTGCGAAGTGACCGCTCCTTATGATGCGCTCGTCATCGAACGCTCCATTGGCCTTGGAGAATACATAAGCAGTGGCACCAAAGCCGGCACTTTAAACAGTATCGAAGCGGCGGAGATTTTGTTCCCAATTGCTGGATTCGATAGCGCTTTTCTGCCAACAAACTTAGAAAACCAAGACGCAGTGGTGATTATCAAGGGTGCAAAAACTTTTACCCGTGTGGGCAAAATTGCACGTGATACTGGGGTTATCGATCAATCCACCAGAATGAGTCATATCGTGGTCAAAATAGATGACCCTTATGGCTTGAAAAGCCAAGTCCCAGCCTTGAAATTTGGTAGTTATGTAGAGGTCAACATTTCCGGTCAGGTATTGGAAAATGTATATCGCCTACAACAAGACTTGGTTACCAACAAAACCGTGTGGGTCGTTGATAAAGACAACAAATTACAACCCAAACCAGTAGAGATTATTCGCGAAGAGGGCGCGCACTTTATATTAAAAAGTGGTTTAGACAATCAAGACCGCATTGTTACTACTATTCCAGAATATCCTCAGAAAAATATGGAAGTACGCCTGTCTAGCGATCCAAAAGATGACGATTTAGTCGCCCAGCAACCAAACCAGTAGGCCGAATATTATGACTAATGAAGCCAAACAAACGGGACTAATCGCCTATTTTGCGAATAATGCAGTAGCCGCCAATTTGCTGATGATTTTTATCGCTATCATGGGTGCAGTCACGTACTTCTCGCTACCCAGACAAATGTTCCCCAGTATTGAAGTAAACTTTATTTCGATTCAAGCCAATTACCCTGGTGCGTCCCCGCAAGAAATTGAAGAAAGTATTCTGATTAAGATTGATGAAGCCTTAAAAGATGTCACCGAAATTAAACGCAGTGTTTCTAGAGCATATAGAAACAGTGGACGAGTCTCCTTAGAAATTGATCCTGATGAGCAATTGTCTGATGTGCTCGACAAAGTTAAGTTGCGAGTGGATGGCATTGCCACGTTTCCAGCAGGTATGGAACCGGTCACGGTTTATCAAGAAGAATTTAATCAAGACGTCATAGAAATGGCAATTGTCGGCGATTCAAGCTTAAAAGACTTGAAACCACTAGCCAAAGATATCGAAAACGAATTGCTGCAATTATCCAATGTGTCTTTGGTTGACCTATATGCCCCAGATGACGAAATCGCGGTTGAAATTCAGCCCGACCAATTACGCAAATACAACATAACCCTTGACGATATTCGTCTGGCGATTCAGCGTTTTTCAGCCAATTATTCGGCTGGCCAACTACGCACCGACACCGGCATCATTTCTGTGCGGGTGGAAAACCAATTCTATAAAGGGGATGAGTTCCGCCGTATCCCAATTAAAATAGGCAACAACGGCGCCCAAGTTTTGCTTGAAGACGTGGCCATTATTCAAGACGGTTTCACCGAAGGCGAACGCTACTTTAGTTTTTCTGGCCAGAACGCCATTTACATGTCGGTGAAGGCCACTAAAGATCAAAACATGATCCCCGTGGCAGAATCGGTAAAAGCCTACGTTAAAGAACGCAATAAATCCTTACCCGAGGGCTTGGAACTAAAAATCTTAGTTGATATGACCAAATACGTTACTGAACGATTAAATATGATGCTCAGCAACCTATTTCAAGGTTCCATTTTAGTTGCATTCATGTTGACCCTGTTCTTACGTTTTAGGCTTGCATTATGGGTAATGATCGGTCTGCCCGTGTGTTTCTTGGGCGCGATTTTAACCATGGGCATGTTTGGCATTAGCATCAACGTGCTATCGTTGTTTGCGTTTATTATGGTTCTGGGCATAGTCGTAGATGACGCCATAGTAATAGGTGAAAGTGCCTATACCGAAATAGAAAAACACGGCGGAGGGGTCGAAAATGTGGTTAGAGGTACAATGCGGGTAGCCACCCCAGCCACCTTCGGAGTACTGACCACCATAGCTGTATTCGTACCATTCACCCAAGGCAGTGGGTTTTTAGGCACTATGATGTGGAACATCGCCGGTGTAGCCATATTTTGTTTAGCCTTTAGCTTAGTTGAATCAAAATTAATCTTGCCGGCCCATCTAGCCCATACCAATTTTAAACCTGTCAAAGCAGGCAGTTGGCGAGATAGATTTAACAGCCGATTTTTTGGCTTTATTAACGGCCCATACCGTAACTTCATTGAAGTCAGTACACGCTTTCGCTGGGCAGTATTTGGTACCTTTATTGCCTTGTTACTGACCAGTGTTGGGCTAATTTCCGGCAACTTTGTACGCATGGTTCCATCGCCATCTGTACCACATGATTTCCCTAGTATTCGCATAGAAATGAATGAAACCGTTTCAGATACAGCGACTATAGAGGCATTAAAACTTATCGAAAAAGTTGTCCAGAAAGTGGAGAACGACGTGATAGATGAATACGGCTCTGGCTTGGTCAGAGACACGCTTTCATTTAACGATGGTCGCACCGAAGGTCAGATTCTGGTTGCACTAGTGCCAGAAGAACAACGTCCCTTTGATACCTTTGAATTGGCAAGAAGATGGCGTGCGGAAATACCTGAAATTCCGGGCATGAAGTCATTTACGATTAGAGATGACCCCTTCGCTGAAGGTGGCGGTGATGGTGACTTTGGCTACTTATTATTTGGCCCCGACATTGAAACACTCAATGCCGCTGGACGAAAATTCATCGAGCTATTACAACAAGAAAAAGGCCTATTCGATATTAGCTCCACTATCGATCCTGCCAGTAAAGAAATCCAGATGACACTATTACCAGTGGCCTACGATTTGGGCTTGGATCTTTCATCTATCGCCAACCAAGTGGGTGCCAGCTTCTACGGCGGCGAAGCCCAGCGCGTCATTCGTAATGGTGAAGAAGTCAGAGTTATGGTCCGCTACCCTAGGCTGACTCGGGAACGTTTTGCCGAACTAAAATACGCCGTCATCACCACACCTTCTGGTAAAGAAGTGATGTTAGGTGACGTAGTAAGTTTAGAAGAAATGCCCGGCATCAGTTACATCCGCAGAGAAGGCGGCTATAGAAGCGTTTATGTATATGGCAATATCGACGAAGAAGCGGTAGAACCCAATGCCGTAGTCGAAAGAATTGCGGAAAACTTACTGCCTGAAATGCAGAAATTTTTCCCATCGGTGAAAACTGAATTAGGTGGTGCGATAGAAGAAACCCAAGCCCAGCAAAATGAACAAATACTGTTTTTCATTGCCGGCTTAATCATGATGTATATTCTATTGGCCGTGCCGCTGAAAAGTTACATGCAGCCCTTTATGATATTGATGGTGATTCCATTTAGTTTTACAGGAGCAATATGGGGCCACTTTTTCTTTGGCGTTGACCTTAGCACCATGTCGACCTTTGGGCTCATTGCTGCAGCAGGGGTAGTAATCAACGATTCATTGTTAATGACAGATTTTATTAATTCCAGACGCAAAGAAGGCATTCATATAAAACAAGCAGTACTGGACGCAGGTTGTGCTCGTTTCAGAGCAATCACATTAACCTCGATCACCACTTTTGTGGGGGTATTGCCAATCATGTTCGAAACCAGCATGCAAGCCCGGATGGTAGTGCCCATGGCCATCGCACTAGGCTTCGCCGTAATCTACGCCACCATAGTAACCTTGGTTCTGATTCCAAGCATGTACCTGATATTGGAAGATATTAGATTACCGTTTAGATGGATCAAAGCACGGCTATCCAAATCCGAACCAACCCCACAACAAAGCACCCCATAGGCGGGTGCTTTAGCCTCACTAACACCTGCGTATTCATGGGGGTTTTCCATGGGCTTTCTCCATGGCCTGAAGGCCATGCTACAAGAGATAACCTCCATCTCCTGCGGATCCATGGCCTAAAGGCCATGCTACAACCCGCGTTTACCGTGATGTATTGTATTCCCCCCGTAGGCGGGTGTTTTAACCCCGCGAAAATGTAAAATATTCCATGGCCTAAAGGCCATGCTACAAGAGATAACCTCCGTCTCCTGCGGTTCCATGGCCTAAAGGCCATGCTACAACCCGCGTTTACCGTGATGTATTGTATTCCCCCCGTAGGCGGGTGTTTTAACCCCGCGAAAATGTTCAATATTCCATGGCCTAAAGGCCATGCTACAGGGCGATAAAATCCGGCTACCGCGTATCCATGGCCTGAAGGCCATGCTACAACCCGTGTTTACCGTGATGAATTGTATTCCCCCTGTAGGCGGGTGTTTTAACCCCGCGAAAATGTTCAATATTCCATGGCCTGAAGGCCATGCTACAACCCGCGTTTACCGTGATGTATTGTATTCCCCCCGTAGGCGGGTGTTTTAACCCCGCGAAAATGTAAAATATGCCATGGCCTGAAGCCCATGCTACAAGGGCGATAAAATCCGGCTTCTGCGGATCCATGGCCTGAAGGCCATGCTACAAGAGATAACCTCCATCTCCTGCGGATCCATGGCCTAAAGACCATGCTACAACCCGTGTTTACCGTGATGTATTGTATTCCCCCCGTAGGCGGGTGTTTTAACCCCGCGAAAATGTTCAATATTCCATGGCCTGAAGGCCATGCTACAACCCGTGTTTACCGTGATGAATTGTATTCCCCCCGTAGGCGGGTGTTTTAACCCCGCGAAAATGTAAAATATGCCATGGCCTGAAGCTCATGCTACAAGGGCGATAAAATCTGGCTTCTGCGGATCCATGGCCTAAAGGCCATGCTACAGGGCGATAAAATCCGGCTTCTGCGGATCCATGGCCTAAAGGCCATGCTACGGGCCGTAACCTGCTACTTACTTTTAAATTTCATAATTTCGTCACAGCTTAGTCATACTTTAATCGCATGCTTTATCTTCGTTAATTGGAGAAAGAAAAAATGAGTTTAAGTATTTGGCAATTGGTTTTAGTGGCGTTGTTGTTCATTTTATTGTTCGGCAGAGGCCGTATTCCTGCTTTGATGGGTGACTTGGCGCAAGGCATAAAAAGCTTCAAACAAGGCATTGGCGAAAACGACGAAACAGCGACTCAAACACCGACTGAGTCACAGCCAAAAGACAAGTTAGAAAACCAATAATTACACTGTCTGGAGCACCTTATGTTTGATCTCAGCTGGGTAGAACTTGGTTTTGTGGCCGCCATCGCACTATTGGTAATTGGTCCTAAAGACCTGCCAAAAATGTTCAAAATGATTAATCAGTTTGTAACCAAAGCAAAACGCACTATCAATGACGTTAAAGGCGGCTTTAAACAACTTGAAAATGAAATACGCATAGTTGAAGGCACTACGCCGGAGTCAACAAACTGGAAGCAACTATTACCAGACGAGATACGCAACTTGCCCGATGATTTCATACCCGGCTCGCAACACGCCGAATATCACAGTAACCGTGAACAGCAAATAGCAAACAAAAAAGCTGAAATCGAGCAGCATCAAACGACGCAACTAGAGCAAAACAACGCCACTCCCACAAAACAGGAACAGGCGCAATGAAACAATCTCAACCAAACGACAGTCATTTAAATAACGATGGGGCAAACAAAAGCCACACTGAAAATAAAGCGCCACTGCTGACTCACTTAATAGAATTGCGCAGACGCCTACTTTTCTGTTTTGCGTTTTTTGCTTTAATGTTTGGTGTTTCTTACTTTTTTGCAGAACAAATTTACAGCTTCTTACAACAACCTTTGTACCAAATTTTCGGGCCGGACAGCGGCAGAAGAATGATCTACACCGGCTTACATGAAGCGTTTTTTACCTATATTAAACTTGCCTTCTTTAGTGCCACTTTTTGTACTTTACCCATCACCTTAATTCAAGTCTGGAAGTTCATTGCCCCAGGCATGTATAAAAACGAACAAAAGGCTCTCTCACCACTGTTTATAGCCACCCCAATTTTGTTTGTAATGGGCGCAGCCCTAGCCTTTTATGTGGTGATGCCATTAGCTTGGGAGTTTTTCATAAGCTTTGAATCAAGCGGGCAAAACGCCACTATCAATGTTGAACTTGAAGCTAAAATGAGTGAATACCTAGCATTGGTGATCCGCTTAATCTTAGCCTTTGGGCTGTGTTTCGAATTACCAGTTTTACTGCTGGTTTTAGCCAAAGCAGGAGTGATTGATGGGCAAACCCTAAAAGACTACCGAAAGCACGCCGTAGTCGCGGTATTTTTCATTGCCGCGTTAATTACACCTCCAGATTTAATTTCGCAGATAGCCTTAGGCGTGCCTATTTTAGCCTTGTACGAATTGTCGATTGTACTGATAAATTGGACCCAATCAGACAAACAACAAATACTTCGCAAGCAAATGGACCAGTCCACCTAACTGATTAATAAAAAAGCAATATTTGTGTCATTAAAAGTTTAAAAAAGCGTAAAAAAACAGATCCTAAACTGTCATTTAAGGTCGGTAGATTAGTTGTCAGCAGGTTGTTTTCTAAAACAGAATTCAACTATCGCCAAACCACTAATAAAGGACCGGAGACAACATGTCAGAACAAGATTTAATACCACAAAATAATGATAAAATTGAACCTGCTTTTAGCCGCCGTCAAGTGTTAAAAGGTGGCTCTATTGCCGCAGCAAGTACTGCTTTTGCAGCGGTTTCTAGTAAAGCACAAGCTGCGTCTTTACCTTTTACCAGCTCATATGGTCCATTAGTACCAACAGCTGACAAAGCCACGGGTCTAAACCTACTTTCTTTACCAGAAGGTTTTGAGTACACCTCTTACGGCTGGACAGGTCAAACACAAGCAGACCTTTTACCTACTCCTACTGATCACGATGGTATGGGTATCGCGGCAGTAAAAGGCAACATCATTGCACTTGTGCGTAACCACGAATGTTCAGAAGGCGAAGGTTCTCCAGCATCACCTCGCGGTGGTCGTGGCGTGTATAACCCAGCCCAAAACGGCGGCACAACTAATCTTATGTTTGATATCGTCAAAGGTGAATTTTTATCTTCCTATAACAGCTTAGGCGGCACGATCAGAAACTGTGCTGGCGGAAGCACGCCTTGGGGTACTTGGTTGTCTTGTGAAGAAACGTTCCATAACTGGAATCAAGGTCCACAAGGCGAAAACCACGGTTATGTATTCGAAGTACCTGGATTTGGTATTTCTGATGGCCAACCAATTCGCGAAATGGGTCGTTTCTCTCACGAAGCTGCTGCTGTTGATCCGGCAACTGGCTATGTGTATGAAACTGAAGACGCTGGCTCATCTGCATTCTACAAATTTGTACCTGCAGGCGAATGGGGCGACTTAAAATCTGGCGGTAGCTTGTTCGCTATGGTTTTAAACGGTGAGTCTCGCGTAGATTTGCGTGGCGGTTTAGTTGTAGGAACAGTTTGGGATGTGACTTGGCAAGAAATTGCTGATCCAGATGCAACTACCGAAAGATGTTACAACCAAGCTTCTGACGCGGCAATCATTGAGCGTGGCGAAGGCTGCTGGTATGACGATGGCAAAATTTACTTCGTGTCTACTTCAGGCGGCGCCGCAAATCTTGGCCAAATCTTCTGCTACGATCCTCGTAAAGAAACACTAACCATTATTTTTGAATCTTCAGACGCTGTGAATGAAGTTAACGCGCCAGATAACATCGCTGTTAGCCCACGTGGAAACATCTTGATGTGTGAAGATGGAAGCTCTAACCCTAAACGTCTAATCGGTTTAACCCTATCAGGTGAAACCTTCCCATTCGTTGAAAACAACGTGTCTTTGGACCAAGGCGATTTAGCCCACATCGATTCAATTTATCCGGGTACAGCAGCTAACTTCTGGGACTCAGTAGGTGACTCAACAGACGGTAGCAACAGACGCAGCTTCACTAGCCAAGAAATGGCTGGCGCATGTTTCTTTGGTCGTTGGTTATTCGTAAACGTGCAATCTCCAGGTGTGACTTTCGCAATCACAGGTCCTTGGGAAAACGGCGCACTTTAATCTAAAACAATAATAAATGGCACCTCGAAATACTTCGCAGGTGCCTTCTTCAAATTAGGAAAGACTATGAAACGTATATTTACTCCAATGCTAGCTGCCCTAGTATTGTTATGCAGCGCATCAGCTTCTGCTTCAATTATTTCTTTACCAAGTGACGGCTTAATCGCTGATTCAGTTGTCGGTGATAGCGGTTGGTTAAACGAAGATACTTTTGGTGACGCCATCGACTTCATCACTTTCGATGTTGCAGCACAATCGACTTTCTCTGCCACTGCTGATTCATTGATCACTATGGGTTTGAGCTTATATCAAGGAACGATAGCTAACGACTTCGCTATTCCATTTTCAAATAACTCAGATTTTACTGATTTCTTCAGCAATTTAGTGTTTGTAGATGGAAATAGTCCGTTTGTACCTGGCTTAGGCGGAAGCTTAACAGGCCTAGTACTAGAAGCGGGTTCTTATACTTTAGCTGTTGGTGGTAACGAAGGTTTCTTCGATACATTCACAGAATACAGCTACAACCTTGAAGTAGCGATTGCAGAAGTACAGCAAGTTTCTGAGCCATCTGCATTATTTTTATTGTTTTTCGGTATCGCTGGTTTGTTAGCAGCTCGCAAACAACAAACAAAATAAACCGCGAAACAATCATCGAATACCAAGGGGCAAACGCCCCTTTTTTGTTTTGTCCTCGCCAATGCCAAACCCATGGCCCCGCAATCCATGGCCCGCGTTCCATGGCCTAAAGGCCATGCTACAAGGACGTTAACATCCGGCTTCTGCGGATCCATGGCCTGAAGGCCATGCTACAACAGAACATCTACCTGTAGGCGGGCGCTTTAGCCCCGCGAAATGGTAAACCATCCCAACGTCGGCGGTTCCTCCATTGGGGGGGTCCATGGCCTGAAGGCCATGCTACGGGGCGATAACATCCGGCTTCTGCGGATCCATGGCCTGAAGGCCATGCTACAGGTTTAACATCCACAAGCCGGCGGCTATCATAAATAGGTTTTCGGTTAATGAAACGGCTCCTAGTGGAACATCACTTTTACCGCCGACGCAGGCACATTTGAGATCACGTTTGTCGATATAAACAGCCTTAAATACCGAAACCGCGCCAATCCCACCAATCAATAGGGATATTGGCGCAATCATTAATGGGGGCAGATTTGCCACCATTCCGATCCCAACAAATGCCTCTAGAAATGGATATACATAGGCATACGGCACAACCCGCATTGCCAGCAAGTCATAGGTGATAAACGAATTTGAGAAGCTATACAAATCTCGCAGTTTTTGCACTGCGAGAATCGCCATGGAAAATGCAACAAAGAGCATTAATGTCTCAATAGAGAACATAATCGACAGCGAAGGATAGGCCAACGCCACCGCTAAAAGCGCAGCGACTGCAAATATTGCAATCACAGGTGTGTAAGTTTTACCTTGTTGTCCGGGTTTTGACATACCAAAAAAGGTTCTTAGATCATCATATCCACCGATCCTTTCACCGTTGATAAAAGTTTGTGGAGTGGTTTTGACGTCATGGAGTTTTTTGAATTCATCCGTTTCCTGACGAGACGTCAATTTGTGATCTTCTACAATGAAACCTTTTCTTTGCAATAAGTCTTTGGATTTTAAACCAAAAGGACAAATATGTTGCGAGGTTTCCATTCGATATAGTTTTGCAGTATTTTTCATATTTCCTCCAATATACCTTAGTGCCTGTAGGCGGGTGCTTTAGCTCCGCGGGTTGCCATGGGTTTTTCCATGGTTTTTCCATGGCCTAAAGGCCATGCTACAAGAGAAATAACCTCCCGCACCTGTAGGCGGGTGCTTTAGCTCCGCGGGTTGCCATGGGTTTTTCCATGGTTTTTCCATGGCCTAAAGGCCATGCTACAAGAGAAAAAACCTCCCCCACCTGTAGGCGGGTGCTTTAGTCCCGCGGGTTGCCATGGGTTTTTCCATGGGTTTTCCATGGCCTGAAGGCCATGCTACAAGAGAAAAAACCTCCCCCACCTGTAGGCGGGTGTTTTAGCCCCGCGGGTTGCCATGGGTTTTCCCATGGTTTTTCCATGGCCTGAAGGCCATGCTACAAGAGAAATTACCTCCCGCACCTGTAGGCGGGTGCTTTAGCTCCGTGAAATGGTAAACCATCCCAACATCGGCGGTTCCATTGGGGGGTTCCATGGCCTAAAGGCCATGCTACAAGAGAGATTACCTCCCGCACCTGTAGGCGGGTGCTTTAGCCCCGTGGGTTGCCATGGGTTTTTTCCATGGTTTTTCCATGGCCTGAAGGCCATGCTACAAGAGAAATAACCTCCCCCACCTGTAGGCGGGTGCTTTAGCCCCGCGGGTTGCCATGGGTTTTTCCATGGCCTGAAGGCCATGCTACAAGAGAGATAACCTCCTTCATCTGTAGGCGGGTGCTTTAGCCCCGCGAAAATGTTCAATATTCCATGGCCTGAAGGCCATGCTACAAGAGAGATAACCTCCTTCATCTGTAGGCGGGTGCTTTAACCCCGCGAAAATGTTCAATATTCCATGGCCTGAAGGCCATGCTACAAAAGAGATAACCTCCTTCATCTGTAGGCGGGTGTTTTAACCCCGCGAAAATGTTCAATAATCCATGGCCTGAAGGCCATGCTACAGTTTTAGTTGTTGTTTTCGCCATAAATAGAACACCACGGGCACGACCAACAATGACAGGATCAATGCACTTGCCATGCCACCTACCATGGGGGCTGCGATTCGGCTCATTACCTCGGAACCTGTGCCTGTACCATACATGACGGGCAACAATCCAATCATCACTGTTGCAACCGTCATAATCACTGGTCTTACTCGTTTTCCAGCGCCGTCTAAAATGGCTTCAATTAACGCACTTTCGGTGACAGCCACCGCATTAGTCGAGGGTTCATTAACATGCCTGTCCACGTTAGCGCTTGCATGCCTGTCCAGTAAAACCTGAAAAGCCTGATTCAGATAAACCAACATGATCACCCCTATTTCCACCGCCACGCCGGCCAAAGCGATAAAGCCGACACCAACAGCCACGGATAAATTGAAGCCTTCGATATATATCAACCAAATTCCACCAATTAACGCCAGTGGTAAGGTGCCCATGATAATGATGACTTCCACAGCATTTCGAAAGTTCATGTATAGCAGAAGCACAATAATTGCCAGCGTTAAAGGCACAACATAACTGAGCTTTTGGGTAGCACGCTGCATATATTCATACTGTCCTGCCCATTGCAGACTGTAACCTGTAGGTAAATCCAAATTTTCTGCTAAGCGTATTTTGGCGTTTTCCACATAGCTGCCCACATCAATATTCTCAATATCAATGTAGGTCCAACCGTTGATCCGCGCATTCTCACTCTTAATCCCCGGCGGACCTTCTTCGATATACACTTGGGCGACATCAGCCAGCGCAATTCGTTGGCCATTGGGTGTCACTATGGGTAGCAATTGCAAGGCTTCCGGCGAATCGCGGTAAGATTGTGGGTAACGCACATTCACCGGATAACGTTCCAAGCCCTCAACAGTTTGGGTAATGTTCATTCCACCGATAGCAGTAGCTACCACTTGTTGTACATCACTGATATTAAGACCATAACGGGCTGATTTTTCGCGATTGATATCCACCTTGATGTAACGTCCACCAGCCACACGCTCAGCATAAACCGAAGCCGTGCCGTCCATGGTAGAAAGGATTCTTTCGATATCCTGACCAATACGCTGAATGACTTTGATATCTGGCCCTGCTACCTTAATACCCACGGGGGTTTTAATTCCCGTTGCCAACATATCAATTCGGGTTTGAATCGGCATTACCCAAGCATTGGTTAAGCCCGGCAACTGCACTACCTGATCAAGTTCCTCGCGCAAATCATCAATACTCAACCCCTCTCGCCATTGGGATTGGGGTTTTAATTGAATGACAGTTTCGATCATGGTGAGCGGCGCTGGATCTGTGGCTGTCTCAGCTCGGCCGATTTTGCCAAACACGCTTTTCACCTCGGGAATGGTGGCAATTAATTTATCGGTTTGTTGCAATATCTCGCGGGCTTTACCAATAGATAATCCCGCGTACGTGGTAGGCATATACATCAGATCCCCTTCATCAAAAGGGGGAATAAATTCAGTCCCTATTTTGCTCAGTGGATAAAAACCAACAACTGCCAACACAAACGCCCCAAGCAAAGTCAGTTTAGGGAACAGCAGGACTAATTTAAGTACAGGGGTGTAAACCGCAATCAACAATCGATTCAATGGATTTTTAGCTTCACTGATTACTTTGCCGCGCACCAAATACCCCATTAACACCGGAATTAAGGTTACCGCCAAACCAGCTGAAGCGGCCATGGCGTAGGTTTTTGTATAGGCCAGCGGCGCAAACATCCGGCCTTCTTGTGCTTCTAGAATAAACACCGGCAAAAAACTCACGGTGATGATCAACAAACTAAAAAATAGTGGTGGCCCTACCTCAGACGCCGCTTTGGCCACTATTTGCCAACGATTTTGCTCAGTTAATGGCGTTTTTTCCATGTGCTTATGCAGATTTTCAATCATCACAATTGCACCGTCGGTCATGGCCCCGATGGCAATGGCTATTCCCCCTAACGACATGATATTGGCATTAATTCCCTGCCAATACATCACCGCAAATGCAAGCAAAATCCCCATCGGCAAACTCACTACCGCCACTATGGCAGAGCGCAGATGAAATAAGAAAATCGCACACACCAGTGCCACAATAATCAGCTCTTGAGCCAACTTACTCCATAGATTATCCACCGCTCGGTTGATCAGTTCCGACCTATCGTAAACCGTAACCACCTCTACCCCATCGGGTAAGCTAGATTGCAGACTGGCCAATTTAGCCTTGAGGGAATGAATGGTTTTTTGTGCATTTTCACCAAAGCGCATCACCGCCACGCCACCAACGACTTCACCTTGGCCATTTAGCTCAGCAATCCCCCGGCGCATTTGTGGTCCTAAACGAATATCAGCTACATCGCGCAATTGCAGCGCAGTGCCTTTATCGTTTAATCCAAGGGGAATCGACTCTAAATCGGCAATGCCAGTTAAGTAACCAGTGGCTGTCACCATATATTCAGCTTCGGCCATTTCAATCACCGACGCCCCCACCTCTTGATTGCCTTGGCGAATGGCGTTTTGGATATGACTAAGGGGAATGTTGTAAGCACGCAACTTGTCGGGGTCAATATTCACCTGATACTGTTTTACCATGCCGCCAATAGTGGCAATTTCAGCAATACCGGGCACAGTTTGCAGCTCAAACTTCAAAAACCAATCCTGCAAAGAACGCAAATGGCTAATATCGTGCTGACCGCTTTTATCTGTCAGAGCATACATAAACACCCAGCCCACTCCAGTGGCATCAGGCCCCAGTTGCGGCTTCGCGGAATCAGGAAGGCGCGAAGAAACCTGCGATAAATATTCAAGAACCCGACTGCGAGCCCAATAAAGATCCGTTTTGTCGTCAAAAATCACATACACATAAGAATCACCAAAAAATGAGAAACCGCGCACGGTTTGCGCCCCAGGGACCGACAACATGGCCGTGGTGATGGGATAAGTGACTTGGTCTTCGACCACCTGAGGTGACTGTCCTGGATAACTGGTTTTGATGATAACCTGTACATCAGACAAATCAGGAATGGCATCTACAGGCGTATTTTTCACACTGTAGACACCCACCCCAATCATCATTGCAGTGCATAACAACACAAAAAATCGATTGTGAATGGACCAATGAATTAGCTTCTCAATCATGCTGCATCCCCTGATGCTTTTCAGCGTGGTTTTGATGACTGTCTTGTTTATCCTTGTCCGACATATCATGGCTGTCCATGTTGCCGTGATTCATATTGCTGTGGTCCATGCCCTCGTGATTAGCATGGCTGTCTTGTTTATCCATGCCCGACATATCATGGCTGTCCATGTTTTCGTGGTTCATGTTGCTGTGGTCCATGCCCTCGTGATTAGCATGGCTGTCCTGCTTATCCATGCCCGACATATCATGGCTGTCCATGTTGCCGTGGTTCATGTTGCTGTGGTCCATGCCCTCGTGGTTAGCATGGCTGTCCTGCTTATCCATGTCCGACATATCATGGCTGTCCATGTTGTCGTGGTTCATGTTGCTGTGGTCCATGCCCTCGTGGTTAGCATGGCTGTCCTGCTTATCCTGGCTGTCCTGCTTATCCTTGTCCGACATATCATGGCTGTCCATGTTGCCGTGGTTCATGTTGCTGTGGTCCATGCCCTCGTGATTAGCATGGCTGTCCTGTTTAACCATGCCCGACATATCATGGCTGTCCTGTTTATTCGAGAGTGCCGTCATTCGTGAAAAGTCTGAATTGATGCTGCTTTCGGAGTCCAGTAAGAACTGTGCTGAGGTGACGATGGTATCGCCCTGTTCTAATCCATCGAGGATTTGTGCCTGTCCATGTACTACTGTGCCGAGTTTTACCGCAACGGATTTAAATTGGCCATCGCCTAATGCGAGCACTACGCGGTTTTGTGTGCGGGTGCGGATCACCGCTTCGCTAGGCACCCATAAACTGCGCGCGCTGGGTTTGGTATGGATCACCACTTGGGCAAACATATTGGGTTTAAGTTTTTGCTGACTATTGCTGAACCTTAATCGGGCACGAAGGGTGCGCGTTTGTTCATTCAATGTAGGATAAATATAATCCACTACACCTTGCCAACTTTCACCAGGCAGGTAATCCAAACTCATGGTTACCGGCAAACCAACTTCCACTTGCCCCGCCAAACGCTCAAACACTTCAGTTTCTACCCACACATCATCAAGTGACGCTATCGACATCAGAGTGCGCTCGGGATTCACAAAAAAGCCTTCTCGAATATTTAAGTTATCTACCACACCAGCTTGGGGTGAACGAAACTCCACGGTTTGTAGTACTTTTTGTGTCTGTTTGAGAGTTTGAATGGCTTGTTTGGGCATTTGTAGTGCCACTAAACGCGACAGCGCAGCATTGGTGAGTGCGCTATTACCTCGATTTACCGCAAGTAAATATTCTTCTTGAGCATTAACCAGCTCGGGGGAATAAAGGGCGTATAAAGGCTGGTCTTTTTCCACCGGCTCGCCAGAGGCGGTAACATAAAGTTTATCTACCCAACCTTGGGCACGAGCGTGAATATGAATTAATCTATCTTGGTTATAACCAACATAGCCAATTGTTTGTATCGGCACATGCATGGTGCTGTACGCTACTTTGGCGGTGCGCACTCCCAAATTATTGACAATGTTCGAAGCAATAGAAACCGTACCTGGGCTGTTGCTATTTGTCGAATTTTTGTTGGCATATACCGGCACTAAATCCATTCCCATAGGAGACTTGCCAGGTTGATCGCGTTTGAAGTTCGGATCCATAGGCGCTACCCAGTAAAGCGGCGCTTCATCTGCTTCAACATGTGTATCTTGTTTAGCTGATGCTGATTGACCGTGACCGCTAAAGTTGAAATACAACCCCGTTAACAGCGCTCCACCCAACAAACCGGCAACTAAATAAAACACGGATGCTAATTGCGATTTGCTATTTGTGGATTGATTGTTAGTTTGATTCATTACTGTTCTCCTAAAACCAGTTTTGATTGCTGGTTGTCACTGGGGTTTGCCTGTACGAGGAAATACTGTAAGTGAGCATTTACTTTTTGTTTTTTAGTGGCAATTAATATGCGCTCTAAGCGACTATTTAGCTCAGCGATTCGAGCTTGCATCACTTCCCCAAAATCTCCGTTGTTACTGGTGTAGGCAGTCAATTCAGCTTCGGCCTGTTCGTGCATTTGCGGTAAAATGGACGCGTCATAATTCGCTAACCTATCTGCAAGTCGCTGGCGCTGGGAAAGCAAAGATTCAAGTTGCGACAACATATTGCGCAACAACAGACGTTTTTCAGTTTTTAGAGATTCGGCTTGGTATTTTGCCGCCTGCACGGCTTTGTCTTGGCGCTGATGGGTAAACAGCGGCAAATCCACAGACACACCAACAGAAAAGAAGTCCGCACGGCTTTGCCCCGCCTGATCATCTGCTCGCATGGCATAACTGGCATTCACGCCCCATTGCGGCTGATATTTTTGCTGCGCTAGTTCAACGCCAACCTGTCCCGCCAGAATGGTTTGCTGTAACGCTAGCACCGCAGGATGTTTGCTAAGAAGCTGTCCAAAACGTTGCCGATCAATGGGAGCAGATACAAATTCTGTCATAGCGGGAAACATGGCTGTCTCAGCTTGATTGGTCTCGGCTTCATTACTGACCGCCTGATTTAGTGCAAAATCGAAAGCGCCGACATTACTCTGGTCAAAATGCTCATTTGCTATCCACTGATATAACGAAGCTGTGGCTGTCTCTTTATCACTCTGTAATTGAGTTAAGCGGTCTTGCAGGCGTGCAAGCTCAAGATTGGCGCGTATCACATCTTCTTGGCGAGTACGCTTTTGTCCAGAGGCGTACTGAGATTCAACCGTTTGCGCCAATTGTTCAAAAAGACGACTTTCTTGCTTTAGCAATTGAATGCTTTGTTGCGCCCCATAACCATCGAGCCATAACTGCGAAACTGTCACCGCGATTTGCGCTGAGCGATCTTGCGCCAAAAACGGATGTTTAGCCGCTAGTTGCTGAAGCTGGCGTTTGCGAATACCACGACTATCACCACGGGGAAATTGTTGCGCAATACCGACTTTAAGCTGGGTCATCGCCTCTTGATCGAATGCAAACCCGTTGGTTGGCAAATTCAGCAAGCCCATAGATAAAACCGGATCGGGCAAAGTATCAGCCGCATAGCTTTGCGACTCCAAAGCCTGACGCTTTAATTGATTGCCGCTTTGCCAAGGATCATTATCGATGGCCAACTGCACCGCATCATGCAAGGTCAGTTGCCGTTCGGCAGCCTCAAGATTAGCCTGAGCCGCAGGCAGCGCAAACACAAAAGCACCTGCAATTAAAATCCGGGTTAGATAATTAAGCTTAAACATGTCAAAACTCTATTCATAATGTAATTCCAAAACCTGTAGGCGGGTGCTTTAGCCCCGCAAAAATGATAAAAACCTAAACGTTCGAATCCATGGTTTTTCCCCATGGCCTAAACCTCCCCTTTTGTAGGCGGGTGCTTTAGCCCCGCGAAAACAATAAAAACCTAAACGTTCGTATCCATGGTTTCTCCATGGCCTAAACCTCCCCTTCTGTAGGCGGGTGCTTTAGCCCCGCGAGAATGATAAAAACCTAAACGTTCGTATCCATGGTTTCCCCATGGCCTAAACCTCCCCTTTTGTAGGCGGGTGCTTTAGCCCCGCGAAAACAATAAAAACCTAAACGTTCGTATCCATGGTTTCTCCATGGCCTAAAGGCCATGCTACACGGGGTTCGGTAAATCCCGTGCGACGAAAAAACGGCGGATCTATTTTGGGGATATTAAATAATCGGGGGTTTGATTAAATTTGAGGTGTGGGCGTCGAGGGCCCTGAATTGCTCGGCGATAACATCGGTGTGGTTTATCAGCGAATCTGGGAATGGATTGGCCACTACCAACGCTGCTGAAAACGCAGTGCCGTGTTCGCAATCGCAGGTTTGGTTGCAGCAATCTTGGTTTGATTGCATGCTGTGATACTGGGTTTCATCTAGGACCGGAATCGACTCACTGAGTTCACCTTCTTCGCTACCATGCTGCATTCCACGGTGTGAATCATGTTGTTGCACCATAATAGGTTCAGAGACATCAGCAATATGATTCATTTCAGGCATATTTTCCATGTCACAAACCGCCACCAACGCAGAAACCCCTTGGCTAAAAAGCAAGGCGATTATCATTAACGCGGTAACAAGTTGTTTCACCATGAATAAACCTAAATGAAGTATCTCCAGTATAATAAACCCAGCGAATGAAGAATGCTACCCACAAAAAAAGAATAGCCTTGGTGCGAAATGTGCATATCTTTTGCACGACTTAAAGGTAGATTGCCCATTGAACGAACAATAATGTGGATTAAGTCACAAAAATTTAATTACCGAATAATCTATATTTTTGCGTCGATATTTGCTATTTTCCACGGCGATTATGCGTTAATCAACTCGCTTAGTTGTGGTAATGCAGGAGTTCTCTCGAAAAGCAGGCTATCAGCCACTTGAGAGAAAGACCGGAGTTTATGGAAAGAGCTGTATGATTAACTTTAACAATATGATTTCTGATTCACAGAAATCCTTCTCCAAGCTTATTTTGATGCTTATTGTTTCGGCGTGTTTCAATTCCGCCTATGCGCAACAGCATGAAGGTTTTTCAGCAGTCATTGGTGCCAACATTGGTCATGATGACAATATTTTTCGTAGTTCAGAAGAAGTATCCGATAAGTTTTTACAACTTGTTCCTGCACTAAAATTGACCGAGCTTTATGAGTCTGTGCAACTAGATGCACAATATAAGGGCAATTATCGTCAATATAATGATTTGAGCGACCTAAGTTATGCCGAACATGAGGCATCATTGAAAGGTCAGTATAAACACACTTCTAAGTTCACATCAGAATTAACCTTGGGCTACTCAAATAAAATAGAAGAGCCTGGCACAACTAATGCTGAAACCAGCGTGTTAGACGAATTTACTGAGGTATCGTCTTCCTCATTAAAAACCTCAGGGACTTACGGAACGCGAAAGAGTATTGGTCAGATAAGAATAGCTTACGATATAGACAAACGCAGATACGACAATAATGAACAATTCTTCCGTGATTACGATGTCAATCGAATTACTGGGACATTTTATTATCGATTAGCCCCAAAAACCCGATTGTTGTTAGAAGCAAGTATAGATGATTTAAGCTATATAAATACCGAGACATTTGATGTTTCAGCAAGCCAGAATCGATTTTTAATGGGGGCGGAGTGGACAGCAACAGCGCAAACCACTGGAATATTCAAAGTAGGTTATCAAGATATAGATTACGACAATGAGTTTTATGATGATATATCCGGCCTAGCTTATTATTTAGATATGGTTTGGAAACCCAACACATACTCCACAATCACGTTAGGAGCTGATCGCTCCACCCGAGAAAGTGCAGTACAAGGCTTACCCAGTTTCGTCAGCGAAACTTATTCCATTGGGTTAGAGCATAATTTTAGCGCAAAAAGTGAAATAAGCTTTAGTTACCTTTATCGTGAAGATGATTTAGGAAGCACTTTCTCTAGAAAAGATACTATTAGCGCCATCGAAACTAAATACACTTATGCATTAAAACGCAGTTTAGAAATTTATATTGATTACTCTCATAGAAAGCGTAGCTCTGAACTTGCACTTTATGATTATGACTCAAATATTTATATGTTAGGTATTGACTGGTTAATCGATTAGTCAATTTACAGATTTTGAAAAGGAACTATTAAGTGAAAAAACGTATTCTTTTGTTCATTGGCATTTTATGGACTGGGCTTAGTGTAAATGTGTTTGCACAAAGCGTTGAAAATACAAGTGACACCGACACTACCTATCGATTATCAACCGGTGATTCCATATCTGTCACGGTATTTGATGAGCCAGAATTAGGCCTAAAAGAAGCGCAAATAACCGATGAAGGGACTATATCTGTGCCACTGTTGGGCCAAGTAGTAGTGCAAGGCAAAACCGTACCTGAAGTGGAAGCCTTGTTGACTAAGCTATTTGGTGACGACTACCTGAAAAAGCCCAGCGTATCTGTGAGCATCGCTGAATATCGCCCTTTTTATATTAATGGTGAAGTGAAAAAACCAGGAAGCTACCCGTTTAGAACCAAGATGACGGTACAAATTGCCGTTACCATTGCGGGCGGGTTTACTGAGCGTGCTTCAAAAAGCAATATTTACTTGTTAAACCAAGCCCAAAATAGCGAACGAAAAAAAGTCGATTTAAATGCCACGGTTAAACCGGGCGATGTAATTACAGTGGAAGAAAGCTTTTTCTAAGCACTATATGTTAAAGCTCAGCGGCCATTAGACCTATGAGCAGTAGTAACAATAGTAGTGTTTTGAATGTAGCAAAGATAATAGGTAGCGCAAAATAAGCGCAATAGAAATGGAACAGTGAAAAAATGACATCACAACAAGGCTTGAACCCCACTTTAACTAACGACAGCGCCGAAGAGACGTTAGACTTGAGCCAGTATTGGCGCACCATTAAACGGGCCAAATGGTTAATTGCTGCAGTGACTATGGTATGTCTGTTAATTGGTGGTTATATTGCGGCTACCGCAACGCCCATTTATCAAGCTAGCTCAAAAATACTCGCAGATCCCCAGCAACCTAATGCTGCAAGAGAAGAGCAATATATAGCTTCGGCCTTAGTATTTTTGTTTTATGAAACTCAGTATGAAATCTTACAATCTAGAGCCATTGCCGAAACCGTTGTCGACAAACTTGATCTGGTAGAAAAATACAAAAAAGAACAACTAGCAAATAAAGGCAAAAAAGCCAGTGGATTATCGGCCACCATTACTGAAATAAAACAAGAAATCGTTGCACTTTTTGGCAAGGATGAGAGTGCCGCTCCTGCTAAAAAACGCTCTGACCACGAGATTAAAGTAATGTTGGCTGCAGACATTCAAGCGGGGCTAAAGGTGAGTGGTGGTAAACAAAGCCAAATTATCAATATTAGTTATCAGTCGGATGATCCACAGTTAGCTACCGATATTATTAATGCTTTGGGTGAGGCTTATATTCAGTTTGGTTTAGAGTCCCGCTTGGGTGATGTGAAAAATACTGAAAAATGGCTGTCGGAACAATCATCAGAGCTAAAAGCGCAGTTAAGCGCCTCTGAAGAAAAACTACGTCAATTCAGAATGCAGCAAGGCATTGTCGATAGCTCCTTGCAACAGCGGGATTCAAACTCGCGCTTACAATCGTTAAATAGTCAGTTAATCAGTGCACAAACTGAACTCAGTACTGCAGAAGAGTTATATAGACAGGTGGAAGGTGTAAAACCTGATTCCAAAGCATTTTATTCACTAGGGCCTGTGTTACAAAATAAAACCGCTAGTGACTTGGTGAAAGAAGAAGCCAGATTGCAAAGTAAAGTTGATGAGCTGTTTGAGCGTTATAAAGAAAAACACCCTAAAATGATTTCAGCCCGTACTGAACTGAAAAGTGTGCGCGATAGTTTATCTCGCGAAATTGCTAAAATTGTTGATCGCATTGAAAGTGATTACCGACTAGCGAGCCAACAAGTTAACAATATTCAACGGTTAATTAGCAATGAAAAAGATGAAATACAATCATTACAAGGTTCAAACTTCACTCTTACTTCCTTGGAACGTGAAGTGGAGAATAACCGCCGTATCTATGAGTCATTTATTAATCGCTTGATGGAAACCAATATTCGCGGTGACTTTACTGCATCTAATGTACAAGTAATTGATACAGCGACGGTTCCGACCTCGCCAATTAAACCTAACGTCAAATTGATTGTGGCATTGTCAGTGTTTATGGGCGTGTTTTTTGGGGTGGTATTAGCCTTTGTAAAAGAGGCACTACACAACACTTATCGAACACCAGATGCACTGGAAGAAAATCTAAATATTCCAGCGCTGGGCATTACCATGGCCTTGAAGAAAAAAGATACTCACACTATTCCAGAGATGGAATACTCAGAAGATACCCGCTCTGTTTTTGCTGAGAGTATTAACAGTATCCGTACCGGATTGCAGTTTTCGAATATCGATAATCCGCCTAAAACCTTGTTAGTGACCTCGGCAACGGGTGCAGAAGGCAAATCTACTTTAGCAATGAATTTAGCAGCTGCCTACAGTCAAATTGGCAAAACGCTGTTGTTAGAAGTGGATTTACGTAAGCCGAGCATTGCAAAAAATCTTAAAATTCAATCTCGCCATGGTTTGACCGATCTTTTAGCAGGCACGGTAAACTTCGCAGATTGCATTGTAAACCCAACAGACAATAAACAGTTTAATGTGATGCCTTGCGGGACTATTCCACACAACCCCATTGAACTGTTGTCTTCAGAAAAGTTTGCTAAAGCCTTGCAGTCGTTAAAAACCCACTTCGATCACATTATATTAGATGGCCCCCCTACTTTACCGGTAAGTGATGCCTGCATTGTGGGGACTAAAGTTGATGGTGTGATAGTCGCAGTACGAGCAGAAGAGACTAAAATTAAAGTCTCTAAAGAAGCGGTTAAACGTTTGCAGAAGCTACATGCCAACGTTATAGGCGCAGTGTTGACAGTAGCCGAACCTCAGAAGATGAGTTACTACGGTGATCATTATTATTCAGGTGAATATTACGGTACTGTGGTTCAGCCTGAAAACGTTAAAAGCTGAGCTGCATAGCTTGAAGGAACACCAGCTATGATAGATATTCACAGCCATATATTACCGGGAGTAGATGACGGAGCAAAAACTCTGGCTGAAGCGCTGGAAATGTTAAAAATGGCTGTGGATCAGGGGGTGAAAACACAAGTGCTCACCCCACATATACATTTTGGTCGTTATGAAAATACCAAAGCCGATTTAATCAATCGTTTTGCGCAATTTCAACAACAGGTTATTGAAGCCAATATTGATATTGAATTACGTTTAGGTGCCGAGATCCGAATTGGCACTGAGCTTATGCAATTGGTGCAGCAAGATCAAATTCCTTGGCTAGGCACTTACCAAGGCAAGAAAACTTTCTTGTTAGAGTTTCCTCGTATCGATGTGCCCCACGGCAGCGATAATTTAGTCCGCTGGCTACTGCAAAAAGACATTATTCCCATCATAGTGCACCCTGAACGCAATAAAACCTTTTTGAATCACCCTCACAAACTAGAAATTTTTACCGATATGGGTTGCCCACTGCAAATTACCGCCAGCAGTTTAACCGGAAAATTTGGGGATGACGTTAAACAGATGGCATTGCAATTAGTTGAACAAGACAAAGCCTTTGCTATCGCTTCTGATTGCCATAACTTGAAAGGACGTGCGCCGGATTTAAAACCTAGTATTGCAGATTTACCAGCGATTATTGGCCAAGATAAGCTCAATAACCTAGTGTTAAATAATCCACAATCCCTTTTCGACGGTAATGAAACTCGGCTTTGAAATGTAGATGCTATTTTTTAGTGGCTTACAGCCAATAAATTTCTTTATCTCTCTAAATTGCAGTGAATTCAATCATGACTAGTTCGTCTAAGCATTCCCCCAACAAACTAGCTAAAATCAGCAAACTAGCATGTATTGCTTTTTTAAGTTTTTTACTCATTCTCGCCTGTCAGTTTTTTATCTCATCCGTTCTTATTGTAAAACCGGAACAGACAATTAGTCTGTGGGAAAATAAAAAAAAGCCAGTGGACGCTGCTCAAGCACTTACAATTATATATCGTTTGGAGCGTGCGGAAAGACTGGCATTTTTACCACTCAGATTAAGGGATTCCACGAAAATCAATGAGCTATATAGCCGACTCTATCTAACTTTAGCTTTATTGGAGCACCCCGAAAGTAACTTAATATCAGCAGAACACTATGCCTTGCGATTGACCCAAGAGGCACCGTCAGATTATTTAGGTTGGACTTTACTTGCACAATCCAAAGTCAACAACGAAAACTACAATTGGGAAGATCAATCAGCTCTGACAAAAACACTAACTTTGGGCCCATTCGAAAGGACGAACCAGATCCGTCTTGTTCCTTTACTTATAGAGAATTGGGCAACTTTATCTCTCAAGAATAAGGCTCTTGCTAGTAATATGCTCCATGCCGCACTGAATGAACTCCATATGTCACGGTTAGCTGCTATGAATATGCGTAAATTTGGCAATATTGAGCCTTTTCGTCGATTGATCGCTAATTCACGATATAACGACCGTATTCAGCGGGTACTGCTACAATGAAAACACACATAAGCACTTGGTTAACAGCTAGCGCATTTTTATGTTTACTGGCTGTTCACATTGTTTCACCGTGGTTACACGGTGCTGAACTGGCTTGGGAGCTTTCCTCAATCGCGATAATCACGACTTTTGGGCTAATTCTTTTAGTCTTGGGTAAAGAACAGTTTTTTGCGGAGACTAGGCAGGTACAAAAACCACTATTGGTTTTGTTGTTGTGGTTGCTGTATTTGGGTATCTATTTAATTCCAATCCCCATGGAATTATTATCGATAATTAGCCCGCAAAGCGCTTATTATTATCAACTTAATACGAATACAGATTATGGGTACCTTAGTTTATCTCCTACCACCTCTGCCATCGAGTGGTTCGAACTCACCACCCTAGTGATGCTGTTTTTGCTCACTTACGTACTTTTAAAACGGCCACAGCGATTAAGCAAATTAGTGTATTGCTTGTTAATTGTTGCCTCAGCTACCGCGCTGTATTCCCTAGTAAATCATTACACTGGGGGACAATACCAACTTTCAAAGGCCATACCACCCTGGGATTCCGATTGGAACAAGGTGATACGGGGCACCTTTAGTTACAAAAACCAATATGCCATCTATTTAGCGATGAGCATTCCTCTGGCCCTTGGATTAACTTTTGATGTCTTAAAAAAGCGAAAGAAAAATTGGCAACATAATCGTTTATCACGTGCGCTGATTTATATCATCTGCTCGCGAATATTTGTCTATCTTTGCATCGCACTGTTACTGTTTTTCGTACTAACCAAAACCGACTCTAGAGGTGGTAACTTGGTATTTATGCTGGTTATCTGTGGAATATGTGCACGCTATATATTTTGGCAACAACAGAAGCTTAATAAACGAAAGTCACTTTTATCTATTTTTGGCGTAATTGTGGTGCTTGGACTGATTTTTGTGAATTCCAATTCCTTCGAGCGATTCGAAAAATATGGTTTTAGTGATAGCTCACGCTCTAACTTACACAGTGTGGCTTTAAGTGTGATAGCTGATTTCCCGCTATTTGGCAGTGGCCCTGGCACTTACCCGCTAATTCAACATCATTATAAACCTGAGTCATTGGGTAACAGTGAAATGTCGAAACGAGCTCATAACGACTACCTTGAAACCCTCGCGACCCAGGGTATCGTCGGGATCTTGATATTTAGTATTGCAATTTTACTTATGCTGAAAAAAGTATTCATGGGCAAATCGAGTACCCAACAAGGGCTGTTAATGGGCTGCCAAGCATCCTTGTTAATGTTGTTATTGCATTCAAGCTTCGATTATAACGTTGCTACTTTTTACTTATCCGCGCTGTTTTTTACCTTGTTAGCCATTGGATTAAGGTTAGTTGAACCTTCTAAACGCAGGGGGAGCGCCAGTGCTTAACTCTCCCCAAACAACACCAAAGCTAGTACAGCTTAGTAAGTTGATTCTTGCAGATCTTACAAGCTTGCAATCAATAGGTATGCAAGATGCGCAAGCGCTAACCGACATAGCCATTGAACACGGTGTGGCTGCCTTGCTTGCTCAAGTACTCGAACATCATAAGCTTAAAAGAACGTTTTTTGCTTCTTTAATCAATTATCAAATGCACCAAAGCTTACGCAATCAATTGTTAGAGCAACAGTTCCATCAAACTTTAACGCAGCTTACCGAGTCTGGGGTTCAATTTGTGGTACTTAAAGGTTATGCACTAGGCCACACGGTGTATACCAGCCCTTTATTACGAACCAAATCTGACGTGGACATTTTTATCAATAGCGATGATAAAAATGAGATTATTGAGGTCTTCGAATCAATGGGCTTTCGTAATCCAAGAGGGTGGAACCCTACAGCTATTATCAACCAATTTTCAATGCGTGAAACCTTAAGTCCTGGAGTAAACGTTGATTTTGATATTCATCTGCGATTAAGTAATGAACTTGGAGTAGAAAACATTCTCAAGTTTGATGAATTAGCCAACGCTGCGGATACCAAAACGCTAAGGAACATTCCTCTAGTGTGTAAATCTCACGGGCTAATACACGCAATAGTGCATCTTCTTCATCACCGCAATGTGGGTGATGCGGTGAAGTTGATTTGGTTATATGACTTGCTGCTACTTTGTCGACAAATGACCCATTCTGAAAAAGCTCATTTTCGTCAATGTGTTGATGAGAAGGGACTTGGCACACTAGCAAAGTTTGCCCTAGAATTGGCTAATAGCTATTTTAAGGACGAAAGTATTCACAGAGTGTTAGGTTTGATAGATGGTGCTTCATCAAACCCTGAATTAATATATTTAACGACCATAGATAGCCGTTCAAAACAGTTACAGCGTTCTTTGCAACAACGGAAAAGCTTACCAGAAAAGTGGCTATTTATAAAAGAGACAGCATTCCCACCAGCGCAAGAAATATATCAAAAATACGGAAAACAGCCGGGTTATTTAATGCCATTTTTTTACATTCGCCGTTTGATCGGCGGAGTAATTAAATACCTAGCTAATTAGATTCCTGTTAGCGGTGCTTGAGCCCGCGAGAATGCTTTATACCTTTTTCCATGGCCTGAAGACCATGCTACAACGTGGTTGTTGCTACCTGTAGGCGGGTGCTTTAGCCCCGTGTGAATGCTTTATACCTTTTTCCATGGCCTGAAGACCATGCTACAACGTGGTTGTTGCCACCTGTAGGCGGGTGCTTTAGCCCCGCGAGAATGATTAATGCTAGCATTCATGGGCTGAAGCCCATGCTACAACGTGGTTGTTGCCACCTGTAGGCGGGTGCTTTAGCTTCGCGAGAATGATTTATGCCTGATTCCATGGGCTGAAGCCCATGCTACAACGTGGTTGTTACCACCTGTAGGTGGGTGCTTTAGCTTCGCGAGAATGCTTTATACCTTTTTCCATGGCCTGAAGACCATGCTACAACGTGGTTGTTGCCACCTGTAGGCGGGTGCTTTAGCTTCGCGAGAATGATTTATGCCTGATTCCATGGGCTGAAGCCCATGCTACAACGTGGTTGTTACCACCTGTAGGTGGGTGCTTTAGCCCCGCGAGAATGATTGATATCTGATTCCATGGGCTGAAGCCCATGCTACATTGGGAGAGTTAACGAATACCAAGTTACATGAAATACCATTTGGTATGTTTATGTACGGCATCGTTGTTTAACAATTCGGTGATTGGCATCCACTGATAACTGCCATGCTGTTTATCTAATGGCAGGTTTTCTAATGGCTGGGTTAATTTTAACTTGTAGGCAATAGCTACATAATGGGTGCTAAACTCGTCCCCAAACACATTATCTTGATAAAAATGATCATATGGGCCTAGTAGAGTGGCTTGCTCCATAGTAAACACTTCGCCTAACTCTTCTTCGGTCAAACGCTTAAACGCTTCAGTTAAGGGTTCGTCTTTTAGAATACGACCGCCTGGCACAAACCAATAACCTTTAGCAGGGCGATTTAAGCGCTGCCCAAGCAGCGCTTCATTGTTTTCATTGGTGATCACCAAATCAATAGATACCAGCGGTGTGCTGGCAATGACAGTACTAAAGGTTGGTTTGTCTAAAAACATATGTTTTCTTATTTAATACTAAGCTTATTTTCTAAAGCTATCTTGGTTTGCTAAGAACCACTCATACGTACTGGCTAACCCATCTTCTAATGAAATGCTGTACTGCCAACCTAAGTCTTTTAAGCGCGATACGTTCATTAGTTTACGAGGAGCACCGTCGGGTTTAGATGCATCAAAGCTAATCTCACCTTCGTAGCCTGTTACCTTAGCGACTGTCTCAACTAATTCACGAATAGTACAATCAACACCTGTACCCACATTAATGTGACTAAGCATTGGCTGGGTATTCGCTTCGTAAGTAGCGTTGTCTAGTTGCATCACATAGATAGAGGCGGCAGCCATATCATCCACATGCAAAAACTCACGCATTGGCTTACCACTTCCCCAAGCTACCACTTCAGATTTACCTTCCAATTTCGCTTCATGGAAACGGCGAATAAGGGCTGGAATAACATGAGAGTTTTCAGGGTGGAAGTTATCGTTTTCACCATACAAGTTGGTAGGCATCACTGAACGGTAATTACGGCCATATTGGCGGTTGTATGATTCACACAGCTTGATACCGGCGATTTTCGCAATGGCATAAGGTTCGTTAGTTGGTTCAAGTGTACCGGTAAGCAGCGCATCTTCTGACATTGGCTGTTCAGCCAACTTAGGATAAATACAAGAGGAACCTAAAAACAATAAATCTTGAACACCAGCAACATGAGCACTGTTGATAATGTTGCATTGGATCATCAAGTTTTCATAAATAAATTCAGCAGGATAAGTGTTGTTAGCAATGATCCCACCTACTTTTGCTGCAGCTAAATACACTTGTTCGATGTTTTCTTTAGCAAAAAACTCACTGACTTCGGCTTGGCTAGTCAAATCTAGCTCTTTGCGAGTTTTAGTGACAATTTCCACATCACCTTGTTTTGTCAGCTGACGAACGATGGCGGAACCCACCATGCCTCTGTGGCCTGCAACAAAAACTTTTTTCATGTTGATTTACTCTTTAAATAATAGTCATTTCACCGAGATAAACCCTCGGTATACAAAAGGCGATAATATTGCCTGGGCTAAAGCCCGAGCCTACAACGAATTTTCGTCCGTTTTATTTTGTAGCATGGGCTTCAGCCCATGGAACACCGATATCAAAAACAGCTTCGGTAATGCAATTCCACCCGGGCTGAAGCCCGAGCCTACAACGAATTTTAACCCGTTTCATTTTGTAGCATGGGCTTTAGCCCATAGAGCACCGTTATCAAAAACAGCTTCGCTATTGCAATTTTCACCCGGGCTGAAGCCCAAGCCTACACCGAATTTTCGTCCGTTTCATTTTGTAGCATGGGCTTTAGCCCATGGACACCGATGTAAAAAATAATACCGGCATTTGAAATATTTCACTCGGGCTGAAGCCCAAGCCTACAACGAATTTTAACCCGTTTTAATTTGTAGCATGGGCTTTAGCCCATGGACACCGATGTAAAAAACAATACCGGCATTTGAAATATTTCACTCGGGCTGAAGCCCGAGCCTAAAACGAATTTTAACCCGTTTCATTTTGTAGCATGGGCTTTAGCCCATGGAGTACCAATATCAAAAACAGCTTCGGTAATGCAATTTTCACCCGGGCTAAAGCTCGAGCCTACAACGAATTTTAAACCGCTTTTATTTTGTAGCATGGGCTTTAGCCCATAGAGCACCGTTATCAAAAACAGCTTCGCTATTGCAATTTTCACCCGGGCTGAAGCCCGAGCCTACAAGGAGTTTTGCCTTACTATTCTCTGGATACTGCTAACGAATAACCGTGTTCTTTTAACAAGGCATGTTGCTTGGCTTTATCCAAATCACTGCGAACCATTTCGGCACACATTTCTTCTACTGTGATCTCTGGTACCCAACCTAGTTTTTCTTTGGCTTTTGAAGGGTCGCCTAACAAGGTTTCTACTTCTGCTGGACGGAAATAACGTGGGTCAACTTTCACAATCACATCACCAACACTTACACCTGGTGCATCGTCACCGCTAACAGCAGTAACGGTAGCAATTTCATCTACACCTTCGCCGCTAAATTCAAGAGTAATACCGGCTTCTGCTGCAGACATACGAACAAACTCACGTACAGAAATCTGTTTACCAGTTGCAATAACAAAATCTTCTGGCTTGTCTTGTTGCAACATCATCCATTGCATACGAACGTAGTCTTTTGCATGACCCCAGTCACGCAATGCATCCATATTTCCTAGGAACAAACACTTTTCTAGGCCTTGGGCAATGTTCGCAATAGCACGAGTAATTTTACGTGTTACAAAGGTTTCACCACGACGCGGAGACTCATGGTTAAACAAAATACCGTTACAGGCATAAATACCATAGGATTCACGGTAGTTTACTGCTATCCAGTAAGCGTACATTTTTGCCACGGCATAAGGTGAACGTGGGTGGAATGGCGTGGTTTCTTTTTGTGGAATTTCTTGTACTTCACCGTAAAGCTCTGACGTAGAGGCTTGGTAAAATTTCGTTTTCTTTTCTAAACCTAAGAAACGAATCGCTTCTAACAGGCGCAAAGTACCTAAAGCATCCACATCAGCAGTATATTCTGGCGCTTCAAATGAAACCGCAACGTGAGACTGAGCGCCCAAGTTGTAGACTTCATCAGGCTGAACTTCACGCATAATGCGGATTAAGTTAGACGAGTCAGATAAGTCGCCGTAATGTAACTTGAAGTTAGCATTTTCAACATGTGGATCTTCATAAATATGATCAACACGCTGAGTATTAAATAATGAAGCACGACGTTTAATACCGTGAACTTCATAACCTTTTTCTAATAAGAACTCAGCCAGGTAAGAACCGTCTTGACCTGTAACCCCAGTTACCAATGCGACTTTTTTTGTCATTTTATTTCCTTTGCAAAATCTGAATTTGATTCCGTTATCTCTGTTAATCTACTAATAAATCTATCAATGATGACATTTTTATCTAAATGGGACAGCGCAAACTTTCGTGCTACCTCATTGTGTTTAGTTGTGTTCTTTTTAATAGAGTTTTCTATTGCTGACACTAGTGTACCAATACTTTCCGGCTCAATACACTCATAGATGCCAGGCTGTTCTTTTTCAATACGCCCCAATTCGGTATCTTCTTCCGCGGTGACAATTGCATGACCACCGGCAGATAATATATTGGTTAGTTTTGAAGGTAAAACCGCATCGGCAGCACCTTTTTTCTGAATCACCAAATGGATATCAGCCATAGCAAGCAATTGGGGTACTAACTCCCAAGGTTGCAAGGGCTTAAAATACACATTCGACAATTCAAGATCACTTGCCATTGTTTTTAGCTTATCAACAATAGCCCCTGCGCCAACAAATACAAATTTGATTTGGCTGTTTTCTCGTAAAGCACTGGCAGCATCTAAAACAATTTCCAAGCCTTGCTTCGCGCCCATGTTACCAGCATAAAGTACAATTTTATCTTGGTTACTAAATCCCCAATCTTGGCGCAAAACAGAACCGTCGGTGTCTGGAGCTACAAAAGTAGTATCTGACCAATTGGGAAAATGAATTAATTTCTGTTCTGGCACACCCTTTTTTTTCGCGTTTTCTAACATACTATAAGAAATAGTCGATACCGCATCGAAACCAGACATTAACCAACGTTCAATTCTCTTAGCGACACTTGCAGCTTTACCATCCCCCATTAACCCAAGACCAAATATTGCATCGACTTCAAAGTCTTGAATGTGTAAAACCGTTTTAGTGCCAATTAATTTGGCATACAACAAAGTTAAAGGCGCACAGAACAAGGTAGGTTGAACCAAAATAATCACGTCCGGCTTTTTAAAAAGACGACTAAAAAGGGCCAAACCGGAACTAAAGGCAAAGGTAGCTAAATGCAGTAAACGCTTAATGGTGGTAACTTTTTCAGGGACATACAAAGGGCAACGAACTAGCTCTACACCGTTTTTAATTTCAGACTTAAACCAAAACTTACGATAGCCAGTGTGAACTTTCCACTCGGGATAATATGGAGGCGCGACAATAGCAGTTACGTTCACACCTCTTTCCACAAACGCTTCACACATCTCACCGTTGTACTTGCCGATTCCAGTTAATTCCGGCGCATAATTTAAACTTTTTAAAAGCAGCTTCAAGCTATATCCCTATCAAAATTGCCAACTAAATTCACGCTCGAACCATTTCCTAGACTGTTCTGTTCTTTATTTTTCAAGCATTTTTAGTACTTGTTTATACAGCCTTAAATCAGCTACAAAATAACTATGGGTCAAAAAGGTAAATTCCCCTACCATTTGTTGTGCAATATGCAAGTCTCTTACCAGTAAACTAGAATTTACTGTAAATTTGTTGCAATAATTTGAAATTTACAAAAACTAAGGCTTCAAAACAACGAGCGTTCACTTTTGCCAAAAAAACAGTACTTATGTAACTGAATACTCTGTGACAGATAGATTTGGAAAAGAGAAACATTTTTTACAGACTAACCAATACTAAGATGCGGGTGTTAAGTCTCTATTTCTATAGTCGAGATTGTCTCATTAAAAGGCAGTTAAGCCAATCGTTGCACCATAAATGATCAGCTTCATAGTCCTAAGAAGGATCACGTCGTCGATTGACCTGTTACTTGCCTTTTTTTAACTGGTTTAGCCGGGTACCCTAGGCAGATCATGCCACTTGGCATGTCCTCAAAAACGGAACTTCTCGCCCCAACTAAAGCTCCTTTGCAAATAGTTATACCAGGAGCAACAAATACATCCGTTGCCAACCAAGCTTCAGGCTCAATCACTATGGGTTTTGCATAGATATCAAAAGTTTCTACTTCAAAGTCGTGGGAACCTGTGCAGAGATAACACTTTTGCGAGACCACTGCATTATTACCAATAGTAATCTCACCTAGAGTATAAAGCTCTGCTTCATCACCGACCCAAGCATAATCCCCGACAGTTAATTTCCAAGGGTATGTAATTTTTACCGTTGGTCGAATAATTACGCCAGTACCAATTTTTGCTCCAAATAGCCGAAGTAACCAATTTCGCCATTTATAAGCGAACTGAGGAGACCAAGCAAATAAGCTCGCTTGTACGAGCCACCAGAGTTGCACCCATAATGCATTACGCCCCCGAAAGCCTGCAGGCACGCGAAAGCGACTAAGGTTTTGATATGTCATCTTGTATCATTCCATTAATAAGTTGACTAAGGGTTCCATCTGTAACTTCTTTTTGCTTGTTGAACAGATTTATTCTTGCCAAACGCGCATCATTAGCAAACAAATTACATTTTTGAGCATTTAGGATTGAAAGAACAAATTCTTCGGCTAAGTTTTTATTTTCTTCAAAAGAAAACCCACCTAAACAACCAATCACATCTTTCATACACCCCCTTTGAGAACCAATTAAGAGTCCACCAAATTGAGCTGCTTCATACAATACAAGTGGTTCAGCTTCATTTTGATATTTCGACGGAAATACGAAACAATCTAATGATTGAAAAAATTTTTGTTTCTCATGTCCGTAAACAGAACCAACATACTCTACCTCTTTCAAATCTTGTAAAGCTCTTTCTAAGAGTGTTTTTTCAGCTTCACTTGAGAAGGGCCCAGCCACCCTCGCATGAAAATCAACACCTGCTTCTTTGAGCGCTATACAAACATCAATAAAAATATCTAAACCTTTATCGATACTCAAATTAGCAAGATGCCCTATCACTAATTTGCTTTTTCTTTCAGTGACACTCGACTCTACTGATTTAGGAAAAAAGGCTAGATTGGATAACACCACAATATTATTTTCAGGAATAGCATAAAGCTCTATAAGTTTTTCCTTCATTTTGGCACCTAGAGCGACGTGGACAGTTTTATCACCCAAGAGTTTATTCAAAATAAAAAACAGTCTACTTTTGTTATTGAGGTAACTGAATGAATGGTGATGGATATATAAGTGTGAATTGAAAGCTTTACAAATGATAAAAAATACAACGTCAAATATCTGACCTGAACCACCATTGATTGGACGATATATTGTTTTGTGTTTTCTAAAAGTCAGAGTAATCAATAGCCGAAAATAAGAGACAATAGTATGGAATATTTTAATAAATACCCACAACTTTCCAGGGAATAAAAATGCAGCGTAGGAAGGTACCGTATTTAAAACATAAACATGCTTAGACTCTCTTAACTCTTTGAGTATCGATTCATTTATGTTTGACATACCATGTATCGGTTTGGCTCGGTCAAGCAATGCAATCACGATTCCCCTGCCTCTGAAATTTTAATCTTTTTTGCCAGCAAAGCATCGTAAATTGGTGTAAGACTTTTAACTTTTCGCGCCAATTCTGGGTTTTCCTTAAATAACTCTGCGTATCTATTTTCATTATTCGAAACAAATTTAAAATCAGTATTTTTTTTATTCGGATCACCGTACAACGATTCTAACTTCGCCATATTTTCACGAGACGATAAAAGTAAACTATTACTAATAATTGGTTCTTCGATTTGATACCCAAGTAGATCTAATATTTGGGTAATACCTACAAATTGATTTTTAATGAGATCATCATAAGAAACAAAAATAGTGTTTTCGGAACTAAGCCAACTGCGATGAAACAACGACCAATAATCGATACCTACTCTCGATGAATTTAAAAACCTTTCGAAAGAGCTATAATTCTTTCCTTGCTCATTAGTCATATATTTATAGTACGATACGAGCGCTTTTTGTGGCTCTCGAAATAAGACTACCGATTTATACTCTTTACACTTACGAGTATTATAAAAATGTGTTTTTAGAAATGTAGGGCATTCATTTGAAAAAATGGCGTTGTCTAAATTTCTATTTCCCCTAATCTCAGGGGCCAGTAATTGTATATTGTCGAAGTTTACCTCTTGAGGAAAGTTTGTCTTTTCTGCAATAACATTGGAAAAAACAAATCTCAACCAAGTATTCCCAGACTTAGGGAAAGACGCAAGTAAAACTGCATTAGTGTTTTGTTTAGCCGGTACCTCCCAACGGGACCTCAGACATTTCTCTATTTTTTCAATTATCATAATTATTGAGCACCTTACAAAATATATTAAAGTATTGATTCGCTACTTTTTCTAATGTGCACTTCGCCATTATCTCCTCAATGTGCTCAAATTTAATACTTTCCACCGGAGCAGATATGAGGTTATCTAACATTAAACAAGACTCATTTATGTCAAATTCGATAGGTAACAAATATTTATAATTCCGTCCGACAATATTTTTATGTTCGTCAATATCGCTAAGCAACATCTTATTGCCTAATGCTGCATTTTCTACCACCGAGTTGGGCATACCCTCATATTTACTCAATGATATGAATACATCTGCTGATGTAAAAATATCGCTTATTTTTTCTTCAAATGGTTTCATAAAAACTTGGCTTCCCAAGTATTCCGAAAAGATTCCCTTTACCACGTCCTCTTGGCTTCCTTCTCCAAAAATATGTAAGTTCACTGACTTACGTTTACTCACGTATTTGGATAAAAACTCCGCTGTTCTTATAATATTCTTTTGCTCTTCAAGCCTTCCTGCGTAAACGATGTTGCATTTACCATCATTAAAATAGTCGTTTTTTCCTTTTTCTTGTATAAATGCGTTTTCTATTAAACTAATTTTCACATTTTGTATTCTATTTTTACGCCAGTAAGATGCACCTTTTTCAGAGTTTGCAATTATATGATTGGCTTTTTTAGCAAATTTCTTTCTCAAATTGAATAAAATACTATCAGGATATTTAGAGTTTCTTTCTGCCATAATCCACAAAATGTTACTCTTAATTTTTTTTAAAAAATAAGCATAAAAATCAGAAGATCTTAACCAAGAAAATAAAACAACTTTGTCGTTAGGTAAAATGCTACTTATTCGAGCAATGTTTCTGGGGTCATAAAAACTTGAATAATTTATTTTATGAAGAATGAGCCCTCCTGTTTCTAGTAGGTGAAAGTAAAATCCTTCATAAAAATAAATAAGGTGTACTTCCAACTCCAAATTTTTTTGAAGTTGATTAAGTAAATAAACACATTGTCTTTGTGCTCCCCCTTTACCAAAACCATTAATTAGAAAGTAAATTTTTTTCTTCATTTTTGTTTGCTCAAAGAAAGTAAGTATTCGCGTTTCTCGCTTTCCTCAAGTTGCTTGGTTTCAACTCCCGTGGAAATAACTTTTTCCTTGTATTCATTTAAAGACTTAATTTTTCTGGCTGGCACGCCACCATAGACATAACCGGCTTCGAGATCTTTAGTAACGACTGAATAAGCACCAACAACTACGTTACTGCCAATTGTAATACCAGGCATTATTACCGCTCCATAACCTAAAAAAACGTTATCCCCTATATTAATTCCTTTTATGACATCTAGTTTTGGTAATTCATTTCGGAATACCCAAACACCGCCATCATGAGTCTCAAACCTAACTTTTGTAGCGCTAACGTGATTGCCCATTTTTATCAAGTATGGTTCAGTACTGAAGTCAACTTTTATTAGCCGGCACCCATCACCAAATTGAACACCAATCTTCTTAGCGTAACCTAAGGGGTTTAGTGATTTATATATGTAGATAAATAGTCGTCTAATCATTTTCTTGTAACCTTAAAAAGCTTCTTGTATATAAAAAATAATAGAAATAACCAAACTAAATTTCTGATTGGAAAGGAAAAAGCATAACGTGGTAACTCACTGATCAATCCCAAAGAGAATAAGTAAATTACAATGTATTGAAGATCGCCATGGTTTTGGCGAACACCATTTTCAACAAATTTTGTAAAAAGACCGACAATGAATAACAATATGACTACCCCATATACTCCAAAGTCCAAATAAGAATCAGATACTATATTAGTCCCAACACTCCAAGTAGCGTTTGCACCAAGAATTTCTGTTGTATTAACTTCTGCACTGTTGGTAAAGGGGTCATTTGGATCAACAATCATACCGCGAACAAGCGGTATAACACCCAATAGTCCTATTGCTTTAAATTTTCCCTGAAAACTTTCATCTGTTTTTTCCAAATATGAAATTGAAGCTCTAAGAGAAATAGTAGTGTTATTCAATGACCCTTCGAAAAAAGAGCTTTTGCTATCTTCCGAGTCTGATATTGAAGAAGCTATAGAAGAAAAAGAACGCTCTTCGAGTTTTCTGCTTTGTTCAATTACTCCATACAAAGCAATACCAACGAATACTGTTGCAGCAACGCCCACATAAGAGATTCTGCGACAGAATGTAAAATATCCCCCAAGTAAAACTATACCGTGAATAAAGAAAGTATTACGATCTCCTAATACCAAAAGAACCATACACCAAAATAAGACCACTAAAATAGAAATCATAAGTAATGTTGAAATTTTGTGACCGAGAGCTTTCTTAGCGATAAATATAGCCGCGACTGAAAGTGAAAAATGGTTTAATAAGAAATAAAGTCCATTCTCCGTACTGCTTCCAACATCAGAACCGGAATATGCTCCCTGAATCATCTTTGGAAGAGTTGCCAGAAGATTGATTAATATCAATGAAAAAAAAATGTAAATTACAGAGGTAACAAAAAAACTATAATCCCTTTGTTTCTCTGGGCTTAAATTTTCGCTTTTATTGGGTAGGATTTCTCTTCCTAATAAAAAACTAAGGTACCCAATATTAGATAAAATTATAGCTTTATTAGAGTGCTCTACAAATGTATGAGAAAAAAACGGGCTGTAATAAATGTCAGATAAACCAAACGAATATGTAAGATAGGGCAAATAAAATAATATAAAGTAAAATATTGTAAATAAAACAAGCACATTGATTTTAGTATCAATTGCTTTAAATACTGTGAAACGATTCTTTGCAAAGGCTATAAATAGTAGGCCAAACATAATACTTGATGAATAGACTATGTATTCGGAAACGCCATAACCAACAAAATAAAAGGTAACAAAATTAACCGTCAATAAAATTAATAAAATAACCATAACTCAACCAATAACCTTCCGAAACATCGTAAAGACAAACGAGCGACTAGACGAGTCAAGAATGAACAAATAATATATTGCGGAAAAAATTACCGAATACAAAGTAGACATAATAAATAAGTTTAACCAAGACTCGGCTAAATAATTACTACCCAAATACATTACTAAGGGTGATAAAAAGAATATTACACACACTAATTTAGCGCCTGAACCTACTCCTTTTATTTCTTTGTATACTAGTTCTCGTTGTGTAACATAAAAAAGGCATCTAAATGCTAAAATAACAGTCAAAATGGTGGTCATATTTGGATAAAAATCGAATAGAATATAAACAAAAAGAAAAGCTCCAATGCAGAAAATTAAAGACCATAACGCTCTACTCTTTAAGTCCAAAGATAAATTTCCTACTTGAGAATCACTACGTATTAATGAAATAAAAACGAACAGCAAACTAAGCAAAAAGTTTTCTATTTGCCCGACATAATGATCAGAACCTATCCACAAAAAGACAAAACTAGCATTAAAGATCACCATATAGCCAAAAAGTATACTTGTGATGAAATATAGTATTTCTTTGTATACTTTAATCCCGTTTATAAAGTTAGAATGCCCCTCTGTTTTGTTTCCATTTGCCAAATAGGGCATAACCGCTGAGCCAATCAAAAGTGTAACTGACAGAGAAAAAACTTGGATAAAACTAGAAAATATAAAAGAAGTAACTGCTGTTGTACCAAGTAAAATTGAAATACAGAAAAGCTCTTGGGTTACAAAAAGTTTATCGGAAAACCCCCAAACAGACATCCATTTACTAAAAGGTTGTATTACTGTCTTTTCGCGATTTATTTCGCCGAGACTTTTTAATTTAAACCAATCAAACTCTCTCTTGAGTAAAAATATTAGGATAAGTAGAAGTAAAGTAGTCGATATCAAATATGATAACGCGATACCGATAATTCCAAAACCAGCGATTAAATTCAATACAATAAAAAGATTAAGGAAAATCAAAAACAACAGTTTTAAGCTTTTACTTTTGTATGCCTCATTCATACCGACAAAAACTCCGTCAATAACTTCACACATCAAATTAATTAAAAAATGTAAACTTAATAACAATCCAAAAACCGAAACAAGAAGAAAGTCCTCTTCAACAAAGTCCTCAAAAAGATAATTAACACTAAATGAACAAGTTAGAAGTACTAGAATATAGTAAGGAAGCGCTTTAAGTGTTACCGATAAGGCTTCAAATACAGCTCTTTTAAACTGTTTCTCAAGTAACTTATTTTTCCTTTGTTGAGCTATTACCCATTTTATAGATTGGGAAGCCCTACCATCAAACATAGTTAAAAAATCAAATACCTTTAGAGAAGTTTTCCAAATAGCAAAATAATAAGTACCGAGAAGTCCTACAAAAATAGGGTTAAGTAAGAAATTAAGAAAAGCAAATAAGAAGAAGTAAATGTAATTTGTAGTTGCATTATATAACATTTTCCGCTTTTCGCTGAGTTGACGACTTTTCACTTACATTAATTCACTTAGTTAGAGTACTGGGTTAATTTTATTGAGCATTATTGCCAGTGTGTTTATAACGTTTAATATATTTTTATTTATATGTACTATATGACTTATACCATTTAACGAATTCTGAAACGCCATCACAAATATTCGTTTTAGGTTTATAATTAATAACCTTCATCAAACTAGCAATATCAGCATAAGTCTTCTTCACATCGCCGGGCTGCATCGGCAACATGATCTTTTCTGCTCCTTTCCCACAAGAAGTTTCTATAGCAGAAATAAAGTCGCCAAGCTTTACACTGCTGTTATTACCTATATTAAAAACCCGATAGGGTGCTGTACTTGAAGACGGGCTACCTAAGTCATTATTAACATTGATAGTTGGAATTTCGTTTTGAATTCGAGTAATCCCCTCTACTATGTCATCAATATATGTAAAATCTCGCTCCATTTCTCCATTATTGAACACTTTTATTGGCTCACCTTTGATTATTGCTTCGGTAAAAAGCCAAGGAGCCATATCAGGTCTACCCGCAGGACCATATACCGTAAAAAATCTTAGCCCTGTAGTAGGAATGTTATATAAATGGGAATACGAATGTGCCATCAATTCATTTGATTTTTTAGTCGCTGCATATAGAGAAACGGGATGATCAACGCTGTCATCCGTTGAAAACGGAACCTTGGGATTCATCCCGTAAACAGAACTGGAAGATGCATATATCAGATGTTCGACGTTATTATGTCGACACCCTTCTAAGATTGTCATCATACCTATTAAGTTACTATCAACATAATCAAAAGGGGCTTCAATGGAATATCTAACACCTGCTTGCGCTGCTAGGTGAATTACTCTTTGAAATTGTTCTCTTTTGAACAAGTCTGAAATTGCATGCCTATCACTAATATCCATCTTAATAAAACGAAAGCTCTCAAAAAGCTCTAGTTGTTTAAGTCTATATTCTTTTAGAGTAACACTGTAATAAGCATTTAAATTGTCTACTCCTACTATCTCATGACCTTCTTTTAAGAGCCTTAAGCAAGTATGCATCCCTATAAAGCCTACTGCGCCAGTAACAAGAAACTTCAAAATCTAATCCTTATAAATCAATACGCATTCTTGTCATTAAAACTGCGAAATACGGTAAAAATAACTATTTTAAAATCCATCCATAACGACCAATTGCGAATGTACTCAAGGTCATATTCGATGCGCATTTTCATTTTATCTACTGTGTCAGTTTCACCGCGCCAGCCATTCACTTGTGCCCAACCGGTTATACCTGGTTTTACTTTATGGCGCAGCATGTAGTAATCCACTAACTTTCTATACTCTTCGTTGTGTTTTACGGCGTGAGGACGAGGGCCAATCACCGACATATCGCCTTTTAGCACGTTAATGAACTGCGGTAGTTCGTCGAGTGATGTTCTGCGTAAAAATGCGCCCACTTTGGTAATACGGCTGTCGCCCTTAGTGGCTTGCACTACGTTGTCGGTGTTTTCCGTTACCGTCATGGAGCGGAACTTCCACACTTTAATTTTTTTACCGTTTAGGCCGTAGCGATCTTGTTTGAAGATAACTGGCCCTTTTGAGGTGAATTTGACTGCTGCGGCTATGGCTAACATTGGAATCGCGATCAGGCTTAAAATACCGATAGACAATAATATATCTTCTAAACGTTTAACTATGGCGACACCCCCTTGCATGGGGTTGTCGTATACGCTAATGGTTTGTACGCCGCCCACGTGTGACATCTCACCGTGCATTAGGCAATACATAAATAAATCAGGGACAACGTGTACGTTAGCTGTGGTATCCCCTAATTGATAGAGCATTTCTTGTATGCGATGCTGAGCTTTAATGGGTAAGGCGATATAGATAACGTCGTACAGGCCGCGCTTGGCACAGTCGATACCTTTTTCTACGTTACCGTGTAGCAAATAGTGGTATTCGTCATCTAAGCGATCTGGGCCACGATCATCGAATACCGCCGAAAGACGATAACCCGTCTCAGGGTTTTTCATGACTTCGTTAGCTAGACGAATGCCTTTTTCAGACAAACCGAAAATGGCAATGCTGCGAGTATTATAGCCTTTTCGACGCATATTGTGCAGGAATAGCTGAAACATAATACGCCAGCCAACTAGCGCCATAAATGCCATAGAAAACCATATAGCTAAAGCAAAGCGAGAATAATCTTCACCTATTTTAAAGAAAAACAGATAAGCAAGAATCAGCATGCAGGCGCAAAACCAACATAGGAAAGTATAAAATACGATCTGTTTGAAAAAGCCGGCCCGCCACGAACGATAAAGGGCAAAAGATTCAGCAACTAACGCAAAGCTCACCGAACCGATAAGAGAAAGAGTAAAATAGTCTTTTGTATAATCTAAGCCGTAAACGAATACTGCACAAAAAAGTGCAAATTGAATCACTACTACATCAACAAGTCGATAAGCAGCCGCAAACTTGTTGGTATTGTTTTTAACCATACCTCTTTGCATGTTCATTTATCTAGTTCCTTTACTGTTTAAGAAGTTGAATGGAGTTGGAGTGTATCCAAGTCTTCTAAAATAGCCTTACTTACGAAATCCAAATTTTCCTTACCACTAGAGTAAGTGATCATTTTTACTTTTGTTGTTTGAACCAAAGTGGACAGTTGGCGTATTCTGTCGGCTTCTAGTTCTAATGCCGAATAGGCATTTCCCAATATACTATTCTGTAAAAGCAAGATTAATGCCTGACTTGAATTGATAGTTTCAATTCGACAGTGCCGCTTATTATCGTGGTTATCTGTTACAGTTCTATTAAGAATATATATTGTTGATAATTCTGAAGAATGTTTACTTTCTTCGGTCAACTCTGGCATTTCAATCAAACGCTTATCAAAGCGATTATGTACTTTCCTTAATACAGCTACCTCACCACCAAGGGCATTTTCGACTGAATCGGGCCACATACGTGCAATTGGCCAACTGGGGTAAACTTTTGGGGCGTTCCCTGTTCTTGTGTTTGCACCAACTTGATGCAGCGCCATCATATCATCAGTTAGCCAGTCACATCCAGTCTGTCGTAACTTTGCACTTAACGTTGATTTACCTGTGCCGCTATTTGCCACTAGCGCAAAGGTTTTATCTGCTCGTTTTAAGGCATTTGCATGTATACAAGGTACATGCTGAGTTTCTAACCAGAGCGCTAACGCCAGGGTCTGAAAATAATGGGAGGAAGACGTACCTTCATCCCAATCAATGGTTATTTTGTTTTGCTGGATGAGAAAACGACCTTTGCCTTCACAATTAACGCTGAGTATGTAGCTTGGAAGTGCTGGTGTAGCCTGCTTTACTTCTTGGCTTGTATTGTCAGCATGAGAAAGTGATGGATTTGAAACATCTGGAGGACAAGAATGCGGGTAGAGATTTAACTCACTGAAATATCTCAACCCCTGATCTTTTAACGTCCATATTGGCTGCTGATTTGCGTCAATGCTCACCGCTTCAAAAGCGAGTTCAACAGTCAATTCACAGAGTTCAGTTTTATCACCAGTGCAATTAGCATCAGCTAAAAAACATTCAACGCCATGAAGCGGCGTTGAATAATATTTATCTTGCATTGGTGACTAGTGCCTCTGTTCAATCCTGATTTGAATCTAAGGTAGTCGCTTTCGCAGACTAAAGATTAACCCGTAAAAGGATTACGCTTAGTGTGTCCGCCTTGCTCATCAGGAATGCTACCTGCATAACCTTGAGTCAATTCAGCTAGGTTACCTGGATTGGTTAACTCTGGCTTAGTATAGGGCTTCTTGCCACTAACGTTATCGTTTACATTTACTTCATTCATGACGTGTCTCCCTAAATATTTAATCTGATACTATTTTCTAGAACGTAGACGCGCTGCACCAAACAATAAACCTGTCAGGATCATTGCCGTAGTGGCTGGCTCTGGTACTTTTACTGTTTCAGTATCCGCTACGAAAACTAATTCTTCATCAATCGCTAGTTCAGATGACCCGAAAAGTACTTCAAGTGCAAAAAACAAATCGCCGTAAGCGGCATTTAGTTGATCGCTGTAAGTTACTGAGTCAACGCTTGTTGCTGAAGCAAATGCAACACCCACACCTGAGTAAGGAGTAACTTCGCTACCAGAGTCGATATCAAAAGCAACATTAGCAACAGAACCATCAATGCTAAAGCCAACAATTGCAGATGCAGAAGCTAAGTTAGTTAGTGTCCAGGCTCCATAAACATCACCACTTGGAGCAACGTTACCGCTACTGAAACCTTGTTGAGTCAAAGACCAAGTTGATGTCACTACACCACCAGAAAAACCTTCAGCATCAGCAATTGGGTCGCCAGTGCCTAAAACAACGTCTGGAAACGCTGACCAAATACCTGTATCTGTAGTTCCGTCACTGAACATTGCTGTTACAGAGATACCGCCCATATCAGCACCAGTGATGTTTGACTCATCGATTAAAAGGGCTGACTGAGCGCTAAGGCTCATACCTATTAATGACAATCCCGCAATAATTTTCTTAATCATGTGATGCTCCTTAACTAGTTCGTTCGTTGAACTTTGTAATCTGTGTATATGCAAAATTTGCTATTACCACTGCCTAAATCAATGCAAAAGCTATTCCAGAAAATAATAAATTCATATTTATCATATACTTGAGTGAAAAGTCACGTTAAAAAAATGTTAAATTAAAATTGATCTGTAAAAAACTTTGACAGAAAAAAAATAATGTAAACAAAAGGTTATAAAACCAATTGATATGACAGTGTCGTGACATTTGGCGTATAGTACAGGTTAATTTAACGGATTGTTGTATTTTATTTAGGTCTAAAGATTATATGAAATCGATTCTTGCTCTTTTTGGGTCTAAAACAGTATTTTATTTAGATGCTATTTCTGGGTTTTATGAAAAACAAAATAGTGTATTAATTTCAAATAGTTACACAACAAATATCGACAAAAATATTAGCGTAATTCTTGGTGAGGTTGAAAACCAAGAAAGTGCAATTTCTGGTGTAAATAAACTCGACTTTAACCATGTAAACCTGGGAAGAATAGACAGCATAAATGCACCTAACCCGTGCGGCTCTGCACTAAAAGATCGCGATCCCACAAACTTGAGCGATCAAAATCACTTGCAGATGATCAAAAGCTTAAACACCAGCTTCAATCTTATATCTTGGGATCAAGCATCCGCCACTTTACGTTTTAGTAGTTCAGCGTTTAACCCTCGCACACTATATTACGCGTGGCTAGATGAGTGTTTTTTGGTGACCAGTGACTTGGCATTGATGACATCAATGCGTAAACCTGAAGTGGATAAAATTTCAATACTTCAGTGGTTAGCCGGCCGTCCCGATCCCAATCGATCTATGTTCAGTAATATTGATCAATTGCCTTTCGCCCATACGGCCTGTTTAACTGCCAATAAACAATTTAGCGTAGCGCGGTTTTGGGATATAGATCCTAGCAAATCGTTGGTTTTAGCCAGTGAACGTGAATATCAGCAGGCGTTTTATGACGTATTAAAACAAAGTGTTGAAGGGGTACTGCCGGTAGCCAAATTAGGTGAAAGGCCGGTAGCCAAATTAGGTGAAAAGCCGGTAGCTAAACTAGACAAAGCGTCCGAGCCTATCTTTAGTCAGATGAGTGGCGGCATGGATTCAACGTCAATCACATCAATTTTGAATTCGTTGATTGAACAGCCAGCCGGTGGTGTTGAGCCCGATGAGTTTGCGTTGCATTCCATCTCTCATACTTATCGAAATACCGAAAGTTGCGACGAAATAGATAAAATAGAAGCGATGCGTGCATTTTTAAAACTGCAACATAGTCATTATGTCGAGCTTGATCAATTTAATAACCTTTCATTTGCGCAGCTTTATCCAACTCAGTTGCAGAATCCTGGCGTAGTGGCTTCACCTAAGTACACCCAAGAAGCGGAAATGATTCAGCAATTGGGCGGTCATCATTTATTTACCGGCAACGGTGGTGATGAAATGTGTTGGGGCCATAGCTTTGCTTACCGTGACAGGCTAGCCAATGGTGAGTTGGGAGTGATTAAAGAAGTGTATAATTCGGCGCAACAGTTAGGGATGTCGCCATTGACTATAATGCTGCAAGTGTTGGTTAAGCCTTTGTTGCCAGCATCTTTGTTAACCTTGTTGGGTAAGCAGCCTGTAGATGCCGAGCATTTCCCGGTTTGGTTAGGGGTGGAGCAGCAAGAGATGTTGAAGTCGGTGGAAAAGCACAATCCGTTTGCGCAAAGTAATCAATGGGCAAAGCGCGCCCGTTATGAAGGTTTGTTTACCACCTCAACATTTAACAGTATGCGTTCTTACCAGCAAGTTTGTGATCCCTTAGGCATTGACGTGCATCATCCGTTTTTCAACAAACAGATAGCGGAGTTTAGTTTTGCGGTGCCGCAAAAATTGCATATTCAAGGCCGATATCCCAAGTATTTGCTGCGTAAGGCCATGGACAGTCATTTGCCAAAAACAGTGTGTTGGGACCAAAATAAGACGGTTTTTGATCAGCATTTTGCGAATTTGGTGCGTGAAAATAAAACCGAGTTGCGCGCCCTTTTAAGCCACCCAGGATTAGAAGAGTTAGGATTAGTCGATAACCAAAGCTTGTTAGCCAGTTTCGATAAGGTGGTAGATTCACCAAATGGTTCATTGAACGTAGATTTATTGTACGCCATTTTAACCCAATCCTGGTACCAAACCCACATGCTGTAGCACGGCCTTTAGGCCATGGAATCTTGTACGTTCCCGCGGGGTTAAAACACCCGCCTACAAAAAATCCGTAGCATGGCCTTCAGGCCATAGAATCTAGCACATTCCCGCGGGGTTAAAACACCCGCCTACAAAAAAATCGTAGCATGGCCTTCAGGCCATGGAATCTTGCACATTCCGCGGGGTTAAAGCGCCCGCCCACAAAAAAATCGTAGCATGGCCTTCAGGCCATGGAATCTCGTACATTCCCGCGGGGCTAAAGCAACCGCCTACAAAAAAATCGTAGCATGGCCTTCAGGCCATAGAATCTGGCACATTCCCGCGGGGCTAAAGCGCCCGCCTACAAAAAAATCGTAGCATGGCCTTCAGGCCATAGAAACTAGCACATTCCCGCGGGGTTAAAGCAACCGCCTACAATAAAACCGTAGCATGGCCTTTAGGCCATGAAATCTTGCACATTCCCGCGGGGTTAAAACACCCGCCTACAAATAAATCGTAGCATGGCCTTTAGGCCATGGAATCTCGCACATTCCCGCGGGGTTAAAACACCCGCCTACAAAAAAATCGTAGCATGGCCTTCAGGCCATGGAATCTTGTACGTTCCCGCGGGGTTAAAGCGCCCGCCCACAAAAAAATCGTAGCATGGCCTTTAGGCCATGAAATCTCGCATGTTCCCGCGGGGTTAAAGCGCCCGCCTACAAAAAATCCGTAGCATGGCCTTCAGGCCATAGAATCTCGTATGTTCCCGCCGGGTTAAAACACCCGCTTACAAAAAAATCGTAGCATGGCCTTTAGGCCATGAAACCTTGCATGTTCCCGCGGGGCTAAAACACCCGCCTACAATAAAATCCGTAGCATGGCCTTCAGGCCATGGAATCTCGTACATTCCCGCGGGGCTAAAGCAACCGCCTACAATAAAACCGTAGCATGGCCTTTAGGCCATGAAATCTTGCACATTCCCGCGGGGTTAAAACACCCGCCTACAAAAAAATCCGTAGCATGGCCTTCAGGCCATGGAATCTGGCACATTCCCGCGGGGTTAAAACACCCGCCTACAATAAAAACCGTAGCATGGCCTTCAGGCCATGGAATCTTGTACGTTCCCGCGGGGTTAAAGCGCCCGCCCACAAAAAAATCGTAGCATGGCCTTTAGGCCATGAAATCTCGCATGTTCCCGCGGGGTTAAAACACCCGCCTACAATAAAAACCCCGTAGCATGGCCTTTAGGCCATGGAATCTCGTATGTTCCCGCGGGGTTAAAACACCCGCCTACAATAAAAACCGTAGCATGGCCTTTAGGCCGTGGAATCTGACATGTTCGCGCGGGGTTAAAACGCCCGCCTACAAAAAAATCCGTAGCATGGCCTTTAGGCCATGGATTCTCGCATGTTCGCGCGGGGCCCGTAGCATGGCCTTTAGGCCATGGAATCTTGCATGTTCCCGCGGGGTTAAAACACCCGCCTACAAAAAAAACGTAGCATGGTCTTTAGGCCATAGAATCTTGCATATTCCCGCGGGGCTAAAACACCCGCCTACAATAAAATCCGTAGCATGGCCTTTAGGCCGTGGAATCTCGTATGTTCGCGCGGGGTTAAAACACCCGCCTACAAAAAAACCGTAGCATGGCCTTTAGGCCATGGAATGTAATATGTTTGCTCAGGCGGTTTACATTGAGGAAATGCTTGTTTGGAAAAATTGGCTTTTATTGGTTATTTCTGTGTAGGTACTTACCACTTCTTTGCTGTCGTTAATGATAAATCCGTTGATGGTTAACCAAGAATGGGCTTGTAATGTTTTGCCTGTGCTTGGTTCTATTGCGGGGCTTTGTGATGGATTTGGGGTGGTGAATCTGACGCCAATGTGTAATCTCGACGGCATGTTTTTGCTCAATAACAGCTCTTGCAGCGCTAGGCAGCGACGTAAACAATTCATTGGTCGGTAATGATGTCGCGTGACTTTGGCAAACAGGATTGATTGCTGAAGATATTTTTGCTGTGGATAGGCGTCAAACTGGTTGCTTGGACTGCTAACTGACAAACTTGAATCGAGATGCTTTTTCCATTTTTTGTAGGGCTGTTTGGATATTCGCCAATCCCATTTCGCCAATAACCAATAGGCGTGCACTATGGTGGGTAGAGAGGTGATCAGTTGCATCATTTTCATTTCCCTTGTTTCACCCACATCCCTTAATCAAATCTCGATTCCTACTGAATTTCTTCTAGTAATCCTTTGTCGCTCATTTTGCTAATGAGTTCTGCCAAATCGGCTTGGATATTTTCAGCTTGGGCGTCATAACTTTGTTCGATTAAAGCAACCACCTGTGACACAGACTTGCCAGTGGTTAGCGCTTCGACCATTTCTGTTCCAATGGGATCCAAGGTGTAATATTGTCCGCTAATGGAGTCTAATATCACCGTTTCATCAACGACTTTTTGAAATAACGCCTTATCTGAAAGTTTATATTTGGTATTGCTATTCAGCATCTTACGTCCTATTCAGTGTTAGTTTTGGCTGATCTGCTATGCAAATTCACGCAATTGTTAAGCAGGTTCTTTTTCCACAAGCGCAAGAGTTCCTTGCTGTATTTTATAGACTTTATCGGCGACTTCACACAGTTGTTGGTCGTGAGTCACGATTATTACGGTTTTGTCTTTCAATGATTTGGCCAACAACTTTGAAAACTCCAGTTTTCCGGCATCATCGGTAAACGATGTTGGTTCATCAAAGAGCAAAATTTGCGGATTAATCACCAGCGCGCGAGCTAATGAAATACGCTGGCGTTGGCCGCCGGAGAGCAGCACACCGTTCTCCCCGACTTTGGTGTAGTAGCCGTCTTTCAACTCGGATATGAAGGTGTCTGCACCGGCGAGTTTGGCAGCTTCAACGATTTCTGCTTCGCTGGCTTGCGGCAAACCGTAAGCTATGTTGTCTAAAATGTTGCCATCACACAATGCGATATCTTGAGAAACTAAACCTATGGCTTTACGCAGTGAGACTAAACTGCAATCGGCAATGGCTTGATCATCGATATAAATGTTGCCCGATTGGGGTTCCATAAAACGCATTAATAAATGAATTAAGCTAGTTTTCCCAGCGCCATTTGGCCCCAAAATAATGCTGGCGCTGCCGCTGTCAAAAACTACATCTACGTTCTTCAGGATGGGACTTGACGCATGATATGCAAAAGATACGTCGTTAAACTGAATACTGCCGCGTTCACAGTTTAGGTCGAATTGCGCTTTATCATCAGACTCGGGGGATACATTAAACACGTCCAAAATACGTGTGGAAGATCCCCTTGCCTGTTGCAATTGGCCGTAAAGACCCGCAAAGGTGCTCATAGGTTTAGCGAACACTAAACCATACATTAATAACGTAATGAGGCTGGGAATTGTGAGTTCACCAGATTGATAATGCAAAGCACTAACCACAACAATGAACACGATGCCGATTGAGATAATCATTTGAATTAGCGGCGAAATTAATGCTTGGATTCGCAATAAGCGGGTTCTAAGATCAAGTACCTGGTTGGCATTTTTGCGGAATTTTTTCGACTCAATACCTTGGCGATTAAAGGCTTTCACCAGCTGCATTGAACCAAAGTTTTCAGTGGCGATGGCAATGGCACCTGCTTGGTGTTTTATGACTTGTTCAGAAATGGGGCGGATGGTTTTGCCGACAATTTTGATCGTGATTAAAAACACCGGCACTGTGATGATAATAATGAGCGCAATACTGAGATTAATTTGCGCCATCATTATAATGGCACCCAAAACCAAAAGTGCCGCAGGCACCAGGCCTGTCAGTACGCCAGACAAAAAGTAACTGAGTACGTTAGCATCATTGCTGATGAGAGATAGTATTTCGCCTTTTTTACGATTACTAAAATAGGCCATAGGCAGCATTTGTACGTGGTCGTAGAGTCGGCAACTCAGGTCGTTTAGCACCTCAGCCCCTACGATGTTGGTTCTAAACGTAGATTCAAAACGCAAAACTGCTTGTAAGATAATCAAGCCCACCCAGGCCAAACATATTTGACCGATCGACCAACCAAATGCGTTCTCTTGATCTAAGATGCTAGTTGAAAACTGGCCGATAAAGTACGGAATGCTTAAGCTAATCAGGCTTTCTGCGATCATCAACACTACCGCGAGACTTAGTGCGGTTTTGTGGTAGCGGAGTAGTTTAAACAGCGATAAAAATGACATGCAATGAGTTAGCTAGGAACAAACGACTAATGCCTTCTACTCTATCTTAATTTGGTCAAAGATGCACCTGTAGGCGGTGTCTTTAGCCCCGTGAAAACCCGTGGAGGGTTGTATCGTTCGTTCATGGCCTGTAGGCGGGTGCTTTAACCCCGCGAAAATCGAATGGATTCCTCTTGTAGGCGAGTGTTTTAACCCCGCGAAAATCGAATGAATGCCTCTTGTAGGCGGGTGCTTTAACCCCGCGAAAATCGAATGGAATTCAATGGCACATTCCATGGCCTAAAGGCCATGCTACGGAGGAATACCTCTTGTAGGCGGGTGTTTTAACCCCGCAATATTCCTATGGAATTCAATGACACATTCCATGGCCTAAAGGCCATGCTACGGAGGAATACCTCTTGTAGGCGGGTGCTTTAACCCCGCGAAAATCGAATGGAATTCAATGGCACATTCCATGCCTAAAGGCCATGCTACGGAGGAATACCTCATGTAGGCGGGTGTTTTAACCCCGCGAAAATCGAATGGAATTCAATGGCACATTCCATGCCTAAAGGCCATGCTACGGAGGAATACCTCATGTAGGCGGGTGCTTTAACCCCGCAATATTCGAATGGATGCCCTTGTAGGCGGGTGTTTTAACCCCGCAAAAATCGAATGGAATTCAATGGCACATTCCATGGCCTAAAGGCCATGCTACGGTGGAATACCTCTTGTAGGCGGGTGCTTTAGCCCCGCAATAATCGAATGAATGCCTCTTGTAGGCGGGTGCTTTAACCCCGCGAAAATCGAATGGAATTCAATGGCACATTCCATGGCCTAAAGCCCATGCTACAGAGGAATACCTCTTGTAGGCGGGTGCTTTAGCCCCGCGAAAATCGAATGAATGTCCCCTGTAGACGGGTGTTTTAACCCCGCAAGAATGCTGTGGAATTGCATGGCACGTTCCATGGCCTAAAGACCATGCTACGGGGATGGCCGCTGATTGACTACGGGTGTAAAATCTGATTAAAATTCGTACATAATCGGTGGCAATCAAATATAGGGAGATGCACATTGGCTAAGTTTGGAGAGTTGTCAGATTATAAAGTTGAAGGAAATATCGACGAGTCATTTTCTGAAAGTAATCAGAAAATGAAACCCTTGGACGGAAGTTTGCGTGTTAAAGAAAAAAGGGGAAGGTCAAACAAAGATCTGATTGACGAAGATCAAGTGGGCCATATCTTCAATATTAATCCGAAACTCGAAGGAGACGCATTGCTTGATCCTCACGAAACTGTTCCTGACATAATTGGCTCTGAAGATCAGCCGGATGTTATTTTGAAAACTGAGCTCGCCACCTTCCATCCTGCCGAAGTTAATGAAGACAGTATTGGAGCTTCGTTAAGAATGGACATAGGACAAGACAGCACTTCTAATTCTCTATTAAAACCTTTGTTTTGGTCGATTGCAGCGGGCTTGGATATTAGTAACGCAGCGAAACAATCCAGAGACACCACCAAACTTCGTGCTAATTTCTCCAATGACTTATTTAACAGACAGCCTATACAAATTGGAGGCGGTTTAGCGCAGTTTAGTTTAGAAATAATGGAAAATAAAAAACCCAAATGGTGGCAGGATTTATTTGGTTTATTAGGAAGTGAGCAAGGGAAAAAACTCACCAGCGCATTCGGTTTCCCGGGTATCGCGAATGAAGCTATAAAAGTACTTAACGAATTATTTAATCAATTCAGTGCAGAACAAGAGCCGATTTTAAAGAGCCCGCGTTTTGTATTTGCCCTCTCAAAGTATGCACAAGATGAATATTTATTGGGAAATCCACGAATAAAAATTGGTGTTATTAACAAAGGATTTAGCATTGTTGTACCTAAACAGTATAAACATCAATTTGAAGAGCATGACCCTGTGTTTTATAACACCTATGGGGTCGCACTCCCCAAAGAAATGGATATAAACGAATACTTAGAAACCGGTTTCGATCCTTTTGCCAACATACCTTATGCTGTAATAAAAATAAGAACAAAACAAACTAAAATAGATGTATCAATCTAGCCACAGGAAGTGAATCAAAGTATGTATGAATTGACCATCTTAAACCATGAGGGTGAACAAATCACAACGACCCTCTATGTATTTTTGAAAAATGGAGAAAGTATTCAGCTTAAAGATTTTCGACCATTTAAAATTGCTGACGTAGAAGAAAAGGATATTGACTATATTCAGATAAAAGCCTTTGCCCTAGGGTTTTGGCGTCATGCTCAAAACGCCCCTCCCAGCGGCGCTACTATTCGTTTGCAGCGTATCGACCAAACCGGTCCTTTAGGTTGGTGGCACCTTGCCCATGGAATAACTAGCAGTGATATTAATCGTGGACAAAATATTAGAATTGGAGTCATTGATTTATGCTTAGAAATTGATGAATCACTTCAACATATTAAGAATCTAGGGCAAATGGATCCGCAAGGGCAGCTTAAAGAAATGAATATAGCGGAACATCCTCATGGGCGTTATTGTTGTTCTTTGTTGGCAAATAAACAGACTGAAGATGGGGGTTTTGAAGGTATTTCGCCTGGATCTGAAATCTTTTTTATTGGTGCGATGGATGAAACCGATGTGTCCAGATTAAATCCTCTCCAAGTGGCGACAGCGGTACTAACACTATCCAGAGATTATCAATGTGACATTATCAACATTAGCGCAGGAGACTTAGATAAAAAGCCGCAGTTTTTGTTAAGCGTCATTCTGCAAGCTAGAAAAAACGGAACAGTGATAGTCGTTGCCGGTGGAAATGATAATAAAAAACTCAAATACCCTGCGGGATTTGCCGAGGTGGTTACGGCGGTTGCTCTCGGTAAAAAAGGGGCGTGTCCTCCTTCGTCACCCGGCTATGAACATGAGCAGTCTCAACAGGCTATAGATATTGATGATACTTATTATTATTGGCCAAATAACGATTATGGTGAGAACGTGGATTATATCGCTGCCGGTGCAGGTATTATCGATACGCTAGATCAAACACCCAATGTCGATATTTACGGCACGTCATACGCTTCTCCGATGTTATGCGGGATATTGGCAGCTAAATTGTCTAATAATTCAACATATCATAGTTGCAACCGAGATATATCAAGAGTTACACTCGCCCTTGATGAGCTTAGATCGACATCGATACCCTTGGAATTAGGGGATAATATGAAGTTTAACATTCCTGTATTATAATGTGAGATACGGTGTTTAGGAAAAAATGGCAATTCAACAGATGCAAACCCAAAGGCGACAACTTATGACTTACGTTATAGCGCCTGCTTATGGTGCAGCTTCAATAGATAATCTGCGTGAAGAACTAAGCAACTTTAATGGTGTTAAAGTCATAGCAGGTAATGAAAGCGTAGGTTATCAAGTAAGCGCAACTGATACAGTGCTAGAAAAGATTAAAAACACATTTGATGGCAAAGTGACAATAGACGAATTCCAACTCATGAAGCCCCTCTGATCCCATGTTATTGTAGATGACTTGCACTTCCCCCTGTAGGCGGGTGTTTTAACCCCGCAAGAATCCTGTGGAATTGCATGGCACATTCCATGGCCTAAAGGCCATGCTACAGGAGGAGTGACCGCTGTAGGCGGGTGCTTTAGCCCCGCGAAAATCGAATGAATTCCTCTTGTATGCGGGCGCTTTAGCCCCGCAAGAATCCTGTGGGATTCCATGGCACATTCCATGGCCTAAAGGCCATGCTACAGGAGGAGTGACCGCTGTAGGCGGGTGCTTTAGCCCCGCGAAAATCGAATGAATGTCCCCTGTAGACGGGTGTTTTAACCCCGCAAGAATCCTGTGGGATTCCATGGCCTAAAGGCCATGCTACAAACCGTGTTTACCATGATGTATCGCATTTACCTGTAGGCGGGCGTTTTAACCCCGCGAAAATCGAATGAATACCCCCTGTAGGCGGGCGTTTTAACCCCGCAAGAACCCTGTTGGATTCCATGCCACATTCCATGGCCTAAAGGCCATGCTACAGGAGGAATACCTCTTGTAGGCGGGTGCTTTAGCCCCGCGAAAATCGAATGAATTCCTCTTGTAGGCGGGTGCTTTAGCCCCGCAAGAATCCTGTGGGATTCCATGGCACATTCCATGGCCTAAAGGCCATGCTACGGTGGGAGGATTGATTAATCGACTAAATGATTCAACGAATATAAATCGCGGGTTTGGGTCGATTGTTTGCGCACTTCTTCTAGGGCTTTGGCTTCGCTAATTTCGAATAATGTATTGATTAATCGATTGAAATGATAATGCATAGCTTGTCTTGCTTCCGCCGAATCTCGATTTTTTAAGGCGGCGAATATCTTGCGATGCTCTTCTAACCGATCACTGTCGCTGCGGTTGCAGACATTTTTATAGACGTTAACAATCTCTGGCTCTGAATCTCGTAATTGCCAAAATTTTTCAACCGCTAAAGAGACCGCGTTGTTTCGCGTTGCTTTGGATATGATGAGGTGAAATTGGCGATCGGCCTTTTCCGGTTGTATGCCTTTTTCCATGGCAACTAAAGTGGCTTCTAAATCAGTCAATTCTTGTTCGGTAATTGAGGCTGCTGCTAATGCTGCGGCTTCCCCTTCAACTAATGCTCTTGCTTGGGTTAATTCGAAGGCACTGACTTTCACTTCAGGTTCAGCTTTTTGCGGATTTTCCAGCACGTAAACCCCAGAACTTGTTTTCACGTCAACTCGCTCTCTTACTTCCAAAGCAATGATAGCTTCTCTGATAGTAGGACGGCTTACGTTAAACGTTTCAGCTAATTCACGTTCGGGTGGTAATCGACTGCCGGGAGGATACTTTCCGGAATCAATTAACGCTTCGATTTTTTCGACTATCTGCCAAAACATGCGACGATTTTTCATCTTATGACCTCTCACCCAAACACTACAGCTGTACTATTATTTCGCTTTCTGTTTATTTTACTTATACTTAAGTTTGTACTAATACTTAGTCAGAACAAGCCGTTTTACTTTTTACACTTGCTTAACAACTAAGGTAATAAACCTAGCATACACCTCCCCCGAGATTATTACCAATAAAATTTAAATTGGTAACAACAAGAGGGTATTAATGGTTGACAATTTTGGGTTAAGTTGATTAGATACCACCATAAATTAACTTGGGGAAAAAATATGACACATAGCGAAGCGTTTATTTACGGTGATAAACAACCAATTGAAGATATTGGTAACGGCATGAAACGCCAATTAATGGGCTATAACGACCAAATTATGATGGCCAAAATCTGGTTTGACGACAATGCGATTGGTTATGTCCACGCCCATCCTCATTCTCAAGTTACCTACATCGAAAGCGGTGAATTTGAAGTACAAGTAGGCGAAGAAAAACAATTATTGAAAGCTGGCGATTGCTTTTTTATGCTACCACATGCTGACCACGGTGCAGTATGCAAAAAAGCTGGCATTTTAATCGATGTTTTCAGCCCACTTAGAGAAGACTTTTTATAATATTTATTAATAGAGAACCAATGAATGTCACATCAGAATGAAAATACCAGCGATAACCCGTCAGTGGATATTTTTACTAAAGTAAGCGGGCCGCTAGTATTTGCAGGCGAGTGTATGCTTGAGTTGGTAAACAAGAGTGAGAGTGAGCTTGGAAAGTCATTTGCAGGCGATTTATATAACTCTTGTGTCTATTTAAAACGCGCCTTTCCTAAGTTAGACATTGAATTTATGTCGTGCTTAGGAATGGACAGACTCAGTAGTGAGTTGGTGTCTCGTCTATCCAATGAGAGCATCGGCACCCAGTTTCTTCCGAAAATAGCTTCACATCATATTGGCAGTTATATGGTAATTACTGACGATTTTGGTGAGCGCTCATTCATTTATTGGCGGGGTGATTCTGCCGCGAAACGCATGGTCAGTGCTTTGTCTTCTGAGCAGTCATTGGCGTTAAATGAAACCGGAATGTTCTTCTTTTCAGGCATAAGTTTAGCGATTTTGTTGGATGAAGAAAGATCCTTGTTCTGGCAGAAACTAGAGGAAATGCAGCAGGCTGGCGTGGTGATTGCGTTTGATCCTAACTACCGCCCTCAGCTTTGGCGTTCTGCCGATATTGCGAAATTAAATATCGAAAAGGCATTCCAGATAGCTGATGTATTACTTCCCGGCGTAGATGACTTTGATAAGCTTTACGGTATGGATGATGTTGAGCAGTGTATCGAGTTGTGCATGCAGTATTCGCCAAAAGAATTGGTGATGAAGCAAGGCGAGAAGAACGTCATCATCATCAACGAAGGCGGACGAGAGGTTGTCCCCATTGTGCCCAATGACAACGTAGTTGATACCACCTCAGCGGGTGATGCATTTAATGGCGTTTATATTGGTGCTCGCGTTTCCGGTTTCGATCCTAAAACCTCTGCTTTAGCAGCTAGTGCTGCGGCCAGTAAAGTGATTGAAACACCAGGCGCTATCATGCCTAAAGATCTGTTCGAAAATTTCTGGCAGTCTTATAAATTACCGGTTTAATCAAACCGGTAATTCCCTTTTCTAATCAGTTAAACCCCTACCCTCAACGTTTTCGATTCCTTGATACACTTGTAGGCGGCTGTTTTAACCCCGCACGCGTAATTTGGCTGCTTCTATGGCCTAAAGGCCATGCTACAAACCGTGTTTACCATGATGTATCGCATTTCCCTGTAGGCGGTTGCTTTAGCCCCGCACGCGTAATTTGATGGCTTCCTTGGCCTAAAGGCCATGCTACCCCCCCATTTACCATGATGTATCGCATTTCCCTGTCGGCGGTTGCTTTAGCCCCGCACGCGTAATTTGATGGCTTCCTTGGCCTAAAGGCCATGCTACACCCCGTGTCTATCATGTTGTATCGCATTTCCCTGTAGGCGGTTGCTTTAGCCCCGCACGCGTAACTTGATGGCTTCCATGGCCTAAAGGCCATGCTACCCCCTGCGTTTACCATGATGTATCACATTTCCCTGTAGGAGGGTGTTTTAGCCCCGCGCGCGTAATTTGATGGCTTCAACCCTGTAGGCGGGTGCTTT